>NZ_JBEYYU010000046.1:0-75455 GCF_040645755.1 Streptomyces sp. NPDC046716
GTCGTTCCGGGTCTCGTCGCCACCTGCGGGCCGGTGGGGCTTCTCGCGCAGTTCCCCGCGCCCCTGAGATGCCTTCGGCATCCAGGGGAGGCTGCGCGAAGCGCATGCCTCAGGGGCGCGGGGAACTGCGCGACCAGCCACGACGAAAGCCGCACCCGGCGACGTACCGAGATCAGGCGCGGCGCCGAGCAGCCTCGTAAAGGACCACACCGGCGGCGACACCGGCGTTCAAGGACTCTGCGCCACCCGGCATCGGAATCCGCACCCGGAAGTCGCAGGTCTCCCCGACCAGTCGCGAAAGCCCCTTGCCCTCACTGCCGACCACGATGACGACCGGGCCCTCGAGCGCGGCCAGGTCACCCACGGTGTGCTCCCCGTCGGCGGCGAGCCCGACGATGGCGAGGCCCGCCTTCTTGTACTGCTCCAGCGTGCGGGTCAGATTCGTGGCGCGAGCCACCGGCGTGCGCGCGGCGGCACCGGCGGACGTCTTCCAGGCACCGGCGGTCATCCCGGCGGCCCGCCGCTCGGGCACCACGACGCCGTGCCCGCCGAACGCGGAGGTGGACCGCACGACGGCGCCCAGGTTGCGCGGGTCCGTCACCCCGTCGAGGGCGACGATCAGCGGGTCCTGGCCCTCGTCGAACGCGGCGGCGACCAGGTCCTCCGGGTGCGCGTACTCGTAGGGCGGCACCTGGAGCACGAGGCCCTGGTGGTTCAGCCCGTTGGTCATCCGGTCCAGCTCCGGGCGCGGGGCCTCCATGAGGTGGATGCCACCGCGCTCACCGGCGAGCTGGAGCGCCTCGCGGACCCGCTCGTCGTTGTCGATGAACTGCTGGACGTAGAGCGTGCTCGCGGGCACGCCCTCGCGCAGCGCCTCGACGACCGGGTTGCGGCCGACGACCATCTCGGAGGTGGACTTGCCGCGCGGGCCGCCGGTGCGGCTCGTGGGGCGGCCCTGGGCGCGCTTGGCCTGGGCCGTCGCGATGCGGTTCTTCTTGTGCTTCTTGCGCATCTCGGCGGGCGGGGTCGGGCCCTTGCCCTCGAGACCCTTGCGTCGCTGGCCGCCACTGCCGACCTGCGCGCCCTTCTTGCCGGACATGCGGCGGTTGTTGTTGGCGGCCATGACCTACCTGTTCTCTTACGGCAACGAATGTCTGTACGTATCTGTACCTATGAAGTGTGCCGCCCCACGGGCCGGGCGGCACATTCACCGTGCGGTCAGCGCGGTCCCAGCGTCCAGCGCGGGCCCTGCGGGCTGTCCTCGATGACGAGCCCGGACTGGCCGAGCTGGTCGCGGATGGCGTCGGCGGTGGCCCAGTCCTTGCGGGCGCGGGCGCCCTCGCGCTGGTCGAGCACGAGCCGTACGAGGCTGTCGACGACTCCGTGGAGGTCCTCGCCCTGGCCCTGCTCGCCGGCCCACCGCTCGTCGAGCGGGTCGAGGCCGAGGACGCCGAGCATGGCGCGCACCTCGGCGAGCCGGGCGACGGCGGTCTCCTTGTCGTCGGCGGCGAGGGCGGAGTTCCCCTGCCGGACGGCGGTGTGCACGATGGCCAGCGCCTGCGGCACGCCCAGGTCGTCGTCCATCGCCTCGGCGAACGCGAGCGGCACCTCGTCGGCCGCGGCGACCGTGCCGCCCGCCAGCTCGGTGACGCGCTGCACGAAGCCCTCGATGCGGGCGAACGCGGACTCGGCCTCGCGCAGCGCCTCCTCGCTGTACTCGATGGTCGAGCGGTAGTGCGGGGTGCCCAGGTAGTACCGGAGCACGATCGGCCGCCAGTGCTTGACCATCTCGGAGACGAGGACGCTGTTGCCCAGCGACTTCGACATCTTCTCGCCGGCCATGGTGACCCAGTAGTTGTGCACCCAGTACCGCGCGAAGTCGTCGCCGTAGGCCTTGGCCTGCGCGATCTCGTTCTCGTGGTGCGGGAAGACCAGGTCGAGGCCGCCGCCGTGGATGTCGAAGGCGGAGCCGAGGTACTTGTGGGCCATCGCCGAGCACTCCAGGTGCCAGCCCGGACGGCCGCGGCCCCACGGCGTCTCCCAGCTGGGCTCGCCCGGCTTGGTCGCCTTCCACATGGCGAAGTCGCGCGGGTCGCGCTTGCCGGTGATGCCCTCCTCGGAGGGCTGGCGCAGGCCGTCCAGGTCCTGGTTGGACAGCTCCAGGTAGCCGGGGAAGGAGCGCACGTCGAAGTACACGTTCCCGTCGGCCTCGTAGGCGTGGCCGCGCTCGATGAGCCCGCGCATCATCTCGATCATCTCGGGGACGTGGCCGGTGGCGCGCGGCTCGTACGTCGGCGGCAGGCAGCCGAGCGCGTCGTACGCGTCGTTGAACGCCCGCTCGTTCTCGTACCCGATCGACCACCACGGCCGGTTCTGCTCGGCCGACTTCTGGATGATCTTGTCGTCGATGTCCGTCACGTTGCGGATGAACGTGACGTCGTAGCCGCGGTACGCGAACCAGCGGCGCATGATGTCGAAGTTGAGGCCGGACCTGATGTGCCCGATGTGCGGGGCGGCCTGCACGGTCGCACCACAGAGGTAGATCGAGACGCAGCCCGGCGTGAGCGGGATGAAGTCACGGATCTGCCGGGCGCTGGTGTCGTACAGGCGAATAGTCACGCCTCCAGGGTAGTAGCCCGCAGGGAGTGCCGTGGCCCCGTGAGGGGCGCGAGAAGCCCCCACCGGCCGTCGGCCGACGACGCACCGGCGGGAGCCAGGGGACGCAGTCCCCCAAAAGAGGCGAACCCCCACGAACCTCAGACCCGCCCGACGACCTTCCGGGCCCGGACCCGCACCACGACCCGCTCCGCGTCGTCGGCCGACGACGGGTTGAACTCCGCGTACTTCTTCCCGGTGTACTTCACCGACAGCTCGTCGATGAGTTCCTGGCCGCCCTCGGTGGTGATGTCGACGGTGCCGCGGATCTCGGCGTACGCGTACGGGTTGTCGGCGGGCTGCACGAGGACCGTCACGCGCGGGTCGCGCCGCAGGTTCTTCTCCTTGCGGCGGCCGACGGTCGTGGAGAACAGCACGTCGTCGCCGTCGCGCTTGGCCCACACCGGGGAGACCTGCGGGCTCCCGTCGGGCTGGATGGTGGCGACGCCGATGAAGACCTTGCTGTCGAGCAGGGCCTTGAGCTCGTCGGAGAGCTGGGCGGACATGGCTTCACTCCTTCTCGTATGACTGCGAACGCGTACCCGATCCTGCGGCAACACACCGGGCGGGCGCGGTATTTCGGCCGGGTGTCACCCACCGGGCGAGCCCCGCCGCGGCCAGCGGCACGGCCGCCAGGACGGACCACAGAGCGGGCGCGGGCAGGTCGAGCAGGGCGCCCGTCGCGGCGCTCCCGCCGAGCACGGCGAGCCCGGCGACGGAGGACAGCGCGCCGGTGGCCAGGCCCAGGTGGCGGGCGTCGACGAGGTCGGGGACGAGCCCGCGCGCGGCCGGCACCAGCAGCATCTGCCCGCAGGTGAGCAGCGTGACGAGGACGCCGAGCGGCAGCAGCGCCCACCCCGGGCCCGGCAGCCGCCCGGCCGTCGCGGCCACCGTCGCGAACCCGGCGGCCACCAGCAGCAGCCCCGCCGTGAGCGCGGTGCGCGGCGCGAGCCGCCCCGCCGACCAGCGGGTCACCGGCAGCTGGACGAGGACGACGAGCAGCGACGACAGCGCGAACAGCGGGCCGACGGCGTCCTGCGAACCGGTCGTGCGGACCGCCTCCGCGGGCAGCGCGAGGTAGAGCTGGTTGTACGCGATGAGGTAGCCGCTGTACGCGAGGCACAGGGCGAGGAAGCGCGGCCGGGCGAGGACGGCGGCGCCGGCCGTGAGGCTCCGGGCCGGTACGCGTTCGCGGCGCGGCATGAAGCGGGCGTGCCCGGCGAACACGCCGACGAAGACCAGCGCGCCCGCGAGGCAGGCCGCCCGGAACCCGGCGAACAGCAGGGCCGTGCCGAGCAGCGGCCCGAGGAAGGCGCCCGCCTGTCCGGCCGCCGAGAAGACGCCGAGGACCTGGGCGCGCGGGATGCCGGTGGCGGCCTCGTGGCGGACGGCCTCGCGGGCCGTCTCCGACTCGACGGCCGGGGAGAACAGCGCGGCGGCGAACCCGACGAGGAGCACGGCCGCGACGACGGTGACCGTGCGGTCGGCGAACCCGAGCCAGAGGAACCCGGCGATGCGCAGGGCGCAGCCGGTCAGCACCACCGGGCGGGGGCCGTAGCGGTCGGTGAGGGCGCCGCCGACGACGAAGAGGCCCTGCTGGCTGAAGGTGCGCAGGCCGAGGATGAGGCCGGCCGCCCAGCCGGCCAGGCCGAGGTGGTCGGTGAGGTGGGTGGCCAGGTAGGGGAGGACCGCGTAGAAGCCGATGTTGAAGGCGAGTTGGGTGGCCGTGAGCATCCGCAGGTAGGGCGGGAGGTTGCGGATGCGGAGTTTTGGGGTGCGGGCCGGCTTCATCGCCTGCTCGCCGTAGGGGCTTCCGCGTGTGGGCGACTGCCGCTGCGTCGTGGTTGCTCGCGCAGTTCCCCGCGCCCCTGGAGGGGCCTTCGGCCCACCAGGGCCACCAGGGCGCCCACGCAGGCCAGCGCCGCCGCCGGGGCCAGGACCGCCCACGGGGCCCGTTCCGCGTACGGGAGGTTCTCCATCAGGAGGCGGCCCCACTCGGGGGTGGGGGGCTGGGTGCCCAGGCCGAGGAAGCTGAGAGAGGCCAGGGCGAGGGTGGTGGGGGCCAGGCGCAGGGCGGCGTGGCGGGTGACCTGCGGGAGGACGCCGGTCAGGACGTGGCGGCGCAGGACGTGCAGGCGTCCGGCGCCCTGGGCGAGCGCGGCCTCGACGTGCCCGGAGGCCCGTTCCGTCTCGGCCAGGGCGGCGGTGTGCGCGGCCAGCGGGGCCCAGCCGACGGCGGCGACGGCGACGGCCGCCCCGGTCTGACCGGCCCCGAACAGGCCCGTGACCAGGAGCCCGGCGAGGATCGCGGGCAGCGCGTTGGCGACCTCGGTCGGGCCCTTGGCCCAGCGGGTGAGGCCGAGCGCGATGCCGACGGCCCAGCAGGCGGCGCACACGGCGGCGGCCGTGGCCAGGGTGCGCAGCGCGCCGTGGCCGAGCCGGGCCAGCACGTCGCGGCCCAGCGCGTCGGTACCGAAGGGATGGGCGGCGGAGGGCGCGGCGAGGCGGGCGGTCAGGTCGACCTGGAGCGGGTCGCGGGTCAGGCCCCACCCGATCACCGCGAGCAGGACGGCGGCGAGGGCGAGCGCCGCGTACGCGGCCGACCGGCGGCCCGCGCGCACCGGAGCGGCACCGGGCAGCGCGCCCGCGCGCAGGGCGGGGCCGAGCAGCCGCCGCCGGACGAGTTCGACGGCGGCCGCCGCGACGACGCCGAGCGCGAGCAGCGCGAGGAGACAGCCCTGGAGCAGCGGCAGGTCGAGGTCGAGCGCGGCGGCGACGGCGGTGCCGCCGAGGCCGGGGATGGCGAACACCGCTTCGACGGCGGCCGCCGCCCCGGTCAGGCCGACCACGGTGAGCCCGGCCTGCGGCAGCACGGCGGGCAGCGCGCGGCGCACCGCGTGCCCGGCGATGCGCGAGCGCGGCATGCCGTTCGCGCGGGCGGTGCGCACCCAGGGCTCGGCGAACGCGGTGGGCAGCGCGTCCTGCCCGAGCCGTCCGAGGACGGCGCCCGCGGGCAGGCCGAGGGCGAGCGCGGGCAGCACGGCGGAGGCGGGCGAGGCCCAGCCCTGCGCCGGGAACCAGCCGAGCCGCACGGCGAACAGGGTCGCGAGGACGGAGGCGAGCAGGAACTCGGGGAGGGCGGCGAGCACCCCGGCGACCACCCCGTTCGGCGCCTCGGTCCGGCCGCGCCGCAGGGCCGGCAGACACACCGCCGCCGCGACGAGGACGGCGACCACCATCGCGTACGCCATCAGCGACACGGACACCCAGAACCCGGCGGCGACGTCCGCGCCGACGTCGGCGCCCGTCACCCAGGACGTGCCGAGGTCCCCGTGCGCGAGGCCGCGCAGCCACTGCCCGAGGAAGGTGAAGGGGCCGTCGCCGAGGCCCAGTTGGTCGCGCACCTCGGCGAGCTGCTTCGGTGTCGTGGGCGCGTCCCCGTACCGCGCGTGCAGCACGGTCAGGGCCGGGTCGGTGCGGGTCAGCCAGGGCAGCAGCGCGGTGAGCGCGAGCAGTCCGCCCACGGCGGCCACCCGGCCCGCGCCCACCTTGAGGCCGGTCAGCTTCACGCGCGTGTCTCCAGACCGATGAACTGCCGCTCGTAGGGGTCGAGGACGACTCCGCGCACCCCGGCGCCGACGCCCTGGAGGTGCTCCTCGTGGACGATCGGCACGACGGCGTCGGTGCGCAGCACGGCGGCCTCGGCGGTGAGCACGGCCCGCTGCCGCGCCCGGCCCTCGCGGCCCGCCGCGTCGCGCACGGCGGCGTCGACCCGCGCGTCGCGCAGCTGGGAGATGTTGAAGCTGCCGCCGCTGGTGAAGTCGGAGGCGAGGTACGAGACCGGGTCGCCGGTGTCGAGCGCGGTGGAGCGGGACATCAGGAACGCGTCGTACTCCCCGGCGAGCGCCCCGGCCTCCAGGCGCGCGTAGTCCTTGACGACGAGGCGCACCCCGAACCCGGCCCGCTTCAGCTGCTGCCCGAGCGCGGTGCCGGCCTCGGGCAGCTCGGCCCGGTTGGTGTACGTGGCGAGGGTGAGCGTGCGGCCGCGCGGCGCGGTGGCCGCGGCCCGGCCGGTGACGGGCAGCTGCTTGCCGTCGGCCCAGGCGAACCCGGGTCCGAGCAGCCCGTGGGCGCGCTCGGCGTATCCCTCGTAGACGCTGCTCGCCAGGGCGCCGCCGTCGATGCCCGCGCGGACGGCGGCCCGCAGTCCGGGATCGGCGAGCGGGCCCTCGCGGGTGTTCAGGTACAGGGTCGTGGTGCGCACGGTGGCGACCCGGCGGGCCCGGTCGCCGAGGACCAGCGCCTGGGCGGCGGGCACGAACTCGGCGACCTCGATCTGTCCCGAACGCAGCGCGTTGGCCCGGGCGTTGTTGTCGGCGACGAAGGTGACGTCGAGGCCGCGGGCGGCGGCCCGGCCGCGCCAGTGCCCGTCGAACCGGTCGAGCGTCGCGGACACCGCCCCGTTCACCTCGGTCAGGGCGAACGGGCCGGTGGCGGTCCCGACGGGGTCCACCGTCCCGCCCGCCCTGTACGCGGCGGGCGAGAAGACGGCGAGGGAGGGGTTGGCGAGCCGTGCGGGCAGCAGCGGGTCGGCGTCCCCGGTCGTGACCCGTACGGTCCGCTCCCCCACGGCCTCGGCGCTCAGTTTCACGTCGCTCAGCACGCGCGGGGTCACCTTCGCCCGCCCGGCCTCGGTCAGGGACCGCACGACGGCGGCGGCGGTGACGTCCCGGCCGTCCTGGAAGCGCGCGGCGCGCAGGGTGAACTCCCAGGTGGTGACGGTGGTACGGGTCCACTTCGCGGCCAGCGCGGGATGGATCACGCCGTCCGCGTCCATCCGGGTGAGCCCGTCGACGACCGCGAGCCGGCTCAGCAGCAGCCCGTCGTCGCCGTACGGGGACAGGCCCTGGGTGGGCGCGAAGGCGAGGTCGACGCCGAGCCGGCCGCCGCGCGCGGTGCCGGTGAACGAACCGCAGGCGCTGGTGAGACCGAGCCCGGCCGCCGCGAGCAGAAAGCCACGGCGGCGCATCAGCCGACGGGGACGGGCACGGCCGCGGGCAGCGGCAGCTCGAAGTGGACGATGCCCTGTCCGCCGCCGGGCAGCCCGCGCTCGTCGCAGACCTCGTGCGCGAGCGCCCGCCAGAACGGTTCGGCGCCGGTCACGGCCGGGTCGGTGTGCAGGTAGATCGCGTCGTAGCCGCCGACGGCCGCGACGAAGGCGGTCAGCTCCCGTACGAGGGCGCGGGCGAGCCCGTGCCGCCGGTGCTCGGGATGTACGTAGATGCGGCACAGCTGGGCGGTGGAGCCGGACGGGAAGCGGTCGGCGACCCACTGCGGATTGGGCGGGGCGGCCGGGCCCCGGTCCCGCACCCCGCCCGTGGCGACGATCTCGCCGCTGGGCAGGTGCTCGGCGACGAGCAGGGTGCACCGCTCGGGCCGCAGGTAGTGGCCGGCCGGGTCGATGATGTCGGCGTGCCAGCGCGGCACGTAGCCGGACTTCAGGTCGCGGTACACGGTGTCCAGCATGACGGCACGGGCTCCGTCCACATCGCCGTCACCGGCCACGCGGATCACGTAGTCACCCATTGCCTGCCTTCACCTGTCCGAGCCCGATCAACCTGCCCGGCCATGCTAACTGCAAGCAATGTGCAATAAGGAGCGGGGGCGGCCGATCCGCAGGTCAGGCGGTACCGGTCCGCACCACCAGCGCCGTCGCCACCGCCATCAGCCCCTCGTCGCGCCCGGGGAAGCCGAGCCCGTCGGTGGTGGCGCCCGAGACGGACACCGGCGCTCCGGCGGCCTCGGACAGCACCTTCTGCGCCTCGTCGCGCCGCTTGCCGATCTTCGGCCGGGGGCCGACGACCTGCACGGCGACGTTGCCGATCACGAAACCCGCGTCCCGCACGATCCGCGCCGCCTCCGCGAGCAGCGTGAGCCCGCTCGCGCCCGCCCACTCGGGCCGCCCGGTCCCGAAGTGCTGTCCGAGGTCAGCGAGCCCGGCGGCCGAGAACAGCGCGTTGCACGCGGCGTGGGCGACCACGTCGGCGTCGGAGTGCCCGGCGAGGCCGGGGCCGGAGTAGTCGGGGGCCTCCCACTTCAGGCCGCCGCACCACATCTCCCGCCCGTCCTCGAAGGCGTGGATGTCGGTCCCGATGCCGACCTGCGGCAGGACGTACGGGAAGGGCTGCTGCTCAGAACCCATCGTTGGCCCTCCTGCGGGCGAGCACGGCCTCGGCGAGCACGAGGTCCAGCGGCCGGGTCACCTTGAAGGCCTCCTCGTGCCCGGGCACGAGCACGACCTGAAGGCCCAGCTGCTCCACCATGCTCGCGTCGTCGGTCACGTCCTCGGTGACGCTCTCGTGCGCACGCCGGAGCGTGTCGTGGTCGAAGCCCTGCGGGGTCTGCACCGCGCGCAGCCTGGCCCGCGAGGGGGTCGCGACCACCGGCTCGGGGCTGCCGTCGGTGGTCGGCACGACCTCCTTGACGGTGTCCGCGAGCGGCAGCGCGGGCACGACGGCGGGCTGGCCGTCGCGGACGGCCTCGATGACCGCGTCGACGGTGTCCACCGGCACCAGCGGCCGGGCCGCGTCGTGCACGAGGACGATGTCGATGCCGTCCGGCAGGGCGTCGAGGCCCCGCTTCACGGACTCCTGACGGGATTCGCCGCCGGGCACGACGACGAAGTCGGTGCGCTCGGGAAGGGCGTGGTCGGCGAGCAGGCTCTTCACCTCGGCCGCGCCGTCGGGCGGGGCGACGACCACGACGAGGGAGACGGAGCGGGACGCCGCCATGGCGCGGACGGCGTGGATCAGCATCGGGGTGCCGCTCAGCGTGCGCAGCGCCTTGGGGGTGCCCGGGCCGAGGCGTACACCCCGGCCGGCGGCCGGAATCACGGCCGCGGTGCGTGCGCGGGCGACAACGGGACGCGTTTCGTCAGACATCGGTTCCGTTCAGGTTTGTACGCTCGGGGGTGGTGGGTATGGCCACATCGTGCCGGGCGCGACGCCTTGACCGGACCCTTCCGTGACGCCGGTCGAGTCGGCTGCCCGGGCCCGGCACGCCAGGGGACGGCACATCGGTACATCGGCACACCGACGGGCTTCAACGGACATCACGAGCAGGGCGGGGCGGGCGGATACGCGCATGCCGCAGCGCCCGACGACACCATCAGGGTCAGCGGGCACCACGGCATTGTTTCCTACGCGCTCATCCCGCGCAGCAGCGCGTCAGGACGCGAGAACCTCGTCGAGCAGGGCCTCGGCCTTGTCCTCGTTCGTGTTCTCCGCGAGAGCGAGCTCGCTCACCAGGATCTGGCGAGCCTTGGCGAGCATGCGCTTCTCACCCGCGGACAGTCCGCGCTCACGCTCTCGACGCCACAGGTCACGCACAACCTCCGCGACCTTGATGACATCACCGGAGGCGAGCTTCTCCAGGTTTGCCTTGTAGCGGCGCGACCAGTTCGTGGGCTCCTCGGCGTACGGCGCGCGCAGTACCTCGAAGACCCGGTCGAGCCCGTCCTGACCGACCACATCACGCACGCCGACGAACTCCGCATTGTCCGCTGGCACACGTACCGTCAAGTCGCCCTGGGCGACCTTCAGCACCAAGTAGGTCTTGTCCACGCCTTTGATCTGACGAGTTTCGATAGCCTCGATCAGCGCGGCCCCGTGATGGGGATAGACCACGGTGTCGCCAACCTTGAACGTCATGTGACAGGTACCCCTTCCGTGGCTATCCAGGGTAACACGGAAACTGCGGGTTCTGAATGGCGTTTTCGCAGGTCAGGGCATATCTCGGGGCTTGACAACAACAACAGGAACGTGCTGCGAAGGGGTCCGCGGACGGAAGAGGAGCGGGGTATTCGCAGGTCGGAGCATCTGTCCGGCGAGGGAGAAACGCGAACGTTACAGGCATCTGAACAGGCGTCCAAAGGGTCGAACGTCCCGTTTTGTGAGGTTCGGAGCGTGCGACTTCCGCTACTCCGTTCGGGCGCACCGCCCCCCGTTCGAGCCGAATCCGGAATTGATCACTGCGTTTCCCGTGCCCGAGTGATCGTTTTTCCGGACCGCCATGCATTCCTTACCGGAAATCCGCAGTCCCCGCTGGACAGGGCCTATGCGAATGTCGAACAAGGGGCCATTGGTGACGGTGAGGAACACGGGATGTCCGGTGCGTGCGGGACACCTGACGAGGAGCCGTCGGCCGCTAGGGGCGGGTCGGGTGCGATGGCGTGAGAACGGCTCGGTAATCTAAGGCCGCTGACAGACCCTTAGGACGGCTTTACACCGCGTGGAGCCGTCTGCCCCGCCCACGTTCAAGGAGTAGCCGCCGCCGTGAGCAGCAGCCTTCGACGCGGCGCCCTCGCCGCCGCCGCCATCGCGTTCTCGATCGCCTCGCTCGCCGCGTGCGGTGCCGGCCACAACGCGCAGACGCTCGAGGTGAAGCCCGACAACGCCGCGACCTCGGTGGGTGACATCAAGGTGCAGAACGCCACCGTGATCACCCAGCCCGACCTCACCTCCAAGGGCCCGGCCGTCGTCACCGCCACCCTCTTCAACAACGGCACGACCGACCAGAAGCTCGACGGCATCACCGTCGACGGGGTCGGCAAGACCGCGACCCTGACCGACGCCAAGGGCGGCTCGACCATCACGGTCCCGGCCGGCGGCTCGGTCGTCCTCGGCGGCAAGGGCAACGCCTCCGCCGAGCTGCCCAACAGCCGCACCGCCGTCCTCGACGGGAACGCCCAGCCGATCACCTTCTCCTTCAGCAAGGCCGGTGACGTGAAGCTGAAGGCGTTCGTCGTGCCGGCCGAGAGCTACTTCGAGAAGTGGGGCCCGAGCGAGGCGCCGCAGACGCCGAACGCCTCGGCGTCGTCGTCCGCCACCGGGTCGCCGTCCGCCACCGGGTCGCCGTCGTCCTCGTCGTCCGCCTCCACGGACGCCTCGTCGTCCGCGACGGCCACCGAGTCCGCCGCGGGCCGCTGAGCCGCGTACGACCTGCCACAACGCCCCGGGGGCGGATCCCAGCTGGGATCCGCCCCCGGGGCGTTTCGTGCTCTGTGCTCCGTGCGGCGCTCGCGGCCTACGGCTCGAACTTGTAGCCGAGGCCGCGGACCGTGACCAGGTAGCGCGGGGCGCCCGGGTCCGGCTCGATCTTGGCGCGCAGGCGCTTCACGTGGACGTCGAGGGTCTTGGTGTCGCCCACGTAGTCGGCGCCCCAGACCCGGTCGATGAGCTGCATGCGGGTGAGGACACGGCCCGCGTTGCGCAGCAGCATCTCCAGCAGGTCGAACTCCTTCAGCGGGAGGTCGACCTTGGAGCCGGCGACGGTCACCACGTGCCGGTCGACGTCCATCCGGACCGGACCCGCCTCCAGGGCCTGCGGAGTGACCTCCTCGGGCTCGCCGCGACGGCGCAGGACGGCCCGGATCCGGGCGACCAGCTCGCGCGACGAGAAGGGCTTGGTGACGTAGTCGTCCGCTCCTATTTCGAGCCCGACGACCTTGTCGATCTCGCTGTCCTTGGCGGTCACCATGATCACCGGAACGTTGGAGCGGCCGCGCAGCTGACGGCAGACCTCCGTGCCGGGCAGGCCCGGCAGCATCAGGTCGAGCAGGACGAGGTCGGCGCCGTTGCGCTCGAACTCGTCGAGTCCGTCGGGCCCGGTGGCCGCGATGGCGACCTCGAAGCCCTCCTTGCGAAGCATGTAGGACAGGGCGTCGGAGAAGGACTCCTCGTCCTCTACGACGAGCACTCGGGTCACGGAAGGACCTCCGGGGCGGCAGGGATGGATTCGTATGCGGTGGTGCGGTCGGGCCCGTCTGCGTCGTCTTCGTCGCGTACGTCTCCGGGGCCTGAGGCTGGGGAGTTCGGGTGGGGACTGCGCGGAGCGGCCGCTTCCGGCAGCCGCAGTGTGAAGGTGGAGCCCTGTCCCTCAGAGCTCCACACGGTGACCTCTCCGCCGTGGGAGGCGGCCACGTGCTTGACGATGGCGAGGCCGAGGCCCGTACCGCCCGTCGCGCGGGAGCGGGCCGGGTCGACCCGGTAGAAGCGCTCGAAGATGCGCTCCTTGTCCTTGTCGGAGATGCCGATGCCCTGGTCGGTGACGGCTATCTCGATCAGGTCGCCGCCGGGCGCGGTCACCCGGCGGGCGGCTATGCCGACGCGGGTGCGGGCGGGCGAGTAGTTGACCGCGTTCTCCACCAGATTGCCCAGGGCGGCGGCGAGCTGCCCCCTGTTGCCCCAGACGCGGACGTCGGCGGTGCCGCCGGCGGCCATGGTGATCTGCTTGGTGGCGGCCGGCTGGCGGCAGCGGTCGACGGCCTCGGCGACCAGCTCGTCGACGCGGACCGGCTCGGCGTCCTCCAGCGGGTCGTCGTTCTGCACCCGGGAGAGGTCGATGAGCTCCTGGACGAGGCTGGTCAGGCGGGTCGCCTCGATCTGCATCCGGCCGGCGAAGCGCTCGACGGCCTCGGGGTCCTCGGAGGCGTCCATGACGGCCTCGGAGAGCAGGGAGAGGGCGCCCACGGGAGTCTTGAGTTCATGGCTGACGTTCGCGACGAAGTCGCGGCGGACCGCCTCGATGCGGCGGGCCTCGGTCAGGTCCTCGACGAGGAGGAGCACCAGGCGGGAGCCGAGCGGGGCCACCCGCGCGGAGACGGCGAGGGCTTCGCCGCGGCCGGTGCCCCGGCGCGGCAGGTCCAGCTCGACCTGCCGTATCTCGCCGTCGCGGCGGGTGTCCCTGGCCATCTGCAGCATCGGCTCGACGGCGAGCTTCCCGCCGCGTACGAGACCGAGCGCGTACGCCGCCGAGCTGGCCTTGACCACGCTGTCCGCCTCGTCGAGGACGACGGCGGAGGAGCGCAGCACGGACAGGACCGTGTCGACGCCGGGCGGCAGGGCCGGGTCCGTGTGCAGAGAGGTGCGGGTGGGGCGCTTCTGGTCGCGTTCGCTCCAGCGGAACGCCAGCGTCGCGACCGCACCGGTGCACACTCCGGCGATCGCTGAGGCTGCGGCGACCGCCGCGTTCACGTCCATGTCTCCAGGTTATGCGGGTCGGGCAAGTCCTCCACAGCCGTCCGGGTGCACGCTCGAACACTCGTCGCCCAGAGTTCACCTTCAGTACGGAGCTGATTCATTTCAGGTGCCGGATCCGGACGCGTACGGGACGGAACGTGGGAGCGTGGGGCCGACCCGGTCCCCACGGACACCATCCTTGAGAGAGGCACGTCGTATGCGTGACGCGTACCACGAGGAACTTGACTCGATCGGCGAGGGCCTGGTCGAGATGGCCCGCCTTGTCGGGTCGGCGATCGGGCGCGCCACCACGGCCATGCTCGACGCCGATCTGAAGCTGGCCGAGACCGTGATCGCCGCCGACCAGAAGGTCGACGATCTGCAGCACGAGCTGGAGGCGCGGGCCATAGCCCTGCTGGCGCGCCAGCAGCCGGTGGCCACCGATCTGCGGATCGTCGTCACCTCGCTCCGCATGAGCGCCGACCTGGAGCGCAGCGGCGACCTGGCCCAGCACGTCGCCAAGCTGGCCCGGCTGCGCTTCCCGGAGCGGGCCGTCCCGCACGACCTGCACGCGACCATCCTGGAGATGGGCCAGCTCGCGCAGCGCCTGATGGCGAAGGCGGCCGAGGTGATCATCACCAAGGACGTCGATCTGGCGATGCAGCTGGAGCAGGACGACGACGAGATGGACCTGCTGCACCGCACGCTCTTCCAGCACCTGATGGACGAGAAGTGGAAGCACGGCATCGAGACGGCGGTCGACGTGACGCTGCTCGGCCGGTACTACGAGCGGTACGCCGACCACGCCGTGGCCGTCGCCAAGCGCGTCGTCTACCTGGTGACGGGTGAGCACGCGGACGACGTGCAGGCGGCGGCTTCGGCGCCCGCGCCGACGGGCGAGGGCGCCTGACCGCTCGCGCCCCGGTACGCGGACGAGGGCCCCGCACCCTGCTACGGGTGCGGGGCCCTCGTCCGTCAGCGGTCAGCCGCAGCAGCCGCCGCACTGGCAGGGCGCGCCGGACTGGCAGCCACAGCCGCAGCCGGAGCCGCAGCCGCAGGCGCCGAGCAGCACCAGCTCGGTGACCGGGCGGCTCACTTCGACGAACGTCTCGGGTGTCTGGTCGGGCCTGGGGGACTCGGCAGCCATGGTTCCCTCCTCGATGGACCTGTGTGGACCTCCGTGGCGGAGAGCCTCATCCATTGCATGCCCCGACCGGCGGGCGCATCAACGGCGCACATGAGCAGAGAAGCCGGCCGTGCCGCACCGCACATCACCGGGGAAACTCCCTCCCCATATGTCACAGGCATGCCCTACGCTGCCCCCTGCAGCCGCGCCCCGGTTTCCCGGACGTCGCGCGGCACTTCTCTCGTCCCGGCCGTCGGCCGGGACTCTTCAGTGGGGGTACGACTGTGCGCAAGCGCAGCATCACTACCGCGACGGCGCTCGCGGTCTTCTTCAGTTCGGCCGCGCTCGTCGCGGGGGCGACGGGCACGGCCGCGGCCGACACCGACCGGGCGATCTCGCTGAACGAGCCCTGGGACACGGTCGTGGACAGCGCGCATCAGCGGCTGTTCTTCAGCGACCGCTCGGGCTCCAAGATCGTCGCCACCGGCCTCGACGGGCAGCCGGTGGGCACCCTGTCCGGGCTGAACTACGTCCAGGACCTCGAACTGACGCCCGACGGCAGCACCCTGTACGCGGCCGTCGCCGAGGACGACAAGATCGTCGCGATCGACCCGGCGACCCTCAAGGTCACGGCGGAGTATCCGACCGGGGCCGACAGCAGCCCCTCGAAGGTGGCGTACGCGGGCGGAAAGCTCTGGTTCTCCTACGGGGACCAGTGGGACTCCGGGCTCGGCGCCGTCGACGTGGGCGCCGAGACGCCGACCGTGACCCTGGACCTGGCGGGCGACCACGACTTCTCCGGCCCGCCCATGCTGTACGCCGTCCCCGGCGACCCGGGCACCCTGCTGGCGCTGGACGCGCACATCAGCTCCGGCCCGATCGTGGTGTACGACATCTCGGGCGGCACCCCGTCGATCAAGGTCTCCGCCGAGAAGGGCGGCTTCTACAACGACGCGGCGTTCATGCCCGACGGGACGTCGTTCGTCGTGGCGGGGCCCGGCAACCGCGCCCTGACCGAGTACCGGCTCTCCGACCTCGCCGAGCTGCGCACCTACCCGGTGCCCGACGAGCCGGAGACGGTGAGCGTCGCCCCGGACGGCACGGTCGCGGCCACCGTCATGGACACGGAGGACGCGGGCGACACGTACGTCTTCTCCCGCGGCGCAGACCAGCCCGCCAGCGTGCGCAACCTGTCGCACTCCTGGATGCCCTGGCTCGGCCACACCACGAACTGGTCCGCGGACGGCTCCCGGCTGTACGTGCTCTCCGGTTCGAACGACGCCACCCGGTTCCACGCGGTCGACGCCCCGCGCAAGTACTCCGTGACCGCGTCGGCCGCCGCCCCCGCCAAGGCGACCCGCGGCAAGCCGCTGACCGTCACCGGCACCCTGAAGACGACGCTCCCGCTGCCCTCCGGCACCCCGCTGACCGTCACCCGCACCGACCTGGACTCCCCCGGCGGCAAGTCGCTGGGCACCAAGTCCCTGGGCGCCAACGGCAAGTTCAGCTTCACCGACACCCCGCCGGCCGGCGGCAAGGTCACGTACAAGGTGACGTACGCGGGTGACGCCACGTACACGGCGGCCTCCGCGTCGGACACCGTCGAGGTCTCCCGCAGCACGCCCGCCCTGACGCTGAACAAGAACGGCAACGTCTACTCGTACGGCGCCGACGTCTCCTTCACCGCGCACCTCGGCTCGACGTACAAGAACCGCACGGTGGAGATCTGGGCGAACCCGTACGGCGGCGACAAGCCGAACAAGCTGATCAGGACGGCGAAGGTCAACTCCAGCGGAAACGTCTCCGCGACCGTGGACATGAAGCGCGACACCACGGTGAGCGCGGTGTTCGCCGGGGACGCGCGCTACGCGCCGAAGACCGTGAAGGTGACCGCCTACGCGCGCGTGAAGGTGTCGAACTCGATCTCCAAGCACTACAAGACGGGGAAGGTCGGCTCGCACACCTACTACTGGTTCCACAAGAAGACGAGCCCTGTGGTGACCACGACGATGTCGTACTACAAGGGCCGCAAGGAGCGTCTGGAGCTGGAGGTCTACTACAACGGCAAGTGGTACGACTCCGGTTCGCAGTACTTCAAGCTCGGTACGAACGGCAAGGTGGCCGTGAGTCTCGGCGCTCCCGGTGAGGCGGGCGTCAAGGCGCGCGTGCGCTCCTCGTACATCAACAACTCGTCCGGGGACAACGTGAACTCGACGACGCACAGCTCCTGGAAGTACCTGTACTTCACGAAGTGACCTGAGCCCGCGCCCAGCTGGTCTACGGTGCCCCGATGACCCACGTGATCGTCCTCAACGGCGGCTCGAGCTCCGGCAAGACCAGCCTCGCGCGCGCCCTCCAGGAGGAGCTGCCCGGCATCTGGCTGACCCTGGGCACCGACACGTTCGTGGCGGCGTTGCCCGCGACGGACGCGGGGATCGAGTTCGGGGCCGACGGGACGGTGACCGTCGGCCCCGGATTCCGTACGGCGGAGGCCGCGTGGATCGCGGGCGTCGCGGCGATGGCGGCGGCCGGGGCGCGGATCGTCGTGGACGAGGTGTTCCTCGGCGGCGCCGCCTCCCAGGCCCGCTGGCGCACGGCGCTCGCCGCACACGCCCTGGACGTCCTCTGGGTCGGCGTCCGCTGCGCCCCCGAGGTGGCGTCCCGCAGGGAAGCGGCCCGGGGCGACCGGATCACCGGGATGGCGGTGCGGCAGGCCGAGTCGGTGCACGAGGGTGTCACGTACGACGTGGTGGTGGACACGGGGGCGAGTGCGGCGGGGGTGTGCGCACGGGAGATCGCGGGAAGTGTCGCTCTCGACTGAAGCCGCGCGCAGCGCAGGCTTTCAGGGGCGCGGAGAACCGCGCGAGAAGCGGCCACCGGACCGCGGATCGCGACGAACTCCCCTGGGGCAGACGCGGATCCGTCAGGGGCGCGGGGAACCGGGCGCCGAGCCACGACGCCCCCGCACCCTGCGCCGCACCACGTCCGCACTCGCCCCGAGCGCCAGCCCGAACATCGCGAGCCCGACGAAGACGACCGGATTCACCCAGCCCGGAACAAGCTCGGTCCCCTCCCCCGCCGAGGTCACACACTGCGAACTGACCGGCAGGGCCGCCCGCGTGACCACATGGTCGCCCCGCACGCCCAGGGCGGCACACATCTGATCCGGATCGAGAATGTAGAACCCGGACATGAGCCCCCACGCATACGCCCCGAACGCCGCCGCCCCCGCCATGACCAGCACCAGCACACAGGTCCCGCCACTCGGCGGATGCCACCGCAACGTACCGAGCCGCAGCCGCTGATACCCCCGCCGGACCAGCAGGGCCCCGGCCCCCGCCACCAGAAACGGCGACACCAACGGCGCGAAGACCAACACCACGAACAAACCCCTCAGCACACTGTCCACGCCGGTCCGACTCCGCGGGGGCGGGAAGGGTTGCCCTGGGAGACCGGCGAGAACCCAGGGGTTTCCGTAGCGTGCTTCCCGTGACGCACACGCCCCCGCTGCTCTTCCTGGACGTCGACGGGCCCCTGATCCCGTTCGGATCCCCGGCCACCGGCACCGGTCCGGCCCCGGAACCGGGCCCCGGCAATCCCCTGCTCGGCCGGCTCGACCCGACCGCCGGCCCTCGCCTGCTGGCACTCGGCTGCACCCTCGTCTGGGCCACGACCTGGGAGCACGAGGCGAACGATGTGGTCGCCCCGCGCATCGGTCTGCCGCCGCTGCCGGTGGTCGAGTGGCCACCAGGCCCGGCCGACGGCGTCCCGCGCGGACTGCACTGGAAGACCCCGGCCCTCGTCGCGTGGGCCGGACGCCGCCCGTTCGTCTGGATCGACGACGAGATCGGCGCGATGGACCGCCAGTGGGTCGCGGCGACGCATCCCGGGCCCGCCCTGCTGCACCGCGTCGACCCGGCGACAGGGCTGACCGACGAGGACTTCACGGCACTCGCCGACTGGCTGCGCGCGCCGTCCTGACCCCGTTGTCAGTGCCGGATGCCACAGTGGCCGACATGACCGACACCGCCACGAAACCGCTGCTGCTGACCGACATCGAGCGTGCTGTGCGCGTCAGTTGGGATGCCGAGACCTGTACGCCCGAGTACCGCGCGCGCTGGACGGGGGAGAATCCGGCCCGGGACCAGTGCGGGGTGACCGCGCTGGTTCTCCACGATCTGCTCGGCGGTGATCTGTTGCGCGGCGAGGTGCACGTCGACGGGGTGCGGGTCGACTACCACTGGTGGAACAGACTGGGCGACGGTCTCGAAGTCGACCTCACCCGGGAGCAGTTCGCGCCGCACGAGATCGTCACGCCGGGGACGGTGATACCCCGCCCGCCCAACTCCGGGCTGCGCAGACTGCGGGAGGAGTACGAGCTGCTGCGCGAGCGCGTGCTCGACCGGCTCGGGGCCGCGTAGGTCAGCCCTCGCGCAGGTACGCGATGCCGGTGTCGAGCGCGGCCCTGAGATGGGTGGAGTCACCGGTGGACATCATGATCGTCACGCCGCCCTGGATCCCGGCGAGCAGCGCCCCGGCCGTACGGTCCACGTCGAGGGAGGCCCGCACCAGACCGCCCGCCTGCACGGCACGGATCCCGCGCGCCAGCTCCGCCTGCCACTGCCGCATCAGCTCCGTGACGATCGCCCGCGCACCCGGACTCGACCGCCCGACCTGGAGGAACAGCGCGCCCAAGGGGCAGTGGTCGCCCTGGAGTTCGTAGCGCTCCACCACCACGTCCCGCCACCGCTGCCAGGACTCCCACGAGTCGAGGCGGCCCAGATGCGGCTGCTGGTCCTCGATCACCCGGTCGGCCTCGAACCGGGCCACGGCGAGCAGCAGCTCGTCCTTGCCGCCGGGGAAGTAGTGGAAGAGCTGGCTCTTGCTGGTGCCGGTCCGGGCGCGGATGTCGTCGAGCGTCGTGACGGAGACACCCTGCTCCCGCAGGACCTCCGCCGCGCCCTCGACGATCCGGGCCCTGGTGGCACGCCCCTTCGCGGTCAACGTCTCGGCCACGACCGACCTCTCCTTCTCGCCCCACACTCTGGACTTGCTGGTCCATTTTATGCGGAGCACGGTGGTCACCGTCACCACGACCGATCACGGTCACGATCACCAGGGAGCGCATCATGAGTGGACGACTGCACGGCAGGACGGCGCTGGTCACGGGCTCGACGAGCAATATCGGCCGGGCCATCGCCGAGGTGTTCGCGGCCGAGGGCGCCCACGTCGTCGTATCCGGACGCGACGCGCACCGGGGCGCCGCCGTCGTCGACGGCATCCGCGCGGCGGGTGGCCGGGCCGACTTCGTGGCGGCGGACCTCGACGGCTCCCCGGGTGCCTCCCGCGACCTGGCGGCCCGGGCCACCGAGGCCCTCGGCGGCCGCATCGACATCCTGGTCAACAACGCCGGCGTCTACCCGGCGCCCGGCACGGCCGACACCACCGAGGAGACCTTCGACCTGGTCTACGGGGTGAACGTGAAGGCCCCCTTCTTCCTGACCGCCACCGTCGCCCCCGCGATGGCGGCCGCGGGCGGCGGCACGATCATCAACCTCGGCTCGTGGATCACCCGCCTCGCCGTCCCGCTCGGCGCCCTCTACAGCTCCACGAAGGGCGCGATGGAGACCCTGACCCGCGCCTGGTCCGCCGAGTTCGGCCCGCAGGGCGTCCGCGTCAACGCCGTCTCCCCCGGCGTCGTCCTCCCGCCGTCCCCCGAGGGCACCGACCCCCACCCCGGCGAGGCGATGATGCACGGCACCCCGGCGGGCACCGTCGGCACCCCGGACGCCATCGCCCACGCGGCCCTCTGGCTGGCGAGCGACGAGGCGTCCTTCGTCCACGGCACGGTGGTGGACGTGGACGGCGGCCGGACCGGGGTGGCGGTGGTCGCGGCGTAGCCCGGCAGCCCCGACCGTCGGCTCCGGGGACGGCGATCACCGATTCTGGCAAGATCATGCCAAACAGTCGGGCCGTCCGTCCTCATGCGTCCGGCCCACCGGCCGATCCGGATCACCTCCGCTCGAAAGGTTCCGCCTCATGCGCATGAAGAGACTGCTCACCGCCGGCGCCGCCACGCTCGCCGCCACCGCCGGAACCCTGGTCGTGGCCTCCCCCGCACAGGCCGTCGACTGCGACCACGTCTGGTACACCGACGAGTCGGACTCGATCGGCTCGGTCGACCAGGGCGGACGCCTGTGCTTCGCGGAGCACGGCGACTACGTCTACCTGGCCGACTACGACGCCGACGGCTACAGCGTCCTCCTCGGCGTCTTCATGGACGGCACCGGTCAGCTCCTGTACACGCTGAAGGCGTCGGGCGCCGGCGACGTGCAGACCGCCAACGCCGGCGACGGCATCGCCTTCCACAACCTGCCCGAGGTGGACATCAGGTTCCGGATGTACCTGACCAAGTCCGGCTCGGGCCCGGTCGGCGACGTCACGCACGTCGTGAACAACGACCACTGACATGAAAACGCCCCCGATCCGCGCCGAAAGCGCAGGTCGGGGGCGTGATCACGCGAGTTACTTCTTCTTGCCCTGGGTGTTGCCGGGGATCTTGGCGACCTGCGTTTTTGCAGCTCCGGGGCATGGTCACGGTCGTCTGACTGGTCGTCATTGGTCGTTGTTGGCCGCTGTTGAGCGGCGTCGGACGGCCCAGGGACGGCCCATCAGCCAAGCCTCGTCCCGTCGCCCCCAGTTGGGCGCGTGCCGCGTGGAATACATCGAGCCCAACCCAAGACAGCGATCACTTGTTCACCTGCTTAGCGATCAGATCTAGCTTGGCAACAACCGTCTCCCGATCGAGCGCGATGCCTTGAACGACATCGAGATCAATTACGTAAGTCAGAGGCTCAACTGCCCCTGAGGGGCCCTTCGACTTGACCGTTACGGTGTACTGACGGGGAAGGTCAGCCTTTTCGAAGAAGCGCGGCCCGAAGGAGAAAAACCACTCTAGTCGGCGGTGCGGCGGCAAGTGCGGGATCTTGCGCGCAACGGCACGCGCGAGATTTTCATCCCAGTCGCTTCGCTCACCTCCCTGAAGGGGTGGTGTAACGCTTAGCTCGACGTCCCGAGCTACCGTCGGGCCGATATTTTCCACGGTAAAAACAAGGAGGCCAGACCCCCCGGCACGAGGTTGGATATCGGCAACCACATACGGTTCTGTCGATTCCCTACGCACGCGTTCGCCCAGCCTCAATTGTTGACGGCTATAGACAGCCTGCAAGCGGGAGTAGACCAGAGCGGGAACACTGATCAAGACGGCAATGACAGCGAGGACGTTGCTCATAGCCGGAGGGTACAACCAGTCACAGTCTCCACGGCAGGGTTCAACGAATGAGCCACTCATGCACGAGTATGGCCAGGTCAGCCTGCGCCGAGCGTCAGGAACCGCAGTCGGGCCGTAGCGTCGCCCCGGGGGGCGTGTCGGGCTCATGCTGCGGCATCTTCACCAAAATCGTGTTGCGGCCAGACCGGAGGCGTTGCCACTTGGTTTGAGATGATCGAGCCACCTCGTACATGTATGTGGTCCGACCAAGGCTAAGCAGCTTCGCGGCATCACCGATGCCCTGCGGATCCCAAATGTCGAGCAATTCCCGCTTCCCTTCGGGGATCGCGACGAGGTGTTCGAGATTCCGAATCGCGGACTTCACCTCGTCAATGCCAGGGAAGTACGGGAGGGCGTGAGCTTCCACTCTTGCTCTAGCAATGGGATCCAAAATCGCAAACACATACGGCTCGCGCTGCTCATAGTCCGTCACATCTATGTCATCAAGTGCTGCCATGTATCGGTTACCGGCATCTGCAGCATCCATGAAGTGCTGGAGCGTGGTCTCAAATCGGTTGATATTAAACTTAACGACTTCCAGTTTGGCTTCCCATTGAACGCGGTCTTGGGCAACCCCTCGTTGAGTCCACCGCGTCACTCCACCAACGATCAGCGCCGCCCCAGCCGTGATCAACGGCGCGATGGTCGCTACAGAGGCAAGGTGCATAGGTGCATGCTGCACCACAGCCTTCGTTCCGCGTGGGCGAATACCCGAACCCCCACTACCCCCAGCTCCCATCCCGTCCGCCGTCGACCCACACACCGTGGAGCGGGCGTGGTTCAGGGGCGTCAAGGTGGAGCGCGCCACTGTACGAACGACCTTGACGCCCCTGGGCCGCGTCTGCTCGGCTCTGCCTGGGTCGATGGTGGACGGGATGGGAGCCCACCAACGCTCGCCACGATGTGCCCGCGGCCGGGAACGGCGCCCCCTCCCACCCGGTGCCGGCCGATCCCCCGCCGGAGGCATCGTCCGTGACCGTGGGCCGAAGTCGTCGGGAGCTCGCCTCATGACCTCCGGGCCTATCCACTGTGGGCGGGCGTAGGCGGGAGCGGGGCGGAGCGGGCCGAAGGCAGGAGCGGCAGCCCCAGCGGGAGCCGGGAGCCCGCCCGGCGGAGCGGAGCGCAGCCGGGTGCTTGATGAGGTAGAGAAACCCGTAACAGCCCCCGGTCTAAAAGGGCTGAGGACTGGGTGCCTCATCGGCGAATCCGTGGTCCGCTAGCCGGGCTGAACGCTGGGCAAGCCATCCCGAGACTCGTGGTCCACCGTTGACTGCGCTGCCTTGGCGAACTGTCCTGACGTGCTCAAAGCCCTGGCGCAAGTAGTAGTTCTGGAGTGCCGTATTGGTGGTCCAGGCGTCGAGTCGTACCCACTTTGCGGACGCTTTGTAGGCCCGGTCACCTGCCCAATCGAGAAGCCTGCCACCCACATTCAGCCCCGCGTACTCACGAGAGACTGTGAGCTTGTTGACGAACAAGGAGGGATCTTCCAACTCATCGGCAGACCACAACCCCTCCTCCGCTTCTGGCGTGAGGGTGATCGTTCCTGCGGTCTTCTTGCCATCACGGACCATGAACACGGTCCCGGCCTCGATGGTGGCCAAGAGGCGATCTGCCGGATACGGGCGGCTCCATTGATCACTACCAAGCTCACTGATCCAAGACGCTGCCTCCTCCCGGAAGTTGAGGAGAAGCTGAAGGTCATCAGGGGAGGCAAGAGTGATCTTCACTGGGGCTCGTTCTCATCTCGGGCGGAGAGATCACCGATCTCATAGTTCATACGGTTTAGATCGCCCCGGAAGGTTGTGATCGTGCAGCGGATCGGGCGGGTAGCGGAGTAGCCCGTCCGGGTCCAGAGGAGGACCGGGACACCAGCTCCTATGTCCAAGAGCCTGGCTTCCTCCGGGGTCGGCATGCGGGTAGCAATCTCGTCGGCGTAACCGATCTGCTCGACCCCTGCGCTCGCCAAGTAGCGGGTCGTTCCTTCAGCAATGTCTCCAGGCTCGGTCAGACGCGGCGCCTGGTCGACGAGCCAGTCTGGATAGTGCGTGGCCTGCGTCGACCACGGCACATCGTCGACGAACCGGTGACAGAACCGAAGGACTGCCCGAGAATCCGCATCGACCTTGAGGCGCTGAGCGATGTACTCCGAGGCGGTTGTCAGCTCGACCCGGAACGTCTGATGCGGACGCCTACCAGCGTTCGTCACGTCCGTTGAGTAGGCGTCACCGTGCTGCGGAAAGTCGAGGTTCTCGAAGCGTGAGGCGTTGAGTTCGAAGACCTCGTGCTTGCGCACCTCATAACCAAGACCTTGGCTCGATGAGATCAGCCCTTGGCTGACCAGGAGATTCAGCCCAGACCGGACCGTGTTCCGGGACGCGTCGAAGCGAGCCGACAGCTCACTCTCCGAGGGGAGTCGCGCGCCGGGCCCGTAGGTCCCGCTGTCGATCTCTCGGCGCAGTGCGTCGGCCACTTGCCGGTACTTCGGCTGCTTGCTCATAACCCCATCATGACGCACTCGCTCAACTTGTTGGTACATGTGCGGCCGAAATGCTTGACGGGTCACATCCGGCGGGGCAGCATCGTCATAGCAGCTTGTACCAACAAGTTGAGCATGCGGACCGAATGGTCTGAGTGCACAAGCCAGGGAGCGGCCTCCCACCGCCAAGTAGTCAGCCGCTCCCCAGACCCTCAAGGGGCCTTCACATGATGCCTGCTACCGCCCGCAGCCTGCACGGTCTCCCGAACCTGGCTGACGCCGACGAGTCGGTTTGCGAGGACTGCGACGGCCTCGGCTGCGTTGTTGACGAAGACGGTTCCTTGTCCGGCACGGTTGGGCTGATCGTCCCGTGCCGCTGCGCCGAACTCGACGAGAGCTACCCGGTCACCATCGGCCCCGAGGATGAGCCGGTTCCCGGGTACTCCGCGATGCGCTTCATCCCCGCCTCGGCCCCCGAGCCGCTGACCGCTCCGCTCTCCCGCACCGATGACGCCGAAGTGATCCCCTCGCCGTGCTTCGCGTGTGGGGCTGAGGTCGACGGGTGGCGCTACGTCCGCGTGGACGACTGCTTGGTCCTCACGCACGACGGCAACACCCTGTGCCCGAAGTACCTGGCCTTCGACTGGGCGAACGGCGAGCCTCGCACCCTGGCCGTCAAGGCGGTGGCTGCGTGACGGACTTCCCCGTCGCCCCCGAGGCCGTGGCCGGTGCTGCGGCCTCCCTGGGCACCGACCCCATCACCCTCGCCGACCTGCTTCGGGTGGCCAACGCCCCGGGCTTCGATCGCTGGCAGGAGCAAGTACGCCGTACCGGCGGCTGCTCGCACCCGATCCGGCTGACGGGCCAGACAGTCACCCGGGACGCCAAGACCCACGACGTCCTCTACTCCTACAGCACGGAGAACGAGCCGGGCGGCATGCTCCGGGTCGCCTGCGGCAACCGCCGGGCCTCCCGCTGCCCCTCCTGCGCCTGGACCTACGCGGGCGACGTCTACCACCTGATCCGCGCCGGAATCACGGGCGACTCCCGCATGGGCATCGCGGGTGAGATCCGCCAGCACCCGGGCGTCTTCGCCACCCTGACGGCTCCCTCCTTCGGGCCGGTCCACAACCGCCCCTCCAAGGGCCGCTGCCGCTGCGGGAGCTCCCACGCGGAGGACGATCCCGCACTCGGCACAGCCCTCGACCCCAGCCGGTACGACTACGCCGGGGCGGTGCTGTGGAACAACCACGCGGGGGACCTATGGCGACGGTTCACCATCTACCTCCGTCGCGAGGTCGCCGCCCGCGCGGGCCTGACCCAATCGGCCCTGAAGGAGGTGTGCCGGGTCTCCTTCGGCAAGGTCGCCGAGTTCCAGAAGCGTGGCGCCGTGCACTTCCACGCGGTCGTCCGCCTCGACGGTCCCGACGGGCCCGACGCCCCTCCGCCGGCATGGGCCACGGTCGCTCTCCTGGACGACTCCATCAAGGCCGCCGCCGCCCGCGTCGCCGTCCCACTGCCCGCCTCCGACGACGTCCCCGCCCGAGTGCTGCGGTGGGGCTCGCAGATCGACGTCCAGGCCATCGGGAGCATGGAAGGGGTCGAGCTGACCGACCAGGCGGTCGCCTCCTACGTCGCGAAGTACGCCACCAAAGCGGCTGAGGCCACCGAGACCGTTGACCGCCGGATCGGTGAACTCTCGGAACTCGACAAGCTGGCCCTGCCCGCGCACACCCGGAGCCTGATCGAAGCCTGCCGCGACCTCGACGACGCCTACCCGGATCGGCTGCTGTGGCGCTGGGCTCACATGCTCGGCTTCCGCGGGCACTTCATGACCAAGTCCCGGGCCTACTCCACCACCCTCGGCGAACGCCGCCAAGTCCGCGCCGACTTCCGCGCCCGCCAGGAACGCCGCGAACGGGGCCTGCCCGAAGACCTCGACGACTCGGAGGGCTCCACGCTCACCCTCGCCCACTGGACCTACGCCGGACAGGGCCACACCCCCGGCGAATCCTGGCTCGCCGCCACGATCGCACGCGAGGTCCGCGACAACCGCGAGTTGGCCCGTGAGGTCCGCGCCGACCTCGACGACATGGAGGTGTGGGCATGACGCGTCCGCTCCCTGAGCGCTACCTGACCCCGGTCGACCTGGCGGACCTCCTGGGCGTTCCGATCGAGACCGTCTATCAGTGGCGCCGCAAGCGCACCGGACCGCGTGGATTCCGCGTCGGCCGGCACATCCGCTTCGACCCCGAGGACGTACGCGCCTGGGTCCAGGCCCAGATGGAAGAGGCCGCCTGATGGCCGGACACATCCAAGACCGCTGGTACAAGACCGAGCCCGGCCCGAACGGCAAGCCGGTCAAGGTCAAGAGCGACCGCCACGGCGCGGGCCTGCGCTACCGCGCTCGCTACGTCGGCCCGGACGGTACGGAGAAGTCCAAGAGCTTCCCCGATCGACAGAAGCGGCTCGCTGACCAGTGGTTGGCCCACACCGAGGCCGACATGGCGCGCGGCCAGTACATCGACCCCCGCGCCGCTCGGATCACCTTTCAGCAGTACGCAGAGCGTTGGGTAGCGACTCAGGGCGCCGACCCCAACACCCAGGCCTCGATGGAGTCCCAGCTCCGACTACACGCCTTCCCGTACGTGGGATCGCGTCCGCTCGGCTCCTTCCAACCGGCCCATATCCGGGACTGGGTGCGGCAGCTGCAGGAGAACGGCGTACGGGGCTCGTATGCCCGGACGATCTACTCCAACGTGCGTGCCGCGCTCTCCGCGGCTGTCGACGACGGGCACCTGCCCCGGAACCCGTGCGCCGCTCGCTCGGTCCGACCCCCGACCGTCGACACCAAGCGGGTCACGCCGTGGACCCCGGAACGCGTCTTCGCCGTCCAGGCCGCCATGCCGGAGCGGTATCAGTCCATGGTCGACCTCGGCGGCGGCTGTGGCCTTCGGCAAGGAGAGATCCTCGGTATCGCCGTCGATGCGATCGACTTCGAATCGGACACGCTCCACGTCGTCCAGCAGCTCAAGTTGAGCCGGAGCAAGCCCGTCTTCGCCCCGCCCAAGGGCGGCAAGCTCCGGGACGTCCCGCTCCCCGGTCCCGTTGCTGATGCCCTGCGGGCCCACATGAAGCAGTTCGCGCCGGTTGAGGTCACCTTGCCCTGGAAAGTCGCCGACGGACCGCCGGTGACCAAGCGGCTCATCTTCACCGGTCCTCGTGGCGGGCACGTCTGGCGTACCTCGCTCAACGAGGAGGCATGGAAACGGGCTTTGGCCGCTGCCGGAGTGATCCCGACGCCCAAGTGTGGTGAGACCTACGCGGAGTCGCGCGAGAACGGAATGCACGCCCTGAGGCACTTCTACGCCTCGGTGCTCCTGGACGCCGGGGAGAGCATCAAGGCCGTCGCCGAGTACCTCGGGCACTCGGACCCGGGGCTCACGCTCCGCGTGTACGCACACCTGATGCCGTCGAGCCAGGAGCGGACCCGAAAGGCGGTCGCCGCCATCTTCGGTCCGGCCCGACCAAGCACCTGACGGCCCAGCGACGGCCCCAGGGCAGCAACAAGCCCCCTACTAGCGGAGAACCCGCAGGTAGGGGGCTCGAAGCGTCGGGCTTACTTCTTCTTGCCCTGGTTCTTCACAGCCTCGATCGCCGCCGCGGCCGCGTCCGGGTCCAGGTACGTGCCGCCCGGCTTCACCGGCTTGAAGTCGGCGTCCAGTTCGTAGGCCAGCGGGATGCCCGTCGGGATGTTGAGGCCCGCGATGTCGGCGTCCGAGATGCCGTCCAGGTGCTTGACCAGGGCGCGCAGCGAGTTGCCGTGCGCCGCGACCAGGACCGTCCTGCCCGTCAGGAGGTCGGGGACGATGCCGTCGAACCAGTACGGGAGCATGCGGACGACGACGTCCTTGAGGCACTCCGTCTGCGGGCGCAGCTCCGGCGGGAGCGTCGCGTAGCGCGGGTCGGAGAACTGGGAGTACTCCGCGTCGCGGTCGAGCGCCGGCGGCGGGGTGTCGTACGAGCGGCGCCACAGCATGAACTGCTCCTCGCCGAACTCGGCGAGGGTCTGCGCCTTGTCCTTGCCCTGGAGGGCGCCGTAGTGGCGCTCGTTCAGCCGCCACGAGCGGTGGACGGGGATCCAGTGGCGGTCCGCGGACTCCAGCGCCAGCTGGGCCGTGCGGATCGCGCGCTTCTGGAGCGAGGTGTGCACCACGTCGGGGAGCAGGCCGGCGTCCTTGAGCAGCTCACCGCCGCGGACCGCCTCCTTCTCGCCCTTCTCGTTCAGGTTGACGTCCACCCATCCGGTGAACAGGTTCTTCGCGTTCCACTCGCTCTCGCCGTGACGGAGGAGGATCAGCTTGTACGGTGCGTCGGCCATGGAGCCGAGCCTAATCGACGCCTGTGACGCGCGCCGATTGACGGTCCCCGTCAATTGAGTGGCCGACGAAGCTACCCGGGTCGTAAGTTGTGCAAACCTTCCGCACCGCTTACTTCTGCCCCGGGGGATGCACCCATGTCAGTCGCCGCGCTCAGACGTGCCTCCAAGGAGGCGGTCGCCGGGCTCCCCCGCGAATTCTGGTGGCTGTGGACCAGCACCCTCGTGAACCGGCTCGGCGGCTTCGTCCTCACCTTCCTCGCTCTGTACCTGACCGCCGCGCGCGGGTTCTCGGCCTCGTACGCCGGTCTGGTCGCCTCGCTCATCGGGGCGGGCGGTGTCATCGCCTCCATGCTGGGCGGCGTGCTCGCCGACCGGCTCGGGCGGCGTCCCACCCTGCTCGGCGCGCAGCTCGCGACCGCCGCGACCGTCGCCGTTCTGGCCTTCGTGCGCGACCCGGTCTCCATCGCCGTCACCGGCTTCGCGCTCGGCCTCGCCTCGAACGCCTCACGGCCCGCGATCCAGGCGATGATGGCCGACATCGTCCGCCCGGAGGACCGGGTGCGCGCCTTCTCGCTCAACTACTGGGCGATCAACCTGGGCTTCGCGATCTCGTCGGTGTATGCCGGTTTCTTGGTCGCGCAGAGCTATACGTTCGGCTTCCTCGTCGAGGCCGGCATGACGCTGGCCTGCGCCTGCGTCGTCTTCGTGAAGGTGAAGGAGTCGCGGCCCGAGCCGGGCCCGCGGATCTCGGCGGCGCCCGCGGTCACCATGGGCACCGTGCTGCGCGACGGCCGGTTCATGGTCATGGTGGGGCTGTCGTTCCTGGTCGCGGTCGTCTTCACGCAGAGCTCGGTCGGCCTGCCGATCGTGATGGGCGAGAACGGGTTGAGCAGCTCCGACGTCGGCCTGGTCGCCGCCGTGAACGGCATCGTCATCGTCGCCCTGCAGATCCCGCTGACCCGGTTCATCCAGCGCCGCGACCCGGGCCGGCTGCTCGCGGTCTCCTCGCTCCTCATCGGCTACGGCTTCGCGCTCACCGCCTTCGCCGGGTCGCTGGCCGCGTACGCGCTGACCGTCGTGGTGTGGACGCTGGGCGAGATGGTCAACGCGCCCACCCAGTCCGGGCTCGTGGCCCGGCTCGCGCCCGCCGAGGGGCGCGGCCGCTACCAGGGCGTCTACACGATGTCCTGGGCCGCCGCCGCGCTCGTCGCGCCGCTGGCCGGCGGCTGGGTGCTCGACTCCGCCGGTGCGGGCTGGCTGTGGGCGGGGTGCGCCGCGCTCGGCACGGTCACCGCGGGCGGGTACTGGGCGCTGATGCGCGGGCTGCACGCGGAGGGCTCGGTCACCGAGGTCCAACCGGCCGCCCCGGCGCGGGAGTCGGCCGGCACCCCGGAGAACACCCCGGCGTGAAGCGGGACTTGTTCGGGTACGTACCCGAACATGCCCGAAGCACCAAGGACCGCCCCGGGAACGGACGAACCGCCCAGAACCCGCGTGGGCGGCATCGAGGTCGACGTCCCGAACAGCATTCCGGCGATCCGTGCGGCCCTCACGCCCGAGCGCCGCACGGAGTTCGACCAGGACATCAACGCCGCGGGGGTCCACGAGATCCACGCCGTCATGCGGCACTGGATGCTGGAGGCGGTGCCCGACCCGGAGGCCGACGCGATCCTGGCCCGGCTCGCCCGCGACGAGGCGGAGAGGCGGGGCCCGGCTTGAGCCGTCGCCGCAGGCGCAGCCCCTGCCGCATCGCGTACGCACCGCCCGCCGACGACACCCTCGTCAAGATGGCGGACCCCGACGCCTTCCGCGCCGAGATGCTCCGCACCCTCGCGCACGACCCGTACGGGCACGGCTCCTGCTCGGTGGCGGGCGAGCGCGACCGCCGGGAGGCGACGGTCGGCGGGGCGATAGTCCTCTACTACGTCTCCGGGTCCGTCCTCACGGTCACCGTCGTCCGCATGGTCGCGCTCAGCTAGCCGACTGCTCCGGTTCGGGGCGCTCGATCAGGTGCGTGAACGCGTCCAGATTGCGGGTCGATTCGCCGCGCGAGACCCGCCACTCGTACTCGCGGCGGATCGCGCTCGCGAAGCCGAGCTCCAGGAGCGTGTTGAACGCGCCGTCGGAGGCTTCGAGGACCGAGCCGAGGAGCCGGTCCAGCTCGTCGGGGGTGACGGCGGTGAGCGGCAGCTTGCCGGTGAGGTAGATGTCGCCGAGCCGGTCGACGGAGTAACCGACCCCGTACAGGCGCAGATTGCGCTCCAGGAGCCAGCGGTGCACCCCCGCCTCGTTCTCGTCCGGGTGGCGGATCACGAAGGCGTTCAGGGACAGGCTGTGCCGGCCGAGCCGCAGCGAGAGGGTCGTGGACAGCTTGCGGGTGCCCGGCAGCTTGACGACGTACGCGCCCGGCTCCGGGCTCTCCCACTCCAGCTCGGCGTCCTTGAGGAACGTCTCGACGACCTCGGATGCCTCGTGTGCCGGGTGCTGGTCAGCCATGGTGCGAGAGTACGTGACGGCGGTGTTCCTGCATCGCGGCGGTGTAGACGTCGGCCGTGGTGGCGGCGGCCGTGTCCCAGCCGAAGAGCTGCGCGTGCCGGGCCGCCGCGGCGCCCATGCTGTCCACGAGGTGGGGATGGTCGGCGAACTCGCGCAGCACGCGCGCGTAGGCGGCCGGTTCGTGGCCGTCGACCAGGAAGCCGGTCTTCTCGTCCCGCACCGCCACCGGCAGTCCGCCCACCGACGCGGCGAGCACCGGCGTCCCGGCCGCCTGCGCCTCTATGGCGACGAGCCCGAAGGACTCGCTGTAGGAGGGCATGACGAGCAGGGAGGCGGCCCGGAACCAGTCCGCGAGCTGGTCCTGGCCGACCGGCGGGTGGAACCGCACGACGTCCGAGATGCCCAGCTGGGCGGCGAGCTTCTGGAGCGCGGCGGGCTTGGCGAGGCCGGAGCCGCTCGGGCCGCCGACGACCGGCACGACCATGCGCGTGCGCAGCTCGGGGCGCTCGTCGAGCAGCACCGCGACGGCCTTGAGCAGGATGTCGGGCGCCTTCAGCGGCTGGATGCGGCCCGCGAAGAGCGGGATCAGGGCGTCCTGGGGCAGACCGAGGCGGGCGCGGGCGGCGGCCCGGCCGTCGGCGACCCGGAACCGCTCCAGGTTCACCCCGGGGTGCACGATCGCGACCTTGCCGGGGTCGGCCTCGTAGTGGTGGATCAGCTCGTCGGCCTCGCCCGCGGTGTTGGCGATCAGCCGGTCGGCGGCGCGCACGATCTGGGTCTCGCCGATGACGCGGGCGGCCGGCTCGGGGGTGTCGCCCTCGGCGAGCGCGGCGTTCTTGACCTTGGCCATGGTGTGCATGGCGTGCACCAGCGGGGCGCCCCAGCGCTCGGCGGCCAGCCAGCCGACGTGCCCGGACAGCCAGTAGTGCGAGTGGACCAGGTCGTAGTAGCCGGGCCGGTGACCCGCCCAGGCCTGCATGACCCCGTGCGTGAAGGCGCACAGCTGGGCCGGGAGGTCCTCCTTGGCCAGGCCCTCGTAGGGGCCCGCGTCGACGTGCCGGACCAGCACGCCCGGCGCCAGCTCGACCTCGGGCGGCAGGCCGCCGGTGGTGGCCCGGGTGAAGATCTCGACCTCGATGTTGATCGCGGCCAGGCGCCTGGCCAGCTCCACGATGTACACGTTCATGCCGCCCGCGTCGCCCGTGCCCGGCTGGTGCAGGGGCGAGGTGTGGACGCTGAGCATGGCGACGCGGCGGGGGCGGCGCTGCGCGCCCGGGAAACGCAGACGGGCGGGGCCCGCACCCGCTCCGGTGCGGCGGAACCTGGACACGTACTGACTCACGTGCGGTCCTCCTGCTGGCGGCTCTACTCGGCTCTGCCGGGCCCGTCCGCGGGCACGGCTGAAGGAGGGCACAGGCCCTCTTCCAAGAGCGGCAACATCGGACTGTGCCCCTCCATTTCCACTTTGCCGAATCATTACCGTACGAGACAGCGTGGCGGCTCGGCGTGGCCGCGCCGCGTACCCTCGTACCTGTGACCCCGCGTACCCCGTCCCGCCCCGTAGGAACGGTGACGCGAGGCACCACCAACCCCAACCGGCTGCGCCGCATGGACCGCTGGATCGCGGCCGCGCACGGCGCCGCGCTGCGCCGGGCCGCCGACCCGGTGGCCGTCGACCTCGGCTACGGGGCCGCCCCCTGGACCGCCGTGGAGCTGCTGGCCCGACTGCGGGAGACCGCGCCCCGCGCGCGCGTGGTCGGCATCGAGATCGAACCCGCGCGGGTCGCCGCCGCGAAACCGTACGAGCGCGCGGGCCTGGAGTTCCGGCACGGCGGCTTCGAGGTGCCACTGGACCCCGCGGGGACGTCCCCGGTCCTGATCCGCGCGGCGAACGTGCTGCGCCAGTACGACGAGGACCGGGTCGCCGACGTCTGGCGGCGGCTGTGCGGGCGGCTCGCGCCCGGCGGCCTCCTCGTGGAGGGCACCTGCGACGAGATCGGGCGGCGGCACGTGTGGGTGGCGCTCGGCCCCGAGGGGCCGCGCACGGTGACCTTCGCGACCCGGCTCGGCTCCCTGCACACGCCCTCCGACCTCGCCGAGCGTCTCCCCAAGGCGCTGATCCACCGCAACGTCCCCGGCGAGCCGGTGCACGCCTTCCTGCGCGACTTCGACCGGGCCTGGGCGGCGGCCGCCCCCTACGCCTCGTACGGCGCCCGGCAGCGGTGGATCCGCACGGTCCGCGCCCTGACGGCCGACTGGCCGGTGGTGGACACCCCGGCACGCTGGCGACAGGGCGAAGTCACCGTGGCATGGGGTGCGTTGGCGCCCGTCGGGGGCATGAGGGACTGACGGGATCGGCGGGAACGAACTCGGCGCGCCGTTCGTCACACCGTGCGGGGTCTGTCGGATTCGGCGTCCACGTGGCACCATCCACCGAACGCGCACAAGTTACTGACGGTAAATCAGGTTTCACCACGGGGTGATCCTGAGACGGTCTCGGCTGTGGGGGCGGAGCGGATGAGCAAGCGGAGCACGACGACGATGGCGGCCCTGGCGGTGGTCTGCGCCGTGACCGTCCTGGCGGCGCCCGGAGCGGCCTACGCGGCCCCGACGCCCACGCCCTCGACGACCCCGCCGACCCCGAAGACCCCTGAGACCCCTGAGAACAGGGACCTCGAGGCGGTCCGCGCGAAGATCGACAAGCTGTACCACGACGCGGCGGTGGCGACGGACGAGTACAACGCCGCGGAGGAGAAGGCCGAGAAGCAGTCCGACGCGATCGTGAAGCTGGCCCAGAAGATCGCCGACGGACAGCGCCGGCTCGACCGCCTCAAGAGCAGCGCGGGCGCGGTCGCCCGGGAGCAGTACCGCAACGGCGGCATCCCGCGCGAGACCCGGTTCCTGCTCTCCGGCGACCCGCGGCAGTTCCTGGACAACGCCGGCCGGATGTACCAGGGCCAGCAGGCCACGAAGAACCTGATGTCCCAACTGGCCGACACCCAGGACGATCTCGCGCGCTACGCCGACGACGCCTCCGCCAAGTGGAAAGAGCTGGACGCGGGCGCCAAGGACAAGGCCGCGGCCAAGAAGAAGATCGAGCGCCAGATCAAGGAGGCGCAGGCGCTCGAGGGCAGGCTGGAGAAGAAGGAGCGCGAGCGGCTGCGCAAGCTGGAGGAGCAGGCCGAGCAGCAGGCGCAGACGGCCTGGCTCTCCTCGGGCGTCCTGAAGGAGATCAACGGCCGGGCGACGCCCGCGGGCAAGAAGGCCGTCCAGTTCGCCACCGCCCAGCTCGGCAAGCCGTACGTGTGGGGCGCCGAGGGCCCGAAGTCGTACGACTGCTCGGGGCTCACCTCGCAGGCCTGGGCCTCGGCCGGCCACGGCATCCCGCGCACGTCCCAGGAGCAGTGGAAGCAGCTCGAGCGCATCGACATCGAGGACATGCGCCCCGGCGACCTGATCATCTACCACGACGACGCCAGCCACGTCGGGATGTACATAGGCGACGGCGCCATCATCCACGCGCCGCGCCCCGGCCGGACGGTGACCGTGGCCGGAGCCGGTTCGATGGCGATCCTGGGAGTCGTGCGGCCGGACGCGTGACGGGCCGCACGGCGCAGCAGGTGACGGGGCGCCACCGCGTGGCGCACCCCACGTGACGCATCACACTTCCTTCACTCCAGTTCCACCGTTCCGACGTGATCTTCGTCATCCCCCATCCAGCCCCCAAGGGCCGGAACCTGCCCAATTCCGCTCGTCGGCACGGCATATGACGGGGGCCGATTGCCGTTCACCATTCCGTTCGGGCGGCGGCTGACGCTAAGGTCCCGTCGGTGGTTCGAGGACCTTCGTCCCACCGCGCCCTCGGGGGGAGGGAAGGAAACCTAGCGATGCCCGTACCCGTACCGCGGCAGAGAGCGATCCCGGCCGTGGAAGGTGGTCAGGGTCGAGCTGCGTCCACGACACCGTCCGCCGGACCGGCCCATCGGCCGACCGCCCACGACACGACCGGCCCCACGGCCGCGAAAGGCAGCAGCACCGGCACCCGAGCCCTCGACACCACGGATGTCACGGAGAACACCACGGACACCATGGCCACAGAGGAAACCGGCGGCCCGGCGGCCGGCCAGACCACCGGCCTCACGCTCCTGGTCATCGAGGACGACCCGGCAGGGTCGCTCACCGTCCCGGAGGTGCCGGACGCCGCGGGCAAGCCGATCCGTGTCCGCACCGCCCGCAACCTCACCGAGGCCGAGCGGCTGCTCACGCACGACGTCAACTGCATCCTGCTCGACCTCGCGCTGCCCGGCGCCAAGACGGACACCGACGAGCTGGAGACGCTGCGGCACGTGCTGCGCCTCGCGCCCCGGCACGCCGTCCTGGCGCTGACCGCGTCGGGCGACGCCGAGCGCGGCGCCGAGGCGGTCCGGGTCGGAGCCCAGGACTATCTGTTCCGGGACGAACTGGACGGCCGGCTCCTCGGCCGCGCCATCCGCTACGCCGTCGAGCGCAAGCGCGGCGACGTGGCCCAGCGCAAGCTGACCGAGTCCCGGCTGCGCGCCCAGGAGAACGTCCGCCTGGAGCGCGGCCTGCTGCCGACCCCGCTGCTCGAAGGATCGTCCCTGCGGTTCGCGTCCGGCTACCGGCCGGGCCGCTCCCGCGCCCTGCTCGGCGGCGACTTCTACGACACGGTCCGCACGCCCGACGGCACGGTCCACGCGATGATCGGCGACGTCTGCGGGCACGGCCCCGACGCGGCGGCGCTCGGCGTCCAGCTGCGCATCGCGTGGCGGGCCCTGACGTTCGCGGGCCTGTGCGGCGACGAACTGCTCTCCACCCTCCAGCGGGTCCTGGAGCACGAGCGGTCGGACGAGGAGATCTTCGCGACGCTGTGCACGGTGGACATCGCGCCGGACGGCCGCCGCGCGGGCCTGTGCCTGGCCGGCCACCCGTCGCCGCTGATCGCGAGCCCGGGCCGCGAGGCGACGCTGCTCCCGTACGAGAACAGCGGCCCGGCCCTCGGGCTGCTGCCGAAGGCCCGCTGGCCGCGGATGCAGGTGGAGCTGGGCCCGTCCTGGAACCTGATGCTCTACACGGACGGCCTGATCGAGGGCCGGATCGGCAAGGGGAACCAGCGCCTCGGCCAGGAGGGCATGGTGGAGATGATCCGCCGTCAGCAGGCGCAGGGCCTGCGCGGCGAGGAACTGCTGGAGGCCGCGATGAACGAGGTGCGCGACCTCAACGGGGGCGAGCTGACGGACGACGTGGCGGTCCTGCTGCTGGACCGGTGACCGGCTCCCCGGTCACCGGTGCCGGCCGGGTCAGCGTCCGCCGTTGTACGGCCCGTACGGGCCGTCGCTGCTGGAGCCGCCCCTGCGGCCGCCACCGCCACCGCTGACCTGCCGGACGGCGGGCCGCACGTCGACCATGTACACGATCGTCGCGATGAGCCCGATGATCGGCAGGAACGACAGGATCCCGAAGATCCAGTTCACGACGAAGGCCAGCGCGAGAATGATCAGCCAGAACGGCTTGGTCTTCTTGTCCGCCGCCCGGAACGCGTCCTCACGCCGGATCGCGGCGTCGACCAGCGCGAAGCCGCTGAAGACGATCAACGCCAGGTTCAGCAGCGACAAGAAACTGTTGAAACCCTGCATCAGCACAACGCCACCACCCGTATCGACCTGCCTGCGCCACGGCGCCCCGTCATTCTGGTCACCGTACCCGTACAACGGGCCGGGCACGCGAGACGTGCCCGACCCGTCGGCGTACGCCGTACGCCCTACTCTGCCGTCGCCGCGGTGCCGGTGCCCGGCTTCTTGGCGGCGGGGGTCTTCTTCGCCGTCGCCTTCTTGGCCGTGGTCTTCTTCGTGGGCGCGGGCTTCTCCGCCGTGGCGGACGGAGCCTGCGCGGCCGCCGGCTCGGGGTCCGGCTCGACGGCCCCGGCGATCTCGACGATCTCCTCGGCCGCCTCACCGCGCCAGTGCTTCACGGTCTCCTCGCCGTGCTCGGCGACCTTCTCGTAGGTCTCGCGCGCCTTGACGGCGGCCTCGGCGGCGATGCCGACACCGCGCAGCGCGAACTCCTGCGCCGTCTCGCCGAGCTTCTTCAGGTCGGTGTCGAGACCGGTGACGAACTCGTTCACCTTCGCGGTGAGCACGGCCTGCGCCTCCTTGGCGCGGCCGGTCGCCTTCTCCTGCACGTCCTTGGGGTCGGTGTTGCGTACGGCCTCGAAGCGCGCGGGCGCCTCGGCGCGCAGCTGCTCGACGAGCCCCGGCACCTTCTTCGCCTGCTGGTACGTCAACTCGGCGGCGCCCGCGGCGAAGTAGAGCGGGGTCGGGTCGGAGAAGGTCTTGCGCAGGTCGTCCTTGATGGCCATGGCGTGGTCCTCCCGGATCACATCAACTGCTACTTGCTTGAGGGCTCGGCACCGTCGCCGTCGTGGTTCCCGTTCTCTTTCCTGAAGGATTCGTAGATCTGCAACAGGACTTGCTTCTGCCGCTCGTCGAGCGAGGGGTCGGCGAGAATCACCGCACGTGTCTCGATCTCGTCCCGGTCCCGCTCCGCGTCGAGGATGCCGGCGCGCACGTACAGCGTCTCGGCGGAGATCCGCAGGGCCTTGGCGACCTGCTGCAGCACCTCCGCGCTCGGCTTGCGCAGCCCGCGCTCGATCTGGCTGAGGTACGGGTTGGACACCCCGGTGGCATCGGCGAGCTGACGGAGCGACAACTGCGCGTTGCGACGCTGCTCGCGCAGATACTCGCCGAGATTGCCGACGTTGAGCGATGCCATACGTCGATACTGCCCCACCCGCGCTAACTATTGCAAGCAGATGCTTGCAATAGTGCGCCTCGTCTCATCGGACGGCCGCGCCCGGAACGCACAAGTGCCCTGATCCGCTGTCGGATCAGGGCACTTGCGCGAGCGGTCTGACGGTTGAGCGATGCGGCGGAGCGGAATCAGACCGCGTACGCCCCCGGGCCCGGCTGGGCTCCGCCGAAGCCCTTGGGGTTCGGGCCGTAGTTGTTGTCCCCGGGAGTGCCCTCGAGGACGGTCAGGACGAGCAGCCAGATGCCGCCGATGAGCGGCACGAAGCTGATGAAGAACCAGGCACCGGAGCGGCCGGTGTCGTGCAGCCGGCGGACCAGGACACCCAGCGAGGGCAGCAGCGTCGCCAGGATGTACAGGCCGTAGACGATGTAGAGGGCCGAGCTCTTGGTGACGGCGGCCAGAATCATCAGGACGATCGCGATGATGGCGTTGAAGAGCGCGAACATCCAGTACTCGGCGCGCCGGGCCCGCCCCTGGAACGTCGCGTACTTCTTCAGGACATCGGTGTAGTAGTGCACAGGTCCCCCCTGCGTAAGTGCTTATGTCATGCTCACATCCGCATGATTCCCGCTGAACCTAGACGAGAGCGCGCACCTTGGTCAACGTCGTTCACCTCGTGAGGTCCGACGGAGTGTCCAGGCGCGTCAACTTACCCGGATTACGCACCACATAGACCCGCGTGATGCGCCCGTCCTCCACCACGACACTGACCGTCGACGGCACGCCGTCGAAGTCGACGCGACCGGCGGGCTCGCCGTTGAGGAGGACGACGGCGGTGGCGAGTTCCGACACCTTTCCGTGCGCGCCCGCGAGGATCCGCGCGACCGACTCGGCGCCGTGCAGCGGCGCGAGCGCGGCCGCCACCACGCCGCCCCCGTCGGTGATCATGACCACGTCGGGCGCCATGACCTCCATCAGCTCCTGGAGCCGCCCGGTGCGCAGCGCGGCCAGGAACCGCGCCACGACCTCCCGCTGCTCCGCCCGCTCCACCCGCATCCGGGGCCTGCGGGCCGCCACGTGCGCGCGGGCCCGCCGCGCGGTCTGCCGCACCGCCGCCGCCGACTTGCCGACCGCCGCGGCGATCTCCTCGTACGGCAGCTCGAAGACCTCCCGGAGCACGAACACCGCGCGCTCGGCCGGCGCGAGCGTTTCCAGCACCGTGAGCACGGCGATCGACACGCTCTCCGCCAGCTCGACGTCCTCGGCGACGTCCGGGCTGGTCAGCAGCGGTTCCGGCAGCCATTCACCGACGTAGTCCTCGCGGCGGCGGGACAGGGTGCGCAGCCGGTTGAGGGACTGCCGCGTCACGATGCGGACGAGGTACGCGCGCGGGTCGCCCACCACCGCGCGGTCGACGCCCGACCAGCGCAGCCAGGACTCCTGCACCACGTCCTCCGCGTCGGCCGCCGAGCCGAGCATCTCGTAGGCGACGGTGAACAGCAGGTTCCGATGCGTGTGGAACGGGTCCCCGGACCCCGGTGCGCTCGTCATGCCCATAAGGACACCGGCGGCGGCATGGATGTGACAAGACCGCCGGAAGAACGCTGTGACCTGCGGCGACGCAAGCGGTCAGGAATCGAGAAGCGGTGCCGGGCAGCCGCGGTTAGCGTCGTTCGTACAGACACGGAACCGGGAGCGACCATGACGAACAACGGCATCAAGACCGTCCTCCACCCCGTCTCCGACGTGGCGAAGGCCAAGGAGGTCTACGCGGCGCTCCTCGGCACCGCGCCGCAGGTCGACGAGGCGTACTACGTGGGCTTCGACGTCGCGGGGCAGCACATCGGGCTGGTGCCGAACGGCGCGCAGCAGGGCATGACGTCCCCCGTGACCTACTGGCACGTAGCGGACATTGAAGCGAAGCTCGCCGAGGTGACCGCCGCGGGTGGCACTGTGAAGGAGCCCGCGCACGATGTCGGCGGCGGCCGCCTGGTGGCCACCTTCACCGACCCCGACGGCAACGTTCTGGGCGTGCTCCAGGACAGCTGACGCGCCCGCCCGCCCGGACCCAGGGAGAGACGAGACCGATGAGCCCCGCCAAGAGAGCGGCCGCGGCAGCGGCGGCCCCGCACGCCGCAGACCGCCACGACCTGATCCGTGTGCACGGCGCCCGCGAGAACAACCTCAAGGACGTCAGCATCGAGATCCCCAAGCGCCGCCTCACGGTGTTCACGGGCGTCTCGGGTTCGGGCAAGAGCTCGCTCGTCTTCGACACCATCGCCGCCGAGTCGCAGCGGCTGATCAACGAGACGTACAGCTCGTTCGTGCAGGGCTTCATGCCGTCGCTGTCCCGTCCCGAGGTGGACGTCCTCGACGGTCTGACGACGGCGATCATCGTGGACCAGCAGCGGATGGGCGCGGATCCGCGCTCCACGGTCGGCACGGCGACCGACGCGCACGCGATGCTGCGGATCCTGTTCAGCAGGCTGGGCGAGCCGCACATCGGGCCGCCGAGCGCGTTCTCCTTCAACACCGCCTCGGTGAAGGGCGCGGGCGCGATCAGCGTCGGCACCAAGAAGGCGGTCAGGGCGACGTTCGAACGCCTCGGCGGGATGTGTCCGCGGTGCGAGGGCCGCGGCTCGGTCTCCGACATCGACCTGACCCAGCTCTACGACGACTCCAAGTCGCTCAACGAGGGCGCGCTGACCATCCCCGGCTACACGATGGACGGCTGGTACGGCCGGATCTTCCGGGGCTGCGGCTTCTTCGACCCGGACAAGCCGATCCGCAAGTACACCAAGCGGGAGCTGAACGACCTGCTCCACAAGGAGCCGACCAAGATCAAGGTCGAGGGCATCAACCTCACGTACGAGGGCCTGATCCCGAAGATCCAGAAGTCGATGCTGTCGAAGGACATCGACTCCCTCCAGCCGCACGTGCGCGCCTTCGTCGAGCGGGCCACGGCCTTCTCCGTCTGCCCGGAGTGCGACGGGACGCGGCTGGCCGAGGGGGCCCGTTCGAGCAAGATCAAGAAGGTCTCGATCGCGGATGCCTGCCGGATGGAGATCAGGGATCTCGCGGAGTGGGTCCGCACGCTGGAGGAGCCCTCGGTCGCCCCGCTCCTCGAAGCGCTCCAGCAGAGCCTGGACTCGTTCGTGGAGATCGGCCTCGGCTATCTCTCCCTGGACCGCCCGGCCGGCACGCTCTCCGGCGGCGAGGCGCAGCGCGTGAAGATGATCCGCCATCTCGGCTCGTCCCTCACCGACGTCACGTACGTCTTCGACGAGCCGACGACCGGGCTGCACCCGCACGACATCAGCAACATGAACAATTTGCTCCTTCGCCTGCGCGACAAGGGCAACACGGTGCTCGTGGTCGAGCACAAGCCGCAGGTCATCGCGATCGCCGACCACGTGGTGGACCTCGGTCCGGGCGCGGGGACGGCGGGCGGCACCGTCTGCTTCGAGGGCGACGTGGCGGGTCTGCGGGCCGGCGGCACGACCACCGGCCGGCATCTGGACGACCGCAGGTCGCTCAAGGAGGCGCCCCGCGCCGCGACCGGCAAGCTCTCCGTCCGCGGCGCCGACACCCACAACCTCCAGAAGGTGAACGTCGACATCCCGCTGGGCGTCCTGACCGTCGTCACGGGCGTCGCGGGCTCCGGCAAGAGCTCGCTCGTGCACGGCGCGGTCCCCCTCCAGGAGGGCGCCGAGGGCGTCGTCTCCGTCGACCAGACCCCGATCCGCGGTTCGCGGCGCAGCAACCCGGCGACGTACACGGGCCTGCTCGAACCGATCCGCAAGGCGTTCGCGAAGGAGAACGGCGTCAAGCCCGCGCTCTTCTCCGCCAACTCCGAGGGCGCCTGTCCCACGTGCAACGGCGCGGGGGTCGTCTTCACCGACCTCGCGATGATGGCGGGCACCTCGTCGACCTGCGAGGACTGCGAGGGGCGGCGCTTCGACTCCTCGGTCCTCGGCTACACGTTCGGCGGGCGGGACATCAGCGAGGTGCTGGCCATGCCGGTCGCGGAGGCCGAGGCCTTCTTCGCCGACGGCCCGGCCCGCACCCCGGCCGCCCACAAGATCCTCACCCGCCTCACCGACGTCGGCCTCGGCTATCTCACCCTCGGCCAGCCGCTCACCACGCTCTCCGGCGGCGAACGGCAGCGCCTGAAGCTGGCCACGCACCTGGTGGGCAAGGGAGGCGCGGGTGGCAGTGCCGGCACCGTCTACGTCATCGACGAGCCGACGACCGGGCTCCACCTGGCCGACGTGGAACAACTCCTCGGCCTCCTCGACCGGTTGGTCGACTCCGGCAAGACGGTGATCGTGGTCGAACACCACCCCGCGGTGATGGCTCACGCCGACTGGATCATCGACCTGGGCCCGGGCGCCGGCCACGACGGCGGCCGGATCGTGTTCGAGGGGACGCCGACGGATCTGGTGGCCGAGCGGGGTACTTTGACCGGGGAGCATTTGGCTCGGTATGTAGGGGTGTGAGGGTGTGATGCGGGGGGCGAGCACGTGAGGACTCGCCCCCTGTGATTTCCGCGTCTGCCCGATGGGGGTTCGTCGCGACCTGCGGGCCGGTGGCCGCGCACCTCAAAGATCCGCGCCTGCCCCACGGGGGTTCGTCGCAACCCGCGGGCCGGTGGCCGTTTCTCGCGCAGTTCCCCGCGCCCCTGACAGATCCGCGCCTGCCCCACGGGGGTTCGTCGCGACCCGCGGGCCGGTGGCCGCGCACCTGGCGGGGCGGGGGAAGGCTGCGCGCAGCGCATGTCTTCAGGGGCGCGGGGAACTGCGCGACCAGCCACGACGCGCCCGCAGACGGCATCGCACCGACTAGCGCACCCCCTCGGCCGCCCGCTCCCCCACCCCGCCCTTGTCAGCCACCCCGAGCCCCACGACCCGGGCCCGCGCGGCCAGCGCCCCCGCCGCGGCGACCGGCAGCAGCAACAGCACGAACGCCCCGGCGAACGCCGGAAGTTGACCGGCCGCCACCGCGCTCACCGCGCTGAACAGCCCCGACGCCACGGCAAGCACCACGGTCTGACCGAGGTTCTGGGACGTCTGCATCGCACTGCTCGCCGCCCCCTGCCGATCCGCGGCACTGTGCGCGAGCGAGAGCAGCGTCAGCGAGGGCGCCACCCAGCCCATGCCCACCGCGGCGAGCACCATCGACGCCACCGCCACCGTGGCCGGCACCGCGGGCAGCGTGCAGAGCCCGGCGAGCACCACCGCCACCGCCATCACCCCGGCCCCCACGCGCACCATCAGATGCCGCGGCACCCGTTCCTGAACCCGCCCCTGCACCCACGACGCCCCGGCCCACCCCAGCGCGGCCCCGGTGAACGCGAGGCCGACGACCACTTCCGGCACCCGCCGCTCCGTCGTCAGCATCAGCGGCACGAAGGCTTCGAGCGTGAAGTACGCGCCCGAGGTCAGCGCCCGCAGCAACGCCGTCGCCGGCAGCCCCCGGGCCGCCCGCCAGGTGCCGGGTGGCAACAGACGCGGGGCGAGCACGACCAGCGCCACGAGCCCCGTCCCCGTACACAGCAGGTGCACGACGTCCCACTCCGAGACCCCGAACTGGGTGAGCGCCGCCGCCACGCTCACCACACCGGCGACCAACAGGGCAGGCCGGGGCGGCGGTTCGGCGGACACCGCGTCGGCCCGCATCGGCCGGCCCCGCAACAGCAGGACGGCGGCCGCCGCCGGGATCACGGTGAGCACGGCGAGCCCGAAGAACACCGTCCGCCACGACGACCAGGCCGCCACGAGCCCCGCGAGCGGCGGCCCGGTGAGCGACGGCACGATCCAGCACGTACTCATCAGGGCGAGGGCCTTGGCCCGTACGTGGTCGGGGTACGACTGCCCGATGGCGGCGTTCACGGAGACGGCCACGAGCCCGGCCGCGATCCCGTCCGTGAACCGCCCGAACGCCAGCTGCCAGATGCTCCCGCTGGTCGCGGAGATGATCAGGGTGGCGACGGTGAGCACCACGCCCGCCATCAGCGGCAGCCGCGCCCCCGCCCGGTCCGCCCAGGCCCCGCCGAGCACCCCGCCCAGCAGACTCGCGGCGACGAACGCGCCTGCCACCAGCGGATACAGACCCACCCCGTCGAGATCCCGGGCCGCCATCGGCAGCATCGGCATCACGGCGAGCGCCGCGAACCCGCTCAGGAACATCACGGCGGCGAAGCTGGCGGTGGCGGGCAGATACGTACGGGAGAAGAGCCCCGCGGAGTCGGAAGGAGCGGCGCGTCTCGTCACGAGCCGGAAAGGTACACACCAATCGGCGCCGCCTGCCACGCCTTTTCCCGGCGCCCCTACCCGTCGAGAGCGGTCCCGTACAACCGCGCCACTCCGATCCGGATGACGACGCGCCGCTCGTCGACCATCTCCGCGAAGAACGCCTCCTCTTCGCCCTCCTTGACGAACTCGCGCGCCACCTCCAGCAGTTCGCGCCCCACGGCGTCGCCGGGCGTACCGCTGGGCTCGGTCACCTGGGCCTCCCCCTCCGCGACGGCGAACGCGAAGTCGCCCTGGCGGACATGCAGCGCCGCATGCGGATCGGCCCGGAACTGGCGCGGCTTCAGCCGCCCTTCGGTGGTGGAGACGCGCAGCACACGCTCGTCGGGGCTCCAGTGGTACAGAACCGTGGACAGGTGCGGATGCCCGGTGCCGCGGACACTGGCGAGCACCCCGAACCTCCCTTCCTCCAGGATCTTCCGGAGCTCGGCGTCGGTGAGCGAACGGGGAGCGGGGCCGGCCATGACAGTTCTCCTCAGGTAGTGGTTCGTAGTGGTTCGTAGTGGTTCACAGATGTCGGGCGGCCGGCGACGGGACCGTCACCCGGCCGTACGTGGATCAACGCGCGCCCCGCGTCGCCCGGGCCCCCGTCGGCCGCAGGACGACCAGCGCCACCACGAACGCCGCCGCGATCAGCCCGGCCCCGATGCCGAACGCGAGCCGGTACCCCTCGGTCAGAGCGACGACCTCGGAACTTCCGGTCTCTGCAAGCGCGTTGGCGCGCGTCGCGGCGAGGGTCGACAGGACGGCGACGCCGAGCGCCATGCCTATCTGCTGCGTGGTGTTGAACAGTCCGGAGGCCAGCCCCGCGTCCTCCTCGCCCGCCGCCGACATCCCCAGCCCGGCGAGCGCCGGCAGCACGAGGCCGCCGCCGGAGATCAGCAGCATCACGGGCAGCAGATCGGCCGCGTACTGCCCCTGGACGGGAACGCGCGCCAGATAGCCGAGGGCGCCGGCCAGCAGCACGAGGCCCGCGAGCAGCACCGCCCGCTCCCCGAACCGCGCCGCCAGCCGCGCCGAGACCCCGAGCGACACGGCCCCGATCAGCACGGCGGCGGGCAGCATCGCGAGGCCGGTACGCAGGGCTCCGTAGCCGAGCACGCGCTGCATGTAGAGCGCGGCCAGGACCTGGAAGGCGAACATCGCGGCCAGGGTGAGGATCTGCGTGACATTGGCACCGGCGACGGTGCGCGAGCGCAGGATGCGCAGCGGCATGAGCGGCGTACGAGCGCGGGCCTGCCGCACGAAGAACCCGGCGACGAGCACGAGCCCCGCAGCGACGGCGCCGCCCGCGGGCAGCGAACTCACGCCGTGCGCCTCGATGTTGACCACCCCGAAGATGGCCAGCATCAGACCGACGGTGATCAGCGCGGCACCCCACACGTCCGCGCCCGCCCGCAGCCCGGCTCCCCGGTCGACCGGCAGCGCGGGCACGGCGAGGGCCAGGACGGCGGCGCCGATCGGCAGGTTGATGAAGAAGATCCAGTGCCAGTCGAGCACGTCGGTCAGCACTCCGCCCAGCACCTGCCCGATCGACGCCCCGGCGGCGCCGGTGAAGCTGAACACGCCTATCGCGCGGGCCCGTTCACGCGGATCGGTGAAGAGCGTGACGAGGATGCCGAGCCCGACGGCGGCGGCCATGGCACTGCCGACGCCCTGAAGGAAACGGGCCGCGAGCAGCACGGCGGGCGTCGTGGCCAGCCCGGCCAGGAGCGAGGCAGCGGTGAAGACGACGGTGCCCGCGAGGAACATCCGCTTGCGCCCGACCAGGTCACCGAGCCGCCCGGCGAGCAGCAGCAGGCTGCCGAACGCGATGAGGTAGGCGTTCACCACCCAGCTCAGGGCCGTCGCCGAGAAGCCCAGGTCCCGCTGGATCGCCGGCAGCGCGACGGTGACGATCGAGCCGTCGAGAATGATCATCAGGGTGCCGGTGGCGATGACCCCGAGGGCGACCCAGCGACTACGCAACCCCTCGCGGCGCGCGGCCCCCCGGACCTCTCCTTCTGCTGCTGTTTCTGCTGCTTCGGCTTCTGTGGATACGGCGGACACGGCAGGAGCACCTCCGAGTCGGGCCGCCGCCCCTACCGGGCGGCGACGACAACACGACCGTAACAGATAGTTCTGTTGCAGACTATCTTTCTCCGAACCATTGATGAACTACCCTTGGCTGCATGACCGCGATGACGCCCGCCCCCACCCGGACCAGGCCCGACCTCTCGTACCTCCTGGACCACACCAGCCATGTGCTGCGTACGCGGATGGCGGCGGCGCTCGCCGAGATCGGTCTGACGGCGCGGATGCACTGCGTTCTCGTGCACGCGCTGGAGGAGGAGCGCACCCAGAACCAGCTCGCCGAGATCGGCGACATGGACAAGACGACGATGGTCGTCACGGTCGACGCCCTGGAGCAGGCGGGCCTGGCCGAGCGCAGGCCGTCCAGCACCGATCGCCGGGCGCGGATCATCGCCGTGACGAAGGCGGGGGCCAAGGTCGCCGCGCGGAGTCAGGAGATCGTGGACGGGGTGCACGAGGAGGCGCTCTCGGCCTTTCCTCCGGAGGACCGGGAGGTGTTCCTCCGCCTGATGTCCCACCTGGCCGGCGGCCACCTGAGCACCCCGTCCCCGACCCCGACTCCCGCGCGCAGGGCTCGCCAGCGGGGTTAGCTCCTCGTCGCCGGGTGCGGCCCGCTGGGGTCTCTCACGCAGTTCCCCGCGCCCCTGAGGCTGCGGCTCCGCCGCGCCTCTCAGAGGTGGCGCCGCACGGGCGCGCCTCCCAGGCGAGGTGCCTCACGAGCACGCTTCTCCGATGACGCGTCGCACAAGCGCACCTCTCTTGATGAGATGCCGCACGAAGTGCGCATCTCAGGGGCGCGGGGAACTGCGCGAGAAGCGGCCACCGGCCCGCACACGAAGAACCACTCAGGATCGCGGGGAACTGCACGACCACAAGAACAGCCGCACCCACCCCCCACGTCAGCCGAACGGCAACTCCCGCGCGTGCACCACATCGAGCCGCGACACAGCCCGGGTCAGCACCACATACAACCGCTCGAGCCCCCGCACCTCGGCCTCCACGATCGCCGCGGGCTCGACGGCCACGACATGGTCGTACTCCAGCCCCTTGGCCTCCCCGGCGGCCAGCACACCGACCCGGACCCCCAGTTCATCGGCCCCGCCGACGACAATCCCGGCAGCGACAAGCCCGTCCCGCACCCGCCCCACATCCCCCTCGGCAGCGATCACCCCGACCGACCCGGCGAACCCGAGCGCCCGCCGCACCGCGTCCACGACCCCGCCCACCAAGTCTCCGACCTCCCGCACCCGCAACTCCCCGTCCCCGCGCAGCGACCGCGCCGCGGGCACCGCGACATCGATCCGCTCCAGCACCCGGTTGGCCAGCCCGACCACGGCCGCCGGCACCCGGAACCCCACGGTCAGCGGCACCACCCGCGCCTCCGGCCGCCCGAGATGCCCGAGCAGCCCACCCCAGCTCCGCGCCGCCCAGGGCGTGGTGCCCTGCGCCAGATCCCCCAGCACGGTCAGCGAACCGAACGTGGCCCGCCGCGCGATGACCCGGGCCTGCATCGGGGACAGATCCTGCGCCTCGTCGACGACGATGTGCCCGTACCCCTCGGGATGCCCGAGCAGCCCGGCGACCTCGTCGACCAGCACCAGATCGGCGGCCGACCACCGGGCGGACTTCCACGAGCGCGCCGCCCGCGCCCACAGCACGGCCCGCCGCTCCGCCGCGTCGAGCACCCCGTCCGCGGCCCGCGCCAGCACCTCCGGATCCGACAGCAGCCGGTGCACGACCTCCTCGGCCCGCACCCGGGGCCACACGGCGTCCACGTAGGCGCTCATGGGCCGGGACCGTTCGATCCGCTGCAGCCAGGCCCGGTTGACGTTGACGGCCCGCCGCTCGGCGCGCTCCTGGATGTATCGCACGGCCCTGCTGCGCACCCGCTCGCGCCCGACGGCGTACGGCGGCGCCTCGGCGAGCACGCCCTCGACGATGCGCACCAGTTCCGCGGCGGGCACCCTCCACCGGTACGAGACCTGCGGATCGGGGACCGCCAGATCGTCGACGATCCCGGCCGCCGACACCCGCGCGTACAGCGCCCGCCGCAGCACCTCGGCCATCCGGGCGTCGTGCTTGACGACGGCGGCGGCCTCGTCGTCGGACGACCGCACGGTCAACGCCTCCGAGCCCACCAACTCCTCCACCGTCGACTGCCGCACCCCGCTCTCGCCGAGCGCGGGCAGCACCGCGGAGATGTAGGAGAGGAACGTCCGGTTCGGCCCGACCACCAACAACCCGCCCCGCTGGACGCGCTGCGGGAACGTATAGAGCAGGTACGCGGCCCGGTGCAGCCCGACAGCCGTCTTGCCGGTGCCCGGCGCCCCCTGCACGCACACGGACGCGGTCAGCGCCTCCCGCACCAGATCGTCCTGTTCCGGCTGGATGGTCGCGGCGATGTCCCGCATCGGGCCGACGCGCGGCCGCTCGATCTCCCCGGCGAGAATCCGGCTCCCGGAATCCGCCTCTCCGGCCCCGATCCGCTCGTCCTCCAGGCTCGTCAGATCCGCCGTGTCCCCCACGCTCCCCGGCGCCCAGCCGAACCGGCGCCGGACATCCACACCCTGTGGATCCTTGGCGCTCGCCTGGTAGAAGGCCCGGGACACCGGCGCCCGCCAGTCGACGACGAGCGGCGGCGCGGCCGGATGCTCCGTGATGCGCAGCCGCCCCACGTGGTAGCTCTGCCCCGCGTGCTCCCCCGCCGCCCCGAAGTCGAGCCGCCCGAAGAACAACGGCGCCGGCGGCAGCTCCTTCATCTCCTTGGCCCGGCTGCGCAGTTGATAGCCGAGCACCTCGGCGTCGGCGCCGGAGGCGGAGGCGTTCTCCCCGATGACGACCTGCTCGTCGGCGCCCTCGACCATGGCGGTGAGGGCGGTGCGGCAGGTGTCGTGGAAACGGCGTTCGGAGGCGAGCAGGAAGCCGAGGGAGTCGCGGGAGTCGTCACTCATGCCCCCACGATAACCAAAATACGTTACCGAGTAACATTCTTTACTCTGTAACGTTCCCCACCGACGCCGCCACCCCCCGCTCCAACTGCCCGAACCCCAGCTCGGCGGCGCGCACCGCGTCCGCCTCGATCGCGTCGGCCGACTCCCCGGCCGCGATCCGCCGCCCGTTCTCCTGCGCCAGCACGCGCTGCACGGCCACGATCTGCCCGGCGGCGAGCCGCGCCTCGAACTCCGGCCCGCCGAGCGCCCCCGCCAGCGCCGCCTCGGACCGCTCCTGATACCCGTACAACCGCGCCACCAGCGCCGGCGTCCCGTACAACAGCCGCTGATAGGCCAGCACCGCCGGGTGATCGCAGAGCCCCGTCACCGGATCCCGCCGCGCGAGCCCCGCCAGAAAGTGCCGCCGCAACGCCTCCAGCGCACCCTCCCCCGCCGCACGCCCCGCCACGACCCGCGCCGCCTCGTCCTCATGGTCGGCGAACCGGTGCAGAACCAGGTCCTCCTTGGAAGCGAAGTACCGGAACAACGTCGGCTTGGACACCTCGGCAGCCGCGGCCACCTCGGCCACCGACACCTGCTCGTACCCCCTCTCCAGAAACAACCGAACAGCGGTCTCGGAGAGCGTCTCGCGGGTGCGCCGCTTCTTCAGTTCGCGGAGGGAGGGGGGTGGGGTGGTCATGGGGAGGAGGGTACGGGGCCGAGCGCCGGCGGCTCAGGCAGCGGTGGCGCGGCGCCAGGAGGGCACCTCGCCCACCAGTCTCCACATGTCGTCGAAGTGCTTGACCCACATCCCGATGGCGGCCTCGTCCTGACTGCCGTGATCGCCGGCGAGGATGGTGATGTCCGTGTCGTATCCCCTGGGGTCGTAGTACTCGGCACCGCGAAGCGGCATACGAGTCGCGACGTTGTACAGGCCGTGAAGGACGCGCTTGCGGTTGAAGATGCACAGCTTTTGCAGCGGAGACCCCTGAAAGACGCGGTACTGACAGGTCACATCCATTCTTCCGATCCGGGTGAGCCCCTCCGCCAGTTCGGAGAGGATCTGGTCGTACTCCTGACATCGTCGCTCGGCTCGAGCCCGAAACTCCGGGTCGTCCTGCGGCTCGTTGTCCGCCCCCACTCGCGAGGGCACCAGCATCGGACGTGAGAAGTCCGGCACCATGATGCGGATGACGACCCGGCGGGTGGGGCCAGGGTTGTCCGCAAGCCGTTCGAGACGGCGGTACAGCTCGTTGTAGAGGGTCTCCCCCGTGTAACCGAAGAAACTGATCTCCACCCGTCGCGCCTCGAACGCCTCTGCCACAAAGCCGCCCAGCTCACGGGAGTTGACCCGCCCACGTGCCGGGGGCCGGGCGGCCTGGGTCAGATCGCGCAGCGCGTCGTAGACGACGTATCCGACGAGACTGAGCAGCGCGCCGCCCAGAAACGCCGTGCCTTCGAGTGCATCCCCGACCGGTTTGACGAACTGGGCCAGCAGCCCCGTGATGAAGATGACCGCCAGCAGGACGCGGATGACCACCGGCTCGAACCGCTCCTGGAACCGCCGTAACGCACGCCAGAGTCCGGCACCGCTCTCCGCGCCCCCCGTGCCGTAGGCCATGCGCCGCCCCTCACTCAGGATGGGGTTCACGCGACACTCAGGCCCGATCCCGCACCGAGAGCGTCGCCGCCTTCCCCCCAGAACCCCATCATCCACGCTCGGGCGAGGCGCAAGAAGAGAAAGAAAGGGTCGCGCCTTTCGAATCCGGCCGGACTCGGGAGGCAAAGACAGGCTCAAACCCCGCTGCCCGGCGCCACACGGCGCCACCTCGGCAGGGTGGACAAGGCCCATCGGCCGTCGAACAAGATCCGCCATGTCTTGACCAGCGCTAAGGCTTCAGCCTGAGCCGCCCCCCGTCCCACGGAGGCCGAGACCCGGTTCATTGGCGTGTCCGCGCCGGACGGATCGACGTACTGCTTGCCGTCGACCAGCCGAATGGACGAGTGATCGTAGACACCAAACAGCACCGTCTCTTCGTTCAGGATGACCACTTTCAGATCGGGCACCCCGTCGTAAACCCGGTACTCGCAGGAAATTTCCCGGGAGGGCGACACTGCGGACTTCAACTCCTCGACACGGCCCTCAAGTTGTGTGGCTATTGACTTGCACTTGACCCGGATCTCGTCACGGAAATCAGGGTCGTCGACCCGGCCGTCGCCTTCCAGCCGAGCCGGAACGAGCCTGGGGACGCTGAAGTCCGGCGCCAGGATCCGGATACGGATCCTGTCGACCTGCCCCGCCCTGCCTCTCAGAGCGCGCAGCCCCTGCTCGATCTCGTGAAGCAACGTCTCACCGGTGTATCCCATGACACAGAGCTCGATCCTGCCGGTGCCGAAGGCAGCCACCACCTCATCCCCGAAGACCCGCATGATGGCCGTCTGCGCGGGCTGGTTCTCACGCTCTGCCATTGCCGCCGTAAGCTCCTTGATCGCGTCATACAGCACGTAGGCGACAAGGCTGAGCAGCGCACCCCCTACGAATGCCTTGCCTTCGAGTGCGTTGCCAACAGGCTTCACAAATCCCGCGACCAGGCCCGTCAAGAAGATGGCCAGCAGGACGACTCGCACGGTCCACGCCTCATAGCGTTCATGAAACGATCTCCGCCAACCACCGTTCCGCTGCGGCCCGGTACCCCCATTTGACGTCATAGGACCATGGTCACCGAGCGTCGCAAAGCTGGCAAGTACGTTGACTGCACACCGAGTTGCCGCACAACTTGAGGGTCAGCCCAGCCATTCCCGCATGATCGTCGCAATGGACCGGGTGGCCGGTACGGAGATGACGCCCAGCGGCGGCGCCCCATGCAGAAGCACGCTGTGAAGCTTGCGCGCCGTAGCCGCCAGCAGGCCTGTTCGATCCACTGCGCGCCCTGCGTTCCGCAGAGTGAGGGCCGACCTGATGACATCCGTGAAAACAGACTGGGCGCGCTTGTAGGCGAGGAGCAAGGGAAGATCGTCATCGAGCCCGACCGAGCTGGCACTACCCTCGACGTCCCGCCACTCCTCCACGACCCGCTTCTCCTGCACCTCTGGGTAGCGCATCAGATGGAGGTGCGTGGCCAAGTCGTAGAGCGGATCCCCGAACATCGCCAACTCCCAATCGATGACCCAGAGCCGGTCCGACGGATCGAGAATTAGGTTCTCCCGGTGCAGGTCGGCGTGGAGCAGCCGAAAGGGGCGCTCGCGTAGCCCGGCCACTTGTTCGCGCAGGCTCTTGAAGGCATCTCCAGGGATCCCGAGCTCGGCAAACAGGTCCCCGTACAGATTCCGGTGCTTTCGGTAGACACTCATTTCCGTGAAACGGATCAGCCGCTCAAGAAATCCGTTCGTATCGCCGTCGCGCACCCTGTCCTCAGCAGCACAAAGACACTTGACAGTCAGTGTGGCGGGCTGAATCCGCGCCAACTCGGCGAACACATTCAGAATTTGCCGCATGATCGCTTCAGGAATCTCGTCGCCGACACCGTACCTGGCCCCCAGTGTCTCGCCCTCGACAAAACGCTGGAGCCGCACTCCCTTGGTCTCGATGAGCTCCGGAACACTTGTGATGCGTCCCGTCAGGGCTTCAACCACAGCCTCCTCCGACGGGAAACACCGCCGGTCGAACCAGTAGAGACCCTCGCGTGGCTCCCGGCACTTCCAGCGCACCGAGGCCAGGTGGTCCGATGCGCCCTTGAGCGAGATGACGTACGTCTCATGGTGATAGCCCTTCAGAGGCCCCTCGATCTCCGGTTCACTCCGGCTGAGGGTCGCTGCCGTACGACGCGCCCGCGAGGTCTTCTCCACTGCCATTGCCCACTCCGCAGAATCGACGCCCGTGCCACACCGATGGGGGAGCACGCTACTCCGTGCCAAAGGTCCGAAGCGGACGAAAGCAACGCGTACCGACCCGACTGTCCCCGGAAGTGGGCATTCCTGTCCGCACGTGCGAGCCTTGCGTCATGAATGAGAGGAACCATGCACATCGCCATGGCCGATTGGCAGGGCTCATCAAGCGGGCCTCGGGAGTGATTTTCGACTTCGATGGCCCGATGTGCCGCCTCTTCCCGGATGGTACAGCTCCCCAGGCCGAGGAGATCAAGGAAGCCATGTTGCGGGCTGGAGGTGTCCGGCTGCCAGGCACCATGACGGCACTGCGCGACTCCCACGCCATTCTTCAGGAACTGCGCCGAGACACGTCCGCGACCGCCGGCCTGGCCGCCGACCTGGTGACACGCGCCGAGTACGTGGCCGTCCAGACGGCCAGAGCGTCTGACCACCTTCACGCGGTGGTCACGCAACTGGCCGCCGCAGGGGTCGGACTCGCCGTGGCGAGCAACAATGACGCCGGTCCCATTTCGGCCTTTTTGAATCAACACGGCCTAGCTGGTCACTTTGGGAATCGGGTCTACGGGCGTGATCCCCGTGCGCTGGACAGAATGAAACCCGATCCGGACAGCGTCCTACGCGCGTCGGCGGGCTTGGGTCTGAAGCCGGAATTCTGTCTCATGGTGGGAGACAAGGTCACGGACCTGGAAGCCGCCCAAGCGGCAGGAACCTTGTTCCTCGGCTGCACCGACAATGAAGCAGAAGGAAGCCAGATGGCCAAGTTGGGAGCGGACGCCGTCGTGGACTCGCTGGCACCACTGCTGGATACCGTGCTGACTCTTACGGCACAGGGCAACCATTGACCCAGAAGGGTGGAACAGTGCACTTTCGCAGATGGTCACCTCACTCGCAAGAGCGTCGAACAGCCGCAGCAACTCCCTGAATCTCAAGCGAAACTCAAGGAACTGAAACCCGGGAGCGGCGAGGACCGTGAAGCCCTCTCCTAGAGGTAGGTACTGGCGCCCCTCGGCATCCACGCCTCCCGCGGTCACCACGGTGCTGAGATGCGTCGCACCCTTGACACCGGGCGGGCGGAGGCCGGCGCCTCGACCCACAGCGCTTCCTCGACCACCTACTCGTCGAAGTCGGCACGCGGCGGGACTCGTTCATCGCTTTCCTAGGCTCAGCGCGCGCCCGGTCCCTTCTCCAGGAACCGGGCTCCGTGGCCCTTGCACCAGCACAGGATCAGCTGCTCGATCGCGCTCGTCTTCGGCAGCCCACGCAGTCGCAGCGGCCGCTCCGCCGCCTCCAGGGCCCGGTGCACCTCCAGGGCCGCCATCTCCAGTTCATCGGGCCCGAACGAGGAACCGAGCGTCCACACCGCTCGCATCACATCGGGATACACGGACTGCGCACGCTCGAAGTCGACGTAGTGCGGCAGATCGCTCGTCACACCGTCCGTCGCCTGCTCCCGTCCCTCCTCCTTCATCGCCCGGCACCACGCCTCGACGACCTCGTCCCATTGATGGTGCGGATAGCGCATGCGCACCAGATGGGTGGCGAGGTCGTGCAGCGGGTCCCCGTACATCGCGAGTTCCCAGTCGACGCAGATCAGGGGACGTTTCGGCCGGTCGAAGGCGAGGATCACGTTGTCGCGGTGCAGATCGCCGTGCAGCAGGCTGAAAGGCCGGTCGTGGAGCCTCGGCACCCTCTCCGCGAAACCGATCAGTGCCCGTCCCTCCACGCCCAGCGATGCGAACAGCCCAGCGAAGGCAACCCAGTTGGGCTGCCGGATCTGGGTGTCGGCGGCCAGCGCGAGAGTCCTCAGGAACTCCGCGCTCTGCCCCAGGAGGTGGCCCAGCCGGGACCACGCGGGCGGCGGTGGCGGGAGCTCGTCGATCCGCACCCTCGTCATCCGAGCGAGCTCCCCGGCCAGGGCCCGCACCGTCTCGGACTCCAGGAACTCGCCGGCCGGGCAGGTCAGCGACAGGGGAACCCCCTGGACGTAACTGTGGACCGCCACGCCGTCCCGCCGCGCCAGGCAGCACGGCACGTTCTCGAGAATCGGGCGCACCGCGCCCAGGACCGGCGCCTCGTCCTGCCACATCCGGATCACCACCGGCAGGGCCCCCGGCTTCCGGGCCCGTACGGTCACCAAAGCCGGTGTCCCCAGACAGCCGCCGAACCAACCGGCCATGGTGGCCGGCAGACACACCACCCGGTTGGTGTTGTGATGGCCCTCCATCACCGCGCCGTTGCTTTCCGCGTACGTCATGAGCGCGGCCCATTGGGAGTCGTCCAGCGTCGGGGCCTTGACCGGGCGCGCGGGGGAAGAGGCAGACACAAGCGTCTCCAGCATGTCCATGCAGAAGTCCGGACAGAAAGGCTGCACGATATCGACCTGCGGCCCCGCTCAGAGGCCCTATGCAGCGAACGGCTGATACCGGCAGAGGAAACCCACACTTCCGAAATCCGCGTTCGACAGCCGAACGGTTCCTGACCGGTCTCGGCCCACCCCGCTCACTCGGCCGGGCGCTCCCCGACGGAATCACGCCACCGCTGCCGGAGGACCGCGAAGACGATCACTCAGACCTGACCGGCATCCCGGGCCACGTGCTCCCAGAGCCCGTCGAACATCTGCTGCTCGGCCTCGACGAAAGCGGTCTCCATCGGGCCCCCGGCCCGGTCGAACGCGAACATCGGGGTCTCGAAGCCCCGCACATCGCACAGGGGCACCGGGGTGCCGTTGTCGTAGTCGTCGACCTCCCGCAGGATCCGCTGCGGGATGTAGTGCCCGATCAGGGCCTCCCGCCGGTTGAGCAGATAGACCTTGCGGGTGGGCGTGCCCGTCAGACGGCGGAACTCCGTGCGAACGTCGATGCCGCCCACCCGGCGAAGGAGGGTGAAGTTCTGCTCCAGGACCGTCTGTTGCGCGGCCAGTTGGTTCCTTGTGCGCCGGCGGAGCGCCGCGTCGAGCTCGGCGTCGTGCCCCCAGCCCTTCTCCGGCGCCGGATAGTCGAAGAACAGGTCGCTCGCCGGGAGCAGGACGCGTACGTGGACCGAGCGGGGCCGGCTCGTCCCCTCGAAGACCTGCCGCAGCGGCTCGCCCAGCGACACCATCAGGGTCTCCGCCGTCAGGCACACCACGTCGAGGCGTACATCCGACTCCTGGAACGCGGCGACCAGCCGGGGGCCGAGAATGCTGCGCGCGGAGCGGGATCCGCTCGGCAGGGCCGCCGTGGCCCGCTCGGCGACCTGCGGCGGGCTGCCCTTGCTCACGTTGGTCAGCAGGCCGTCCGCCCGCAGCAGCTGCAAAGCGCCCCGCACAGCGCCCCGCTCCACCCCGAACTCCTCGGCGAGCGCGGCCTGCGTGGGCATGCGGTCGCCCGCCCCGAGCACCCCGGTCCTGATACGGGTCCGCAGTTCCTCGGCTATGTCCTCGGAGGTGGGACGGAGCGCCGGGACGCTCTTGTCGTTCACCACGGCACGATCACCTCCGCAGTACCGATCAGCAGTACCGATCCGCAGCACCAAGTCGCGTCAACTCTACGCCAGTTGGCAGCCAACTCCACCGACTTGTCAGCCAGAACGGTGGATCCGCAGGTCAGGACCGGTGCAGCAGAATTCCGAGCAGTTGTTGCAACGACTGGACCACCTGAGAGGCGCCGGCCTCCCGCAGCATCCGCTCCTTGTCCTCGTTACGCGCGTAGCCGAGAAAGGCGATGCCGGCGGCCTCGGCCGCGCGCAGGTCCGTGGGGGTGTCACCGATCATCAGGGCAGTGGCGGGGGCCGCGCCCATGGCGTTCAGCGCACGGTTGAGGCAGTACGGATCGGGCTTGAGGAGGGTCAGGTCCTGGGTGCGGCCGTAGATGTGCGGCTCGAAGCAGGCGGAGAGGTCGCGTCCGGCCAGATACCGCCGGGCCACCTCGGGCGAATTGTTGGTGGTGATGGCGAGGCGGGCGCCGAGCGCGGACCAGGTGCGGATCAGGGGGTCCGCGTACGGGGTGGGCCACGCGGTGGGGACCGCTTGGAGCTCATGGTCGGTGAGACGTTTCTCCATTTCCACGACCAGGTCACTCGACGGCCGCCGGCGCCCCAGGCTGCGCAGCACTCCGTGCGGATCTCTGTCCACATGCCCCTCAGCGGTCAGGGCGTCGCCGAGCCCCTGCGCATCCAGCCAGGCCACCTGCTCCCGCGCGATCCACTCGGCCGACCGCCCCGCGAACAGCCGGCAGATCGGCCCGTCGAAGTCGAAGAGCACATACCGCGCCCCTCGCACCAGCCCGGTCAGTTCCCCGCGGTATTCCGTCTCGTCAGCCACTGAATCAGTCTGCTTCGCCAGATCAGAAGTCACTAGGAGAGTGTCAGGTCCGACGTAATGGTTGCCCAGAGCGCGTCGAACCATTTCTGGGACTCCTCGACGAACGCGCGGTCCCGGTGGCCCGCGCGCTTCTCGAAGGAGAACAGCAGGGCCTGGGTGCCCGTCGCCGAGTACATCTCCAGCTTGGTGCCGCTGTCGATCTCCTCCTCGCGCTTGGTGACCATGTAGTACGAGAGGAGCGCCTCCTCGTGGTTGAGCAGGTAGAGCTTGACGGGGGGCGTGAAGGGCAGGGCGCGGAAGGTCACCCGGACGTCGATGTTGTGCGAGGAGCGCAGCGAGCGGAGGTTGTGGCGCAGCACCTGGCCCTGGGCGTTGCGCTGGGCCAGCCAGCGCTGGTGGACCGCCACGTCGTCGGCGCGGTCGGTGCCGTCGCCGGGGTCCGGGACCGGCACCGGGAAGGCGAGCTCGATGTCGCGGCCGGGCAGCAGGATGCGGACGTCGACGGCGCTCGGGCGCATCCGGCCCTCGTGGATCAGGCGGAGCGGTTCGCCGAGGGCCAGCATGAGGGTCTCGGAGGTCATGCACACCGCGTCGATGCGCACCTCGGGCGCCTGGAACGCCTCGACGAGCCGTGGGGCCAGGGCGACCATCGTGGGCTGCGGCCCGTCGGGCGCGGTGGCCGCGGAGGCGATGCGCGGCGGGCTCCCCTTGCTGCGGCTACTCAACAGGCCGTCGGCTTCGAGGAGTTGGAGAGCCTGGCGGACCGTGCCGCGCTCCACTCCGAACTCCTCGGCAAGGACCGCCTGCGTGGGCAGCCGGTCGCCCGCCCTGAGCTCGCCGGCCTTGATCCGGCGGCGCAGGTCGTCGGCGATCTCCTGGGGGCCCCGCTTTCTGCTTCCGTTCAGTGTCACGTCCATCGTGTCCGCCATGTCCGCCACGCTCTCCCGGGTCACAACCAAATGGTACAACTCCCGTCCATTTGGCGGGAGTTGTTGAAGACTTGTTTTTCAGCGTCGCGAGTTGGGGACAACAATCGTGGGTTGGTAGCCAACTTGGCACCGGATGGTTACAGATGGCGCGCACTCTGCCAACCCGTCGCAGCACCTGCCGAAGCCGATGAAGGGGGAACCGCCATGCCTTTCCTGAGTCTCCTCTCCGCGGTCTTCGTGATCACCTTCGAGCAGCTCGTCCAGTGGCACTACGGCCCGGCCGGCATCGCGGGCCTGCTCCTGCTGGCCGTGGGCGTCAAGGCCAGGAACGCCACCTGCAGTTCCATCGGTGGCGTACTGCTCGCGATCATGGTGGCCGGCCCCGCGCTCCACTAGTGCACGGCCAGTAGTACGCAGCCGAGGACCGGCCCGGTCAGGGACCGATCAGCGTCAGGTCCGTACTGATCGTGTTCCAGAGGCTGTTGAACCACAGGTGGGACTGCTCGACGAAGGTGGTGTCCCGCAGTCCTGCCCCGTGTTCGAACGCGAACAGCATCTGCTGGACACCCGCCGCGTCGTACACGTCGACCCGCTCCCGGTCGAGCTGCTCACCGCGCCTGCTCAGCGTGTAGTAGGCGAAGAGCGCCTCGTTGCCGTTGAGCAGATAGAGCTTGACCGGTGGCGTGAACGGGAGGGCTCGGAACTCCACCCGGACGTCCATGCCGTGCGTGGTGCGCAGGGCCGTCAGGTTGTGCTTGAGCACCTGGCCCTGCGCATTGCGCTGCGCCAGCCAGTGACGCCGCAGCCTGCCGCCCAGGGCCGCCTCCTGCTCGGCCTCCAGGGCCGCCACCGGAGCCGGGGCCGGAAAGGCCAGGTCGATGTCCCGGCTGGGCATCAGCACCCGGACGCGGACCTTGGCCGGTTTCATGCGGCCCGCGTGGATCTGCCGGAGGGGTTCGCCCATCGCGAGGGTCAGCGAGACCGACGTCAGGCACAGGGCGTCGATCTCCACGTCCTGCTGCCGGAAGGCGGCCGTGACCCGCGGGGCGAGCCCCACCATCGTCGGCTGCGGAGGCGCTCCGGGGCCGCGGAACGCGGACTGCGTGTTCTCCGCGACGGTGGCAGGACTGCCCTTCGAGACGTTGGCCAGCAGGTGCTCGGACTGGAGTATGCGCAGCGCCTGGCGCACCGCGGAGCGCTCCACGCCGAAGTCGTCCGCCAACTGGGCCTGAGTTGGCATCCGCTGGCCAGGACGCAGGGCGCCGGAACGGATCCTGGCCCGCAGCTCATCCGCCACCTCGCGGTACGTCCACTGCGTCCGCCGCGGCTCTGGCCGTCCATTGACGGCGGCATGCTCCAGGCTCACACATCAACGGTACAACTTCACGCCATCTCAAGGGAGTTGAAGGAAGGATGGTTATAAGTCGCGCTGCAGCGGAGATAAGTACCAGTGAGTTGGTGACCAACTTGGACGACATGGTCGGACAACCACGGGGGTTGGCGTCGACCACAGAGGTTGGTCTACGCCATCGCTTTGGCAGCAGAGTTGGTCACCACTCCCACCTAAGGGGGTAGGGACATGCCGGTCTTCGCCATCGTCGTCGCCGCGCTGGCCATCGGATTCGAGCAGCTCATCCAGTGGAAGTACGGGCCGATGGGCATCATCGCCTTCATCATGCTGTCCGTCGGTCTCAAGGCCAAGAACACCATGATCAGCGGCATCGGGGCGGCCGCCCTCGTGATGCTGCTGGCCCAGAGCGGCTGACCGGGCTCCCTTCCGGAGGGGAGCCGGGAGCCCGGTCGGTCTTCGGGCAGCGCGTCCCCGGCCTCAGAACATGTCGGGGCACCACGGGCGCCGGGCCGTGCGGAACAGGGCGTCGGCCGCGGCAGCGGCGCCCGTCTCCTCCTCCACCACCCGGCCCAGGGCGGCGAGCCGCACCGCGGACCCGCCGCCCAGCCACAGCGCCCCCAGCTCGCGGATGTCGAGCGTGAGCTGGGGAGCCGCGGCGCTCGGGGCGCAGACCGCGCCGTCGGGCGCCGCCGTCAACGCGAACCGTCCCCCGGCGAGCCCCGCCGCGTCGTGCACCTCGAGCACCAGCTCGCCGGCCGTCTCGTACGTACGCGCCTCCAGCGCCCGTACGACGTCGAGGATCCGCGCCCACAGGAAGTCGGCCCGTGACACCACGCGGGCGGCGCGCGGGTCGGGCAGGAAGTCCGGGAGCAGGTCGTCGGTGGCCCGCAGGCCGCTGCGGACGGACGTGATCCAGTCGATCGAGCAGACGTACTGCCACAGGGCGCGCTCGGCGGCGGGGGTGAGCCCGAACAGATACTGCACGCGCGCCGTGCACTCCGGCTGTATCGCGTCGTTGAAACGGTCCTCGGTGCGGTAGGCGGCCAGGCCCTCCACCTCGCCGCGGGCGTTGCGGTACAGCGCGTAGAAGGGTTCCTTCCACGGGTTGTCGGGGGTCGGGTGCAGGCCGGTGTGCAGCTCCCACCAGTAGGCGTCGCGCGAGACCACGCCCGCGATCCGTCCGCGGATCCGGTCGTGCAGGGCGGGGCCGGCCCTGCGGACCTCCTCGACGCCGACGAGGTCGACCCGGCCGCCGTCGTCGGGGCCGGACCTGCGCGGGTCCAGTCCGGTGCGCGGCACGTCGATCTGCCAGTCGACGGCGTGCGTCGCGGGGCCGAATCCGTAACGCCCGTAGATCGGGTACTCGGCGGCGATCAGGGTGGCGGCCACGTCGCCGCGCTCCTTCGCCTCGGCGAGGTCGGCGGCCATCATGCGGGTGAGCAGGCCGCGGCGGCGGTGGGTGGGGCTGACCGTGACGTTCGAGATGGCGTCCGTGGGGACGGCTGCGCCGCCGGGGAGGGTCAGCTCCTGGGCGAAGGAGCGGAAGGTGGCCACCTGTCGGTCGCCGTCCGGGGGGAACGCCGCCCTGGTGCGGGTCAGGTCGAAATGGGTTCTGCGCTTGGCGGTCTCTTCCGGGGAAGGGGTCGCGGAGCGCAGGAAGCCGGTGTTCAGGGCGCGGACCCAGTCGGGGAGTTCGTCCTCCGTGATGGGCCGCACGTCGATGTCGCTCATGGAGCCACGCTAGGCGGGGTCCTGCCGGGGTGTCGCGCGGATTCCCACCGGGTGCGGCGCCGTCGTGGCTGGTCGTGCGGTTCCCCGCGCCTCTGGGCCGTCCGCCGGCTGCCGGCCGGTGGCCGCTTCTCGCGCAGTTCCCCGCGCCCCTGGAAGCGAGCTCCGCTCGCCCAGGGGCGATGAGATGGCGCACGAAGTGCGCATCTCAGGGGCGCGGGGAACTGCGCGACCAGCCACGACGAGAGCCGCACCCGGCGGACGGCCCAGAGGCGCGGGGAACAGCGCGGCCGGCCCCCACCGAACCCGCGCCCGACCACACCCCCGTCAGTCCCCCAGCAGATCGTCGACCTGCGCCTCGCCCTCCCGGTACCGCCGCGCGATCTCGGCGCTGCAGTCGTCGGCCGTCCGCTGCAACTGCTGCCTCCTCCGCGACACCTGCTGCTCGTACCGCACGAGCCGCCCCATCCCGGCATGCAGCTCGTCGTCGGTGCGGGCGTCCAGGTCCGACAGCTCCACCTCGGAGAGCATCTCCGAGGCCAGCCGCCGGAACTCCTCGCTGCGCGGCGTCCCGAGCGTGACGTGCCGGGCCGACGAGCGGTAGCGCGTCGGCTGGTCCCGCAGGATCTCCGAGAGCCGGTCCACCACGGGCCCCTCCGGATCCCGCCGCCGCGCCAACTCGGCCCGCAGGATGTCGATCCGGCCCTGGAGCAGCCGCCGCACATAGCTCAGGTCGGCCTCGTCCTGCTGGGAGTCCCGGCGCAGCGTCCGCAGCTCGGCCAGCCGCAGCGTGGCCAGGTCGGGTACGGGAACGGGCCGCAGCTCGGGACTGTCCGTGCGCTGGACCGGCGGCCGCGACAGATGCGTCAGCGACACGGTGGCGGGCTCTGCGGGCGGCCCCGTACTCGTTGTGTGGCTCATGGCATGGGAATCCATGGTGTGTGCTTACCGTCCCCTCGACCGGACTGCCGCCGTACGCCTCCGGCGCACCACGTGTGAGCATGGTGCCACTCCGCGTGGCCACTTAGGGTGCGAGTGCCCCATATCGGCCCCGGATGGGGGGTTCGGACGCCGGGTGTGGCGGGCACGGCATGATGACCGTATGCGAGCAGTGGTACAGCGGGTGGACGGCGCGAGCGTCGTCGTGGACGGCGAGACCGTGGGCGAGATCAAGGGCGAGGGGCTGTGCGTCCTGGTCGGGGTGACCCACGAGGACACCCCGCAGGAAGCGGCCCGGCTGGCCCGCAAGCTCTGGTCGGTCCGGATGCTCGCCGACGAGCGGTCGTGCAGCGACATCGACGCCCCGCTGCTGGTCATCAGCCAGTTCACGCTCTACGGCGACGCCCGCAAGGGCCGCCGCCCCACCTGGAACGCGGCGGCTCCCGGCGAGGTCGCCGAGCCGCTGGTCGACGAGGTCGTCGCGCAGTTGCGGGCGCTGGGCGCGACGGTGGCGACGGGCCGCTTCGGGGCGCAGATGCGCGTGTCCCTGACGAACGACGGCCCGTTCACCGTCCTGATCGACGTCTGAGCTAGGGCTCGACGACGACTTCCTGGGCCGCCGCCGTGGTCTCGGCGAGCAGCGGGGCGTCGACCGGCACGTTCCGCTTCACCAGCGCGAGGGCGATCGGGCCCAGCTCGTGGTGGCGTACGGACGTGGTGACGAAGCCGATCTTGCGGCCCTCGGGGCCGTCGGCGGCCAGCCGCACCTCGGCGCCGTGGGCCGGCAGGTGCACCTCGCTGCCGTCGAGGTGCAGGAAGACGAGGCGCCGCGGCGGCTTGCCGAGGTTCTGGACGCGGGCGACGGTCTCCTGCCCGCGGTAGCAGCCCTTCTGCAGGTGCACGGCGCTGCCGATCCAGCCCAGCTCGTGCGGGATGGTGCGGTGGTCGGTCTCGAAGCCGAGGCGCGGGCGGTGCTGCTCGACGCGGAGCGCCTCGTACGCCAGCAGGCCGACGGCGGGCCCGTGCTCGGTCGCGTAGGACTCCAGGTCGGCGCGCGGCAGGAACAGGTCGCGGCCGTACGGCGTCTCGCGCACGGCGGCCCCGTCGGGCACCGGGGCGATGGAACCGGCCGGCAGGTGCACGACCGCGAACTCGGCGGTGCGGTCGGCGGCCTCGACCCGGTAGAAGAACTTCATGGACTCCAGGTACGCGAGGAGCGCCTCCTGGGTGCCGGGCTCCACGTGCGCCCACGTGGTGGTGCCGTCGTCCACCAGGTACAGGGCGTGCTCGATGTGTCCGTTGGCGGAGAGGATCAGCGCTTCCGTGGCCTGGCCGGCCGGCAGGTCGCTGACGTGCTGGGTGAGCAGCAGGTGCAGCCAGCTCAGCCGGTCGTCGCCGGTGACGGTGATGACCCCGCGGTGCGAGAGGTCCACGACGCCGGATCCGTCGGCGAGGGAGCGCTGCTCGCGGAACAGGTCGCCGTAGTGGGCCGCGACGCCCTCGTCCACGCCCTCGGCGGAGACGGCGCCGGGCAGGGTCAGCAGGGGGCTGCTCGGTGAAAGTCGCTGCATGTTCACACAGACTACGACGAGCGGGCGGACGCGCTTATTCCTGCGCCCGGGCCTGCGTCCCGGCGGCCTTGGCCTCCGTGCAGCCCGCGCACCGGCCGAAGATCGCGAAGTGCTTCAGATCGGTGTCGAAGCCGTACTCGGCGCGCAGCTTGTCGGTGAACTCGCGGGCCACGTCCACATCGGCCTCGATCACGCTCGTGCAGTCTCGGCACACCATGTGGATGTGGTGGTGCCGGTCGGCGAGGTGGTACGTGGGGGCGCCGTGGCCCAGATGGGCATGGCTGACGAGCCCGAGCTCCTCCAGGAGCTCCAGGGTCCGGTAGACCGTCGAGATGTTGATCCCCGACGCCGTCCTGCGTACTTCGCCCAGGATGTCGTCGGGGGTCGCGTGCTCGAGGGTGTCCACGGCTTCGAGGACAAGCTGTCGCTGCGGCGTCAGCCGGTAGCCGCGCTGCCTCAGGTCGCTCTTCCAGTCGGTGCTCACCACACCGTCGAGTCTAGGACTACTTGAAGAAGGCGATGCCGTCGTCCGGCATGTCCGGGAGGTTGCGCGCCATCTCGGCGACCTCCTCCGGGGAGACGACCTTCTTCAGCTGGGCCGACATGTAGGGGCGCAGCGGAACCTCGGGGGTCTGCTTCTCGCCGACCCACATCAGGTCGCTCTTCACGTAGCCGTACAGCCGCTTGCCGCCGCTGTACGGGCCGGAGGCCGCGGTGCGGGCGACCGCGTCCGTCGCGAGGTCGATCTGCGGCTTCTTGTCGGCCAGCTCGCCGTACCAGACCTCGACGACACCGTCGTCGCGGACCATGACGACCTCGACCTTGCGGTCCTTGCCGACGCGCCAGAAGCCGGACTCCGACTCCAGCGGCTTCACCTTGTTGCCCTCGCCGTCGAGGATCCAGGTGTGCGAGTGGTACTCCAGGAAGTCCCGCCCGTCGTGGGTGAAGGAGACCTCCTGGCCGAAGTTGGCCTTCTCGGCGCCCGGGAAGTCGGTGACGCCCGCGCCTGCCCAGTTGCCCAGGAGGAACGCGAGGGGAACGAGGTCGGGGTGCAGGTCCGACGGGATCTGGATCATGGAGTGCTCAATCAGGTGGGGTAGGTCAGCGCTGGCCCTGGTACAGCTTCTTCACGGTCAGACCGGCGAAGGCGAGGACGCCGACGCAGACCAGAACGAGCAGAGCGGAGAAGAAAGCCTCAAGCACGGGGTGCTCCTCGGTGAGCGGAACGTATGCGGATACAGAGCCGGGCCCCACTGTAGTCGGGTGGGGCCCGGCGCACTCGGTGAGGTCAGCCGAGCAGCTGGTTCTGCAGCGCGACGGTCTGCCGGAACGGGATGGCGGAGCCGTGCCCGTCGTCCGTCTGGACCACCAGGGCCAGCACGTCACCGGCCTCGACGTACGCGTACCGGACGCGTTCCTTGCCGTACGGCTTCTGCTCGCCGTAGACGTACAGATGGGTGTGGGGGACCGCGTCGGCGTTGCCCTGGAGCGAGAACTCCTCGTCGAACTTGGGTGCCCCGACCACGGTCGCCAGGCTCTGGTTCACCTGGCTGCGGTACTCGCGGGCGAAGGCGCCCGTATTGAAGCGCAGCAGGTAGACGCTGGTGTGCGTGCCGTCCGGCATGGTCCAGCCGCGCGCCGCGATGTGCCGCAGGCCGCCGTCCTTCAGGGACTGGGCGAGATCGCTCCGCGCTTCCTTGTCGTACGTCTTCAGGTACGTGGCCGTGGGCAGCCAGCCGTCCTTCCCTGCGAGCGCCTTGTCCTCCTCGGCGCCTTCGGGCGCGGGCAGGATCAGCGCGCGCAGGTCGGCGAAGTGCTCCTCGCGGAGGTTGTCCTCGGCGAACGCGGCCGGGGCGTCCTTCGGCAGCGGCGGCCGGACGATCGTGGGGTACTCCCACCGCCCGTCGCTCTCGGTGGCCAGACCCGGCAGATCGCTCCGCTTCTGCTCGGTGACCCCGTACGCGACCCCGGCCCCGACGGCCGCGAACACGACGACGGCGGCGGTCCAGCGCAGAGCGGCCCGCAGGACGCGCCGGTCCTTCTTGCCGGCGGGCGGGGGCGGCGGGAAGAGCGGCGGGTGCGCGGGCGGGGCCGGGTACTGCTCCGCGAGCCGGTCCGGGGTGTGCTCCGGAGCCTGGTCCGGGACCTGGTCTGTCGGCTGGGACGTCATACGAGTTCACCCCGGGACGAGATGTGGTCGAGCTGCTGGGCCAGGAGGTCGGCGACGGCCCCGCTGTCGAGGGAGGACGGGCCGTACGCGGTGACGGAGACCAGGAGGTCGTCCTGGTACGCGCTGCACATCAGCAGGTCCAGCTTGGTCTCCTTGTCGCGGGGCGCGCGGAAGCAGTCCGCGTTGCGGTGCCCCTTGATCTTCGGGCCCTTGCCGAAGACGCCGAGCGCCCGCAGGAACTCGGACCGGAACTCCTTGATGTTGCGGCCCGCCTGCCGGTTCTGGATCTCGGCGAGCTGGGTCTCGACCACGAGGTCGGAGGACTCGGCGGAGTAGCTGCGCACCGCCAGGCCCTTGAGCTTCAGCTTGTCGATCGACTTGTGCTGGGCGTCGCGCTGGCGGGAGGGCAGGTTGTCGGCGCTCTTCTTGAAGCGGGCCGTGGCCTCCTTGCCGGTGATCACCTTCTCGTTGCCGAACTCGTCGATGTCGGGGCCGGGAGCGTAGCCGTCGGGCATCGGCAGCAGGCGCTTCATCAGGTCGTCGTCGGCGGAGCCGGCCGCGCGCTGCTTGCCCTGCTCGGGCGAGCCCCACACCTTGGTGCGGACGGTGCGGTCGGCGTCGTTCACCTTCAGCACAGTGAATCCGGCGCCGCCGGCCACGGCGAGCACGACGACGCAGGCGACGGTGACGGCGGGCCAGCGGCGACGCCGACGCGGGGCCTCGGACTGCGGATCCACGGGCTGCGGGAGCGCGGCGGCCGGCTCTTCGGGCCGCGGAGACTGGTCGCTCACAGGCGCTCCAACTGCCGCTTGGCGAGATCCATCGCGGACTTCTTCGAGATCGGCTTGGTGTCGTACATCCAGATGTCCATCACGATGTCGCCGCGCGCGGCGAGCGTGTGGGACGTGTACATCGGCAGGTAGCCGGGCTTGGTGTCGGGCCGTTCGTAGACGTAGACGCGGCCCTCGGCGCTGCCGGGGATCGGCTCGCCGTCGTTGCCGGAGTCCTCGGTGGCGAAGTCGCCCTGCACGCTGACGTAGTCCTGCGAGGCGAGGTGCTCGGTCTCGCGGAACTGGACGAGGTTGACCGCCGTCGTGGACTGCCCCCGCTGCCAGGACACGGTCGCGGCCCGCCGGAAGGAGTCGGCGGACAGATCGCGGAAGGCGTCGGCCGGCCGGTCGTAGTCGGCGGCGAACCCGAACTGGTCGACCCAGCCCTGCGGGATGCCCGTCGCCCGCTGGGCGCCGGAGGGCTTCGGCACCAGCAGCTTGCGCAGGTCGCCGTCGGTCTTGATCCGCCGGTCCTGCGCCGCGGAGAGCGCCTCGGGAGCCTTGCCGCCCTTGGTCTGGGCGACCTTCTGCTGGGCGAGCGGCGGCAGCGGGTCGGGAGCGCGGCCCGCCTGGACGACGTAGCCGGTGCACAGGCCCGCGACGACGCCGAGCACGGCGGCCGCGCCGATCAGCGCGGGTGTGCGGGCGCGGTGGCGCCGGGGTCTCTCCCCGGGCGCGATGTGTGGTGCTTGTTCGTGATCCAACAGGTCCCCCCACAGAACTCGAAGCGCGGATTCCGTTCTCCGCGCACAGGAGACCCACAGCGATACTTGAAGGTTGCACGTAACGTGATCACGAATCGGTCACCGTCGGGGCGGGCGCCGCTCCCCGTCCGGTTCGTCCCACCACCGGTCCTCGGGGCCCTTGCGGTTGGCGACGATGGCGGCGAAGGGCGGGATGACCATGGCGACGACGCACATGATCACGGCGGCGGGGACCGACCAGAGGCGCACGACGCCCCAGGCCAGGACGAAGAGGGCGATGCAGACGCCCATCATGGCGAAGTAGGCGTGCTTCCGCCGCGCGTACATCTCTCCAGCCTAAGCCCGTGCGCGCCGCGCCGGGCAGGCGGAAAGGCGCAAGCCGAAGGGCCGCACCCCGTCCAGTGGCGTCCAACCCCTGGGGTGCGGCCCTTCAGCCGTCACGCGTGATCGCCGGGTCGCTCAGACCGCGATCGCGACCTCCGCGAGCCCGCCCGTCTGGGCGACGACCGTGCGGTCCGCCGTGCCGCCCGGGACCAGCGCGCGCACGGTCCAGGTGCCCTCGGCCGCGTAGAAGCGGAACTGGCCCGTGGCCGAGGTCGGGACCTCGGCGGTGAACTCGCCGGTCGAGTCGAGCAGACGGACGTAGCCCGTCACCGGCTCGCCGTCGCGGGTGACCTGACCCTGGATGGTGGTCTCACCGGGCTTGATCGTCGAGGCGTCGGGGCCGCCGGCCTTCGCTCCACACATGCTGAACTCCTAGATACGAGAGGTCGGTTGAGGTCTTACTTGTTGGCGCCGAGCTCGATCGGCACGCCGACGAGCGAGCCGTACTCGGTCCACGAGCCGTCGTAGTTCTTGACGTTCTCCTGGCCGAGCAGCTCGTGCAGCACGAACCAGGTCAGGGCCGAGCGCTCACCGATGCGGCAGTACGCGACGGTGTCCTTGGACAGGTCGACCTGCTCGTCCTCGTAGAGGGCCTTGAGCTCCTCGTCCGACTTGAAGGTGCCGTCGTCGTTGGCGTTCTTCGACCACGGGATGTTGCGCGCGGACGGGACGTGGCCCGGACGCTGCGACTGCTCCTGCGGGAGGTGGGCCGGGGCGAGCAGCTTGCCGGAGAACTCGTCGGGCGAGCGCACGTCGACGAGGTTCTTGTTGCCGATCGCGTCGACGACGTCGTCGCGGAAGGCGCGGATCGACGTGTCCTGCGGCTTGGCCTTGTACTGCGTGGCCGGCCGGTTCGGGACCTGCGCGCCGTCGACCAGGTCGCGGGAGTCCAGCTCCCACTTCTTGCGGCCGCCGTCGAGGAGCTTGACGTCCTGGTGGCCGTAGAGCTTGAAGTACCAGAACGCGTAGGACGCGAACCAGTTGTTGTTGCCGCCGTAGAGCACGACGGTCGTGTCGTTGCCGATGCCCTTCTTCGACAGCAGCTCCTCGAAGCCGGCCTGGTCGATGAAGTCACGGCGGACCGGGTCCTGGAGGTCCTTGGTCCAGTCGATCCGGATCGCGTTCTTGATGTGGTTCTTGTCGTACGCGGACGTGTCTTCGTCCACCTCGACGATCGCCACGTTGTCGTTGTCGAGGTTGGCCTCGACCCAGTCGGCGTCGACCAGGACGTCGCTGCGGCTCATGCTGTTTCCTCCGGGGCAGTTGCGGCAGGCATGCTGAACGGATGTGTGCGGGTGCGCACGGTGACCCCGAGTCGTGTGTCGCGTCTCAAGGGGCCCGGAAAGCGGGAATCGGGAATGCGGCCCGGTGGCCGACCGCCCCGCTCAGGCGGTGCGACAGAGCATGGCGGCGACGCGGCACAGGTCTACTGCCCGCCGCTTCGTGAGGTCCGCCTGTCGCTTCATGACACCGATCGTAAGGACGCACCGGCGGCCGTGTCACCGACGTGTCGAATAATGAGACGCGATCGACCGACATGTGAGATCGATGGCCTGCCGAAGCCACCGCCGCCGGGGTCCGGGCGCGCCGTGGCACCGCTCACTCCTGCTGGGCGGACACCTCCGTCTCGCACTGCGGACGGCCGGTCCTTTCCGGGTGTGCGGTTTTCGGATACGCGGTCTGCCCTACCCGACGAGACGCAGATCCGAACCCGACACCGAGATCTCGATGCCGTCCTCGACCGCCTCGACCTTGTTCAGCTTGATGTCCGCGGGCAGATCGTCGATCGCCTGCTGGAAGTCGGTCACCTCGCGCAGCGCCGTTTCGCCGAGGTCGAACGAGCCGACCTTCGGCAGGCTGTCGGCGCGGGCGGAGAGCTTGCCGCCGGTGACCTTGACGGCGCTGGTCACGGTGGGGCGCAGGGTGCCCAGCGGCGTCTTGAAGGCGATCGTCACCTTGGCCTTGCCGTCACCGGCGTACGACAGGCCGTCGATCTGCGCGCTCACGCCGGGGGCGACCCGGGCCGGGCCCGCCTTCCGTACGGCCTTGAGGAGTTCGGCGTAGGAGATCCGCGCGGTGCCGGTGGCGGAGGCGGCGGTGGCCGAGCTGTAGCTGCTGTCGAACTTCACGCCGTGCATCTCGGCGTTCATGTCCGCGATGCGGATGCTGCCGTCGGCGTTCTTGGCCTCGTAGTCCTCGATGCCGATCTTCACGTCGTCCAGGGTGCCGTCGGCGACCTGGGTCAGGAACGGGAAGCCCTCGATCGACACGGAGGGAGTGCTCGCGAGGCCCTCGCTCTCCCGGATCTTGTCCGCGGCCTTGCTCTCGGCGATGTTGACCGCGACCCGGTCGGCAATCACGAACAGGCCGCCGAGGATCACGACAAGGATCAGCAGTATTCGCAGTGCACGCATGTTCGGGAGCGTACCCGGGGCGAACCCGGCCCCTCCGGCGTTTGAGGAGCGGGGTCCGGGGCGGCGCCCCGGGGTCCCGCCCCGGCACGACCGGCGTCAGCCGACGACCCGCCCCAGCACGTACACGACCGGAGCGGCGGCGGCGAGCGGCAGGGCGACGCCCGCCGTCATGTGGACGAAGCGCGACGGGTAGTCGTACGACGCGACCCGGTGCCCGATCAGCGCGGCCGCCGCGGCGCCGAGCCCGAGCAGCGCCCCGCCCGAACCGACGCCGGTCAGACCGCCGGCGGCGATCCCCGCCCCGGCCCCGGCGAGCAGCGCGACCACGACGGAGACCGGGGTCGGCAGCGGCAGCGCGCGGGCCACGACGGCGACGGCCACCGCGATCGCGCCCACCGTGACCGCGTCCGGGTCGGCGGCCAGGTGACCGGCCGCCACGATCGCGAGCGCCGCCGAGACGACGGTCGCCATCAGGCCGTACATCCGCTCGTCCGGCGAGGCGTGCGAGCGCAGTTGCAGGACCAGGGTGAGCAGCACCCAGACGCCGAGCGTGCCGAGGATCGCGGCGGGCCCGTGCTCCCGGCCGGCCGCGAGCAGCGCGATGTCCGCGACGACGCCGCCGAGGAAGGCGAGGGCGATGCCCTGGCGGGCGGGCCACATGCCGTTGAGCCGGAACCAGCCCGCGGCGGTGACCGCCTGGAGCAGCACCAGCGGGACGAGCAGCGCGTACGAGCCGACGGCGGCGCCGCCCGCGAGCAGCAGACCGAGCACCGCGGTGAGGCCGGCCGGCTGGATGCCCGGCTCGATGATCGGCGAACGGCCCTCGGCGCGGGCCCGCTGGGCATCCGTGACGCGGGCGTTGCCGGTGACGGTGGCCGGGCCGTAGCCGGGCCCGTCGTCGGCGGCGGCCGGTGCGGGGGCGGGCTCGGGGGCCGGAGCGGGGGCCTGCGGCGCCGGCTCGTACGGCCACTCCTGCTGCGGGGGCAGCGGCTGGGCCTGCTGCTCGCCGTAGCCGTACTCCTGTTGCTGCTGCGGCAGGTACGACTGCTGTTGTTGCTGCTGCTGGTACGGCTGTTGCTGTTGATACGACTGTTGCTGCTGTTGCTGCTGCGGGTACTGCTGCTGTTGCTGGTACTGCTGCTGCACCGGCGCCGGCTGGACCTGGGTGTCCCAGGTCTGCGCCTGCCAGTACTGCGTGGGCTCGGCGTCGTACGGCTGCTGGTCGTACTGCTGCTGGTGCTGCTGGTGCTGCGACGGGTCGTACGGGTACTGCTCGTTGCTGCTCATCGGTGTCACCCTCCTGCGAACGGCGGGAGCACCTCGACCGTGCCGCCCTCGGCCAGCCGTACCGTCTCATGGCCGCGCGTCCCGACGGGGTTTCCGTCGACGAGGAACGAGCAGCGCTGCAGTACCCGGACCAGTTCCCCGGGGTGCCGCTCGCGGGCCGCGGCCAGGGCCGCGCCCAGGTCTTCGGCGTCGTACGGTTCCTCGGCCACGCCGGCGGCCGACTTGGCCGCCGCCCAGTAACGAAGGGTGCCGGTTGCCACAGGGCGCTCCTCTCCCCGCTTCCACGGTCTGGTTCTCTGATCGGCGTCCTATTGTGCGGTACCCGCGGTACGGGCCCACTCACCGATCCGGGCGAGCAGCGCGTCGCTCGCCGCGTGCTCCGCGTGTCCCATGCCCTCCTCCAGCCACAGCTCGGCGCCGCCCGCGGCGGCCTCCGCCAGCATCCGGGGATGGTCGACGGGGAAGTACGGGTCGCGGTCGCCGTGCACGACGAGCAGCGGCGTCGGCGCGATCAGCGGCACCGACTCCACCGGCGAGAGCGGGATCGGGTCCCAGTCGTACGGATGGATACGGGTGCGCAGGCCGAGCCGGCCCACCATGCGTCCCGTGGGCCGTGTGACGACCCAGTGCAGCCGCCGCATCGGAGCGGTCCCGCGGTAGAACCACCGGGCCGGAGCGCTCACCGCGACGACGGCGTCGGTCCGCGCTTCCGTGCGCCCTCTGTGCAACGCCGCGTGCCGCAGCACCACGGAACCACCCATCGAAAATCCGACCGTCACGACCCGCTCGTGCCCGAGCGAGCGCGCCCAGGCGACGGCCGCCGCGAGATCCAGCACCTCACGGTCGCCCACCGTGGAGCGCCCGCCCGAGCGCCCGTGCCCGCGGAACGTGAACGTGACCACGGCCGCACCCTGCGCGAACACCTCGGCCGCGCGCCGCACGTGAGGCCGCTCCAGATCGCCGGTGAACCCGTGCGCGAGCACGATCACCGGCCCGTCGGCGGGCCCGGATCCGGGCTCGTACGCGGCGTCGATCGCGACTCCGTCCTGTGTCCGGAGCATCACGCGCCGCGCTCGTTCAGTGATCGGCCGCACAGAAGATCCACGTCCTTCACCTGCCGGACCCCTACTCATGTGGGCTATTCTGCTGGGCGAAGGACTCGGGCAGTGCAGCCCCCGGGTCCTTTTGTGCTTTCAGGAGAGTTGTATACGACCTCACTCCCGACGGCGCGGGGCCCGGGGCGCGGGCCCACGACAAAGGCCGTACAGCAGTACGAGCAACACGAAGCAGTGCCGCAAACGTCCTCGCAGGGACCGAGGAGGAACCAGACGTTATGGGCGAGCGAACCGTGCACGAACGTAGGACGACCCAGGCCGGTGGGGCGCGATGAGTTCATTGCTGCTCCTGACCAATGCCCTTCAGCCGTCGACGGAGGTGCTGCCCGCTCTCGGCCTGCTTCTGCACAACGTGCGCGTGGCTCCGGCAGAGGGCCCGGCCCTCGTCGACACCCCCGGCGCCGACGTGATCCTGATCGACGGCCGCCGCGACCTCCCGCAGGTCCGCAGCCTCTGTCAGCTGCTCCGCTCCACCGGACCCGGCTGTCCGCTGGTCCTGGTCGTCACCGAGGGCGGCCTCGCCGCCGTCACCGCCGACTGGGGCATCGACGACGTACTCCTCGACACGGCCGGTCCGGCCGAGGTCGAGGCCCGGCTGCGGCTCGCCATGGGCCGCCAGCAGATCGTCGCCGACGACTCCCCCATGGAGATCCGCAACGGCGACCTGTCGGTGGACGAGGCGACCTACAGCGCCAAGCTCAAGGGGCGCGTCCTCGACCTCACCTTCAAGGAGTTCGAGCTCCTGAAGTACCTCGCGCAGCACCCGGGCCGGGTCTTCACCCGCGCCCAGCTGCTCCAGGAGGTCTGGGGCTACGACTACTTCGGCGGCACCCGGACCGTGGACGTCCACGTACGACGGCTGCGCGCCAAGCTGGGCCCCGAGCACGAGTCGCTGATCGGCACCGTGCGCAACGTGGGCTACCGGTTCGTCACCCCGGAGAAGCCGGAGAAGGGCGAGCGGGCGGACAAGGAGAAGGCGGCGGAGAAGAGCGAGAAGGCCGCTTCCTCCGCCAACCAGGACGAAGCGGACACGGCCGCCGCCCGGCGCACCGAGACGGTTTCGGCCGACTCGTAGCGAGCAGGTTTACGCCCTGCCCAGAGGGTGGTCCATCCGCGTAGACTCCGCGCGTGGCCAAGGTGACTCGGGACGACGTTGCGCGACTGGCGGGTACTTCGACCGCCGTCGTGTCCTACGTGATCAACAACGGACCCCGGCCGGTCGCCCCGGCCACGCGCGAGCGCGTTCTCGCCGCGATCAAGGAGCTGGGGTACCGGCCGGACCGGGTCGCCCAGGCGATGGCCTCGCGCCGGACCGACCTCATAGGCATGATCGTGCCGGACTCGCGCCAGCCGTTCTTCGCGGAGATGGCGCACGCGGTGGAGCAGGCGGCGTCCGAGCGCGGAAAGATGGTGCTCGTCGGCAACTCCGACTACGTCGGCGACCGCGAGGTGCACTATCTGCGCGCGTTCCTCGGCATGCGGGTCTCCGGCCTGATCCTGGTCAGCCACGGTCTCAACGATCTGGCGGCGACCGAGATCGAGGCGTGGGACGCCCGCGTGGTGCTGCTGCACGAGCGGCCCGAGGCCATCGACGACGTCGCCGTCGTGACGGACGACCTCGGCGGCGCCCAGCTGGCCACCCGCCACCTCCTCGAACACGGCTACGCGTACGTGGCCTGTCTGGGCGGCACCGCCGAGACGCCGTCCGTCGGCGACCCGGTCTCCGACCACGTCGAGGGCTGGCGGCGCGCGATGCAGGAAGCGGGCAGATCCACGGAGGGCCGGCTCTTCGAAGCCCCCTACAACCGCTACGACGCGTACAAGGTGGCGCTCGAACTGCTCGCCGGGCCGCACCGGCCGCCGGCCATCTTCTGCTCCACCGACGACCAGGCCATCGGGGTGCTGCGGGCCGCGCGCGAGCTGCGCATCGAGGTGCCGGGCGAGCTGGGCGTCGCCGGGTTCGACGACGTGAAGGAGGCGGGGCTCACCGATCCGCCGCTCACCACGGTCGCGTCGGACCGGCCCGCGATGGCGCGGGCCGCCGTCGATCTGGTGCTGGACGATTCACTGCGGGTCGCCGGGTCGCGGCGCGAGCGCTTGAAGCTGTTCCCGTCGCGGCTGGTCGTGCGGCAGTCCTGCGGCTGCGCTTAGGGGTCTCGTGGTCGGCTGCGGGCCGGCGGGGCTTCTCGCGCAGTTCCCCGCGCCCCTGAAGGCATGCGCTGCGCGCGCCTTCCCCTGCCCCTGAGCGAGCGCAGCTCGCTTCAGGGGCGCGGGGAACTGC
>NZ_JBEYYU010000047.1:0-74726 GCF_040645755.1 Streptomyces sp. NPDC046716
TCGACACGCTCAACAACGCCAAGGACATCACGGTGTTCGCGCCGACCAACGACGCGTTCGCGAAGATCCCGAAGGCCGACCTCGACAAGGTCCTGAGCGACAAGGCCCAGCTCACCAAGATCCTCACGTACCACGTGGTGGGCCAGAAGCTGGCGCCCAAGGACCTGGAGAAGGGCTCCTTCGAGACGCTGGAGAAGTCGAAGCTCACCACGTCCGGCTCCGGCGAGAACTACAAGGTCAACGACAGCGCGAACGTGGTCTGCGGCAACGTGAAGACCGCCAACGCCAACGTCTACATCATCGACTCCGTCCTGATGCCCAAGAGCTGACACGACCGCGCGGGCCGCCCGGCGGGACGGCCCGCGTCGAACGGCCTCCGCCGTGCCCGCCCCGCGTGGTTCCTGGGGTGTCCGGGGCGCACGGGCAGGCGGAGACGGGGCGGGTGGGTTGCGGTGCCTGCCCGGCCGGTCGTGTCCGGCGGGCGGGAGCGGCGACGTGCGCGACACGGCGTCACCGCTCCCGCCCGCGCTACTCCCGCGGGGGCCTCAGTGCGAGCAGGCCCCGAACTCCGCGTGCCGCGCCCGCGCCTCGTACACCTCACGCGGGCTGACGTCCCGCCGGGGCAGCGCGGTCCGCCGCACTTCCGCGCGGGCCTGCTTCATGAGCCGCCCGAACTCCTCGTTCGTCATCGCACTCACCTCACCGGGTCAGCAGCCTGTCACTGGTAATCCGTCGCCGCATCCGCACCGGACGGGTGCGGACCCGGATTCGGATTGGCCGACGGCCGCCGGTCCACCGGCCCGGAGCGGAGGCAGAATGCGAAGGCACGGCCGGACGGGCCGGGTGGGCCAGCGCTCGCACGTCACCGGTTCGTCCCCCTATCCTCAGAATCGGCGATATCGCCGGTATTTCCGGTATTGCCGGTTCTGCACTCCAGGGAAGGCGGTCTGCTCGTGCCCAGTGGCCTGAATGCCGACACGGTCGGTCCGGTCGATGTCGCCGTGGTCGCCTTCGAGGGCAACCGCTTCAACGGCGACGTCGCCCCCGCCCTGCGGGAGCTGCAGGAGAACGGCACCGTACGCATCCTGGACCTGAGCTTCATCCACAAGACCGCCGACGGCTCCGTCGACGTCGTCGAGCTGGCGGACGAGGAAGTGGCGGAGCCGTTCGGCCAGGTCACCGACGCACAGTTCGACCTGCTCAGCGACGAGGACCTGCGCACGATCGCGGACAACCTGCCGGCGGACTCGTCGGCGCTGGTCGTGGCCTGGGAGAACACCTGGGCGGCACGGCTCGCGACGGCGGTACGGGAATCGAGCGGCGACCTGCTGCTCTTCGAGCGCGTCCCCCGGGACGCCGTCGCCGACGCGGTCGCCGCGCTCGGCACCGAGTGACGGCGCGCCGTCGACAGGAGGGATCGGTATGCCCCAGCGATTCGGACGCCCCGGCCTTCTGGGCACCATCGCCCGCACCGCGGTGATCTCCGGAACGGCCTCGGCCGTCTCCAACCGCGTCAACCGCGGCATGGCCGAGCGCGACCAGCGCCAGCAGGCCCAGGCACAGGCCCAGCAGCAGGCATGGATGGACCAGGGAGCGGCCCAGGCGGCGGCCCCGCCACCCGCACCGGCCCAGGACCGCGTCGCCCAGCTCACCGCACTGGCCGACCTCAAGGCCCAGGGCGTGCTGACGGACGAGGAGTTCGCCACGGAGAAGGCCCGGATCCTCGGCTCCTGAGCCCCGGCGGAGCCGCTGTCCGCGGCCGAGCCGAGCCCCGGCACCCGGGCCGCCCTCGTACGGCTGGTCGCCGCCGGCGGCCCGCACCCCGAGACCGGCTCGGTCCGCGGCAACGCCGTCCGGACGGCGAAATGCCTCGACCCAGGGCGTGGTGATCGGGGACGCTTCGCACGATGACCAGAATCGATGACACACCGCCCGCGTGGGACGAGCGCACCCAGCTCACCACGTTTCTCGACTACGCACGGGACACCGCCCGCGCCAAGTGCGCAGGCGTCTCCGAGGAGAACGCCCGCACCTCGCTCCTGCCGGGCTCACCACTGATGACCATGAGCGGAGTGATCAACCACCTGCGCTGGGTCGAGTACTACTGGTTCCAGGTGATCTTCCTCGGCGAGGAGGACCGGGCGCCCATGACGGACGAGGACCCCGACCGCGAGATGCGGATCGCCGTCGACTTCCCCCTCGCGCGGCTGCTCGACGAATACGCCGGGCAGAGTGCCCGCTACCGCGAGCTGGTCGCCGGGAACGACCTGGACAAGCAGGCCCGGGGAACCATCCGCGACGGTCTCCACGTCGACCTGCGCTGGATCCTCCTCCACCTCACCGAGGAGACGGCCCGCCACAACGGCCACCTGGACATCCTGCGCGAGCTGCTCGACGGCACGACCGGCAACTAGACCGGTCGACGGCGCCTGGTGGAGGCGTCAGCTCAGTCGCTCGCGCCCACCGCGAGGACGTGCCCGCACTCGAAGAACACCACCCGCACCTCCTGCCGCCCCTCACCCACGGGAAGCGCCATGCAGTCCCCGTCGCGCGAGCACTGCGGACACACCGGGTAAACGGGGAAGAGGGGGCTGCTCCATCCGCCCCTGGGGATGAGGTCGCCCTCGTAGCCGCCCCACCACTCCTCGACGAGCGTCGCCCACTGGGCCTTCGTCATCTCGTGCATGGCTGCCTTCATGGGTCCTCCGTCCCTCTGCGTGCAGGCTATCGCCGGGACGCCGGGCGAGCGGCCGCCATGACGCCGGCCACCGCAACGACGGTGTGGGCCTTGGTGGTTGCCGTCCTCGTCGTGTGGGCCGTCCGTCATGCAGATCGTTGTGACGCTGGACTACCGCCGTGGTTTCGACGGACCGCCCTATCTGAGCTTGGCCGGTCCCGCTCCCGTGCCGGAGATGCGCTGAGCAGGTCAGTCGACTGCTTCTCCCGGAGGCCACCGCAGTTCCATGGCCAAGCTGTCGGGTGCGACAAGGGCCGTGCTCTTGACGACCGTTTCGTCAAACACCGCGTAAGGCCACGCCTCGGCGCTTCCCGGAGCGGCCCCCGTCCCGGAGACAGTGCCCCGCAGCAGCCAACCCGGACCGTCCCGACCGACGAACCGCACGTCCATCACCTTCTGCTCGCTCTCAGGGGTGACAACAGGAACGCGCGCTTGTATCCCAGGCCCTGACGGACCGACAACCTCCTCTGCCGCCCCACCGTCCCGCTGGATGCGGGCCAGCAGTTCGAGCCGGACGGAGCCCCAGGAACGGCCGGCAGACAGACGGAACGCCTGGAGCTGAATCGCCGTCCGGCCCCGCACTGTCGTGACGGCCACCACTGCGCCGCTCTTTTCACTGACGATCGGCAGAAGCCGAACCCCCTCGCCGGCCGGGATCCTCAAACCATCCAGGTCGAAAAAGCCGCCACCCGCATGCCGCCAGCGAACCTCACGCTTATTGGTCACGACGCCCCCGCAGCGCTCGATGAGCACTCAGCATGACGCACCGCTTGTGCGGGAGACAGGGGTGGGATCCGGAGCCGTAGTCACGCAGAGAGACACGCACGCAGAAACAGGTGAGGCGCCTACCGAATCCGGTAGGCGCCTCACCTGCTGTTTTAGCTGCCAGGGCGTTGGAGTGGATCGGTCTCGGATGGCCTTGGGAGGTCTCGGGGAGAGATTCGGCCCCCAGACGGCTGCCAAGGCCACGCCTCTTCCGACTGCTTCCGGTTACTCCGGCTGGTAGGCGCCGACCGCGTCTGCCAGCGGGCGACCGAAGCCCATGTCTCCGGGCGGGATCGGGTTGCCGTCGAGGGAGAGGACCATTTTGGCTTCGTCAGGGCCCGCGCTCAGGGTGCAGGTCACGCCGTGGGTGTCGGCGCGCTCGAACCCGAAGCGGGGGTAGTACGTCGGGTGGCCGAGGACGGTTACGGTGTGCTCGCCTCGGTCCCAGGTGGCGTCAAGTGCCGCCCGGACAAGGGCGGTTCCGATGCCGGAGCCTTGGTGTTCCTGGGGGGGCACGGACACCGGGGCGAGGGTGAGGGTCGGGCTGGTGCCGATGCTCGCCCGGGTGAGGAGGGCGTGGGCGGTGACGGTGCCGTGGTCGTCCTCGGCGACGAGGGAGAGCTCGGGGATCCAGCAGGCGTCGGCGCGCAGGGCGTCGACGAGGTCGGCGCCCTCGGGGGAGCCGAACGCTTGGGTGATGACCTCGCGGACACGGGAGGCATCGGCTGATGTCTCGGTCCTGATCTTCATTGTGGTGGGGGCCCTTTCAAAGTCGTTGTGGTGACGTCGAGTTGACTGGTGGCTCGCGGGGGTGGGCAGGCCACAGGGTGAGCAGCGCGCGGCGGGCGATGCCGGTCCCCGTGTCCTGGAGCGGTCTGAGGGCCAGGCGCACCAGGGCGAGTGGGTTGTCGTCGCCCGCGATGCGGTTGGCGCTGAGCTCGCCGCAGCGCAGGCACTGGTGAATGAGCAGCCACTCGCCGTCGGGGCGCGCGGACAGGGACAGCGCGTCCATGCGGCCCCGACAGGAGGCCGCCCGGTCGCCCGGTATGCGGGCGTCGACGTGCACGCTGGCCAGGCAGGTGGGGCAGTGATTGCGATGCCCCGTGCCGGGCGCGTCCAGCGACACGTCCAGGCGGCAGCCGACGCACTTGAAGTCCTGCGCGCGGTGCCCGCCGTGTTCGTGAAGGACGTCCTTGTGCCGCTGCGGACGGCGGCGTACGGACGTCCGTACGCGGTGCGTGTTGCGTCGCGGCATGCTCACATCCCTCCGAACGCTTCGAGCGGGAAGGGCGGCTCGGCGAGCGGCCGGACGGCCATGCGCATCAGGAGGAGCTGGTTGTCGTCGGCGCAGACCGGGTTGGACGTGAGCTCGTCGCAGCGTACGCAGCGGTGGATCACCATCCAGTCACCGGTGCGCAGCACGGCGATGGAGATCGGCGACATCCGGCCGTGGCAGTCGCTCGGACCGCCCTCGACGTGGTCGGTGACGTGCCGCGAGTGCAGACAGGACGGGCAGAGGTTGCGCCGCGCGCCGTCGGCGGCGGTCGCGGAAACGGTCAGACCGCACCACGAGCAGGCGAAGGTGCTGATCTTGAGCGTGTCGGTGTGCGAGGTGTGCGGGGTGGACACCCGGTGCTCCTTGCTGAGAGGTCAGACATGACAGCAAGAGCAGGCCGAGCGGCCTTACGGCGGACGCTTAGGCGTGACGGCGAGGCGCGCTCGGCGCGGGCCGGGTCATCAAGACACCCTTTCGAGGGCACGAGGCCCAGTCACCGGTCGTACGCGGGTACGTCCCGGTATGCGATCAGAAGTACGCGGTCCAGGCTAAGTGCACGCGCGTACCGGTGGCGAACGATTATTTCTTGCCGGTCCTGCCCCGTCATTCCCTCGGGTGGCCGGGCCCGCCAACTGGAGAGGCATGCGATCAAGCGTGCGATCCATTACTAATTAGAGTTAGTCTAACTTGACTTATCCTAGGGTCGCTGTTGCTGTGGGTGCATGACACGACCCGCGGACCTCTTCGACCGGATCACCGAATGGGCCGACCTGGAGCGCTTTGTCACCTCGCCTGCACCCGGCCTGCGGATCGGAATCCTCTATGGCCGCCGCCGCACCGGGAAGAGCTTTCTGCTGCGCCGCCTGTGCCGGGAGCACGGAGGGCAGTACCACATGGCCCAGGAGGAGGAGCCGCTTCCCGCGCTCCAGCGATTCGCTGATGCGGTCGCGGCGGGCCGCGGACTCGCAGCGGGTCAGTTGCGCTTCCGGGACTGGGACGAAGGACTCCGCACCGCGCTGCGCCCGCTCCCCGCTGCCGGTGGCCGGGCCGCGCCACTCCTGGTGATCGACGAGCTTCCCTATCTGCTCGCGCACGGGCTCGGCGCCCAGATCCCTTCCGCTCTCCAGGCCCTGGTGGACGAGAGCAGAGACGCTCCGGAATCGATGAGCGGCCGGGTGATCCTGTGCGGTTCCGCGCTCGCGGTGATGTCGGACCTGCTCTCCGGAGCCAGGGCCCTGCGAGGCCGCGCCGAACTCGATCTGCTCCTCAAGCCCTTCGACTACCGCACCTCCGCCTCGTACTACGGGATCGAGGACACCGACACCGCTTTCCGCATGTACGCCTGCTTCGGCGGCACCCCCGGCTACCGCGACCTGCTCGGTGGCGCCTCTCCGCAAACCCGTTCCGATCTCGACGACCTGCTGCTCTCCACCGTCTTCAACCCCAGCCACGCACTCTTCGGGGAGGCCGGATACCTGCTGCGAGAGGATCCGCGGATCCAGGACCGGGCGCTGTATCTCTCGGTCCTCGGTGCGGTCGCCGCAGGGGCGACCACCCCCTCCAAGGTCGCCGCCGCAATCGGCCGCGACCAGCGCAGCCTGCACCACCCACTCGATGTCCTGATCACCTCGGGTTTCCTGGTGAAGGACGAGGACCTGCTGCTTCAGCGCCGTCCCGTACTACGCCTGGCCGACTCAGTGGTACGCCTGCACCAGCTGGTCACCGTGCCCCGTATGGCGGCCTTCGAGGAACGCAGGGCAGCCCCGGCCTGGAAGGCCGCCGCACCCACCGTCAGGGCGCAGATCCTCGGCCCGTCCTTCGAGCAGCTCGCCCGCGAATGGACGGCCCGGCATGCCGCGGAGCGCACGAAGGGCGGTCCGACAGGCGAGATCGGCAGTACCGTGGTGAACGACAGTGCCGGCCGTGCGCAGCACGAACTCGACGTCGTGGCCCTCGCTGAGGGAGAGCGCCGACAGGCCGGCGCTCCCGTCATCCGGGCGATCGGCGAGGCCAAGTCGTCCGACCGTGCTCGCACACTGTCCGACCTCGAACGCCTCGACCGGATCAGGGAGTTGTTGGTCGCCCGCGGAGTGCGGGCCGATGGAGCGAAACTCCTCCTCTTCGGTCGCTCAGGCTTCGACGTGAATCTGGCCGAGGCCGCGCACGGACGACCGGACGTGGAGCTGGTGGATCTGGAGCGTGTCTGGCACGGGGAATGAGGCGAGGGCCGCAGAAGAAGAGGGAGCTGTTGTGGGTAGCCGGACCTAGGAATTGGCTCCCCGATCATTCCCGAAAGCAGGTCAGGCCCGGCTCTCCGAGAAGGAGAGCCGGGCCTGACCCGGTACTTCAGCTGTCGGGGTGGCGGGATTTGAACCCACGACCTCTTCGTCCCGAACGAAGCGCGCTGCCAAGCTGCGCCACACCCCGATGTCGTTGCTCCGCTTCCCGCAGTTCCGCAGGTCCTGGCGACGTCGTTTACTTTAGCCCACCGGGGCCCGGAGACGAAATCCGGTTTTGGGGGGACCGGATCCCGGGCCCGATGGGGTCCCCGGTGGTTACCGGGACGGCGCCAGCGTCAGGAGCGTCGCCTCCGGGGGGCAGGCGAAGCGGAACGGGGTGTAGCGGTTCGCGCCGCAGCCCGCGGAGACGTGCAGGTAGGACGTGTTGCCCTCGGCCGTGTGCCGCGACAGACCCTTGACGCGGTCGGTGTCCAGGTCGCAGTTGGTGACCAGGGCGCCGTAGAAGGGGACGCAGACCTGGCCGCCGTGCGTGTGCCCGGCCAGGATCAGCGGGTAGTCGTCCGCGGCGAAGGCGTCCAGGACCCGGAGGTACGGGGCGTGGACCACGGCCATCGAGAAGTCCGGGCCGGTCGCGGGGCCGCCCGCCACCTCCGCGTACCGGTCACGCTTGATGTGCGGGTCGTCCAGGCCCGTGAAGCCGATCTCGACGCCCGACACCTTGAGCGTGCCGCGCGTGTTGGTGAGGTTCAGCCAGCCGGCCTCGTCGAAGCCGTCGCGCAGGTCCTCCCACGGGTTGTGGACGGCGCCGACGACCGGCGGGTTGCCGTTCAGACCGTGGCGGCCCTGCACCTTCTCCAGCAGGTACCGGGCGGGGTTGCGGGGCCGGGGACCGTAGTAGTCGTTGGAGCCGAAGACGTACGCGCCCGGGAACTCCATCAGCGGCCCGAGCGCGTCGAGCACCTCGGGGACGCCCTCCGGGTCGGAGAGGTTGTCGCCCGTGTTGATGACGAAGTCGGGGCGCAGCCCGGCCAGCGAGCGCAGCCAGCGCTGCTTCTTGCGCTGCCCGCCGACCATGTGGATGTCGGAGACCTGGAGGACGCGCAGCGGCTGCATACCGGGGGGCAGGACCGGGACCGTGACGCGTCGCAGGCGGAACGAGCGGGCTTCGAAACCCGCGGAGTAGGCGACGGTGGCGGCGCCCGCCGCCACGACGCCAGCAGAGACCTTCAGGGGAATCCCGTATCGCGCGCGCATGTGTCCCATCGTGTCAGACGGCCGGAGGCCCGGAAATCGGCGGGCGTGACGCCCCGTGCACCTGCGACAATCAAGTCATGACCACGCTCAAGTCGAAGCTGCACGACGACCTCAACGCCGCGATCAAGGGGCGTGACGAGCTGCGCTCCTCGACGCTCCGGATGACCCTCGCCGCCATCACGACCCAGGAGGTCGCCGGCAAGGAGAAGCGCGAGCTCGCCGATGACGAGGTGCAGGCGGTGATCGTCAAGGAGGCGAAGAAGCGCCGCGAGGCGGCCGAGGCCTTCGAGAAGGGCGGGCGTGCCGAGTCCGCCGCCCGTGAGCTGGCGGAGGGCGAGGTGCTCGCCGAGTACCTGCCGCAGCAGCTGTCCGACGCCGAGCTGGAGCAGATCGTCGGGCAGGCGGTCGAGGAGGCGAAGGCGGCCGGCGCCGAGGGCCCCCGCGCCATGGGCCAGGTCATGAAGATCGTGAAGCCGAAGGTCGGGGACCGCGCCGAGGGCGGCCGGGTCGCCGCGGCGGTCAAGAAGCTGCTCGTCGGCTGAGCCCGAGCCACCGCACGGAAAGCGAAAAGGGGCGCCCCCACCGGGGGCGCCCCTTTCAGCTGTGGCCCGAAGGCCAGGTGTGACCCGAAGACGGGATGTGACCCGAAGACCGGCCGTGGCCCGAAGCCCGGCCGTGGCCCGAAGCCCGGCCGTGACCCGGGGACCGGCTAGCGGCCCCAGCCCCCGCCGTTCCCGTTCCCGCCGTTCCCCTGGCCCTGGAACAGCCCGTCGGGGAGGCCGGTGCCGGTGTCGCCCGTGTCACCGGTGTCACCGCCGTCACCCGGCTTGCCGTCGTCCTGGCCCTGGTCGCCGCCCTGGTCCCGGCCCTTGTCCCGGCCCTTGTCCTTGTCCTTGCCCTTGTCCTTGTCGAGGTCCGGGATGTCGACCATGGTGAAGCCCGGTGCCTCCTTGCCCGACAGGGCGCCGGTCATGGCCGACCGCCAGATCGGGCCGGGCGTGTCGGCGCCGTAGACCTTGTCGTGGTACCGGCCGCCGATGGTGATGTTCGTCATCTCGACGCCCTGCGAGGCGCTTCCGACCCAGACGGCGCCCGACAGGTTCGGCGTGTAGCCGACGAACCAGGCGTTCTTGCGGGCGTCCGTCGTACCCGTCTTACCGGCGTTGTCCCGGTCGGAGAGGCCGGCCTGCTGACCCGTACCGGAGTCGGTCACACCGCTGAGCAGCGTATTGATCTTGTCCGCGGTCTGCGTCGACATGGCGCGCGAGCACTTCGACTTCGGGACGGCCAGCGACTTGCCGTTGGCGTCGGTGATCGACGCGATGGCGATCGGGGTGCAGTACGTGCCCTCGTTGGCGAACGCGGCGTACGCGGAGGCCATCGTCAGCGGCGACAGACCCGTCGAGCCGAGGGTCATCGACGAGGGCACCTCGGGCACCTTGTCGCCGTTGCCCTGCACCACGCCCAGCTTGTCGGTCATCTGCACGACCGGGCACATGCCGGTGTCGGCGAGCATCTCCACGAAGTACGTGTTGATGGACTTCTCCATCGCCTCCTTGAGGCGATAGGGGCCGGACTCCGACTCGTTCTCGTTCTCCAGCTTGTAGTTGCCGTCGTTCTTCCACGGCTTGCCGCTGCACGTCTGCACGGTGGCCGGGTACGGCATCTGGTACGGCGCCGGGAACTGCTGCGTGATCGGCGTCCCGTTCTCCAGCGCGGCCGCCGCCAGGAACGGCTTGAACGTCGAACCGGTCGGGAAGCCGTAGTTGGAGCCGTGGTACGCCGAGTTCACCGAGTAGTTGATCGACGTCTCGTTCTTGCCGTAGCCGTACGGCTTCGACTGGCCCATGCCGAGGATCTTGCCGCTGCCCGGCTCGACGAGCGTGACCGCCGTGGCGACCGAGTCCGTCTGGTACACGTTGCTCTTGATCGAGGCCTGCACCGATTCCTGGGCCTGCGGGTCCAGCGTCGTCCTGACCGTCAGACCGCCGCGGCTCCAGAGCTTGGCGCGGACCTCCTTCGTCTTGCCGAAGGCCGGGTCGTTCTTCACGACCTGCTCGACGTAGTCACAGAAGAAGGCGGCGCCCTTGACCGCGGTGATGCAGCCGTTCTGCGGCTTGCTGACCTTCAGGTTCAGGCCCGTCAGCTTCGCCTTGTCGGCCTCGGCCTGCGAGATGTCGTGGACGTCGGCCATGCGCTGGAGCACGATGTTGCGCCGCTTCTTCGCCTCGGCCTCGTCGTTGACCGGGTCGTAGCGGCTCGGCGACTGCACGATGCCGGCGAGGAGCGCGGACTCCTGGACGTTCAGGTCCTTGGCCGACTTGGAGAAGTAGCGCTGGGCCGCGGCCTCGACGCCGTACGCCTGCTGACCGAAGTACGTGATGTTCAGGTAGTTGCTGAGGATCTTCTTCTTGCCGAGATCCTTCTCGATCTGGATCGCGTACTTCAGCTCGCGGACCTTGCGCCCGATCGTCTGCTGGGTGGCCTGCGCCAGCTTCGTCGGGTCGTCGCCCGCCTCCTCCATGAAGACGTTCTTCACGTACTGCTGGGTGAGGGTGGACGCGCCCTGGGCGACGCCGCCGCCCCGCGCGTTCGCGTTGATGGCGCGCAGGATGCCCTTCGCGTCGATGGCCCCGTGCTCGAAGAAGCGGGAGTCCTCGATCGCGACGATCGCCTTCTGCATGTACGGAGAGATCTCGTCGAGCTTCACCACGGTGCGGTCGCGGTCGTAGACCGTCGCGATCTTTCCGCCCTGGGCGTCCAGGATCGTGGTGCGCTGGCTGAGCGGCGGCTGCTTCAGCGCGGCCGGGGTCTCGTCGAATTCCTCGACCGAGCCCTTGGCGGCCAGGCCGAGCGCGCCCGCTGCGGGCAGCGCGATTCCGGCGAGCACGGCTCCCGCGAGCACGCTGACACCGAGGAACTTGGCGGCCTGTTGAGCCGGCGACATACCGCCGCCGTCACCGGCCGAGCGCTTCTTTCCCATGCAGGGCAGCCTACGTTCTGATTCTCCGGACAGGCGTATATGCCTTGGCCTAAGCTGCACTCAACTGTCACAGCAGTGCGGTCTCGTATCAAGACGTGGGACGGCCCCGAAACGTTCCCGGCACTTCTTTCCCTACCTCTGACGTGCCTCTTGTAGTCATTCCCGCGCCTTCCGCGACCCTCCGCGCGAGGCCCGGAAGGTGTCCGAAACCGCCTCGTGTGTCATCCCGCGCCCGTTGTGGCGCAAGCGAACTGTCCCTATTTGCCGGGGTTGTTACGCATGTCTCCCGGTCACTCCGTCGGGTGATCTGCCGCTTACGCATAGTCCGTTCGGGCCATTCAAGATTGGGCCCGAAGGGGGTGTTGCGCTGTGCCCACCTTCCGTAACGTCCTCAACTGGCGGCGGTGAATATGCCGCTGCCGCCGTGGGGGAGCCTCGATTCGGGAGAGGACGGCGCCGGTATGGGCTGGGTAGTCGACTGGAGTGCGCAGGCGGCCTGCCGCACTACCGATCCGGATGAACTGTTCGTTCAAGGAGCAGCGCAGAACCGGGCGAAAGCGGTGTGCACGGGATGTCCCGTGCGGACCGAGTGCCTGGCGGACGCGCTCGACAATCGCGTCGAGTTCGGCGTGTGGGGTGGCATGACGGAGCGGGAGCGCCGCGCACTGCTGCGCAGGCGTCCGACCGTCACCTCATGGCGCCGGCTGCTGGAGACGGCGCGGACGGAGTACGAGCGCAGTGCGGGCCTGCTGCCCGCGGAGCTCGACAACGACGAGACGTACGAGAGGTTCGCCGCCGTCGGATAGGACGGCGCTGCACCCTTTCGTACACACGAGTGCCGGAGCCCTGATCGGCTCCGGGCCGCGACCGCACGGCCGACGTGCGGGCGCGTACGGCTCATTCAGCTCCGGCCGGAGTGCCACCGGCCGCGAGCCGGTCTCCGATGTCCCTGAGGCCTGCCAGGTCGTGCACATCGCCGGGCAGCGCCGCGATCTCGGCCACGGCGACCTCGGGGTGGAGCGCGGTGAAGCGGTCACGCGTGCGCTGTTCACGCGCGACGAGCCGCATCCGCTCGGCGTGCAACCGCAGGAGTCCTGCGGTCAATTGCTCGGTGCTGGGGTCTGCGGGAGTCTCCGCTGCGGCGGGGGAGCCTGACGCGGGATCCGGCGCGGGATCTGATCCGGGGGTGGACTCGGGAGGAGTACGAACCTCTTCCTTCCCGGGCGTCTGATCCACAATGCGGCGCTCGTCAAGATTTTCCGCGGCGGCGAGCGCCCGCTCGGCGGACAGCCGGTCGGCGCCGCTGCCGTGCACCCGGTTCAGCACCAGGCCGGCGAGCGGCATCCGCTCCGCGGCCAGGCGTTCCACGAAGTACGCGGCCTCGCGCAGCGCGTCCCGCTCGGGCGCGGCGACGACGAGGAAGGCCGTGCCGGGCGCCTGGAGAAGCTTGTACGTGGCGTCCGCGCGCGTACGGAATCCGCCGAACATGGTGTCCATCGCGGCCACGAACGTCTGTACGTCACGCAGCAGCTGCCCGCCGAGCAGCTTGCCGAGCGCGCCGGTCATCATCGACATCCCGACGTTCAGGAACTTCATCCCGGCCCGCCCGCCGACCTTCGCGGGGGCCATCAGGATGCGGATCAGCTTGCCGTCGAGGAACGAGCCGAGCCGCTTCGGCGCGTCCAGGAAGTCGAGCGCGGAGCGGGACGGCGGGGTGTCGACGACGATCAGGTCCCAGGTGTCCCGGGCCCTGAGCTGGCCCAGCTTCTCCATCGCCATGTACTCCTGCGTGCCGGCGAAGCCCGCGGAGAGCGACTGGTAGAAGGGGTTGTTCAGGATCGCCTCGGCCCGCTCGCCGTCCGCGTGCGCCTCGACGATCTCGTCGAAGGTGCGCTTCATGTCGAGCATCATGGCGTGCAGCTCGCCGCCGGCCGCGTCGCCGCCCGTCTCGACGCCCTTCACCCGGCGCGGGACGTTGTCGAGGGAGTCGATGCCCATCGACTGGGCGAGGCGCCGGGCCGGGTCGATGGTCAGCACCACGACCTTGCGGCCGCGCTCGGCGGCGCGCAGGCCGAGCGCCGCGGCGGTCGTGGTCTTGCCGACCCCGCCCGAGCCGCAGCAGACCACGATGCGGGTGGCCGGGTCGTCGAGCAGCGGGTCGATGTCGAGCGCGCCTGCCGGGTTCAGCGTCATCGAAGCGGTCCCTCAGATCCCTTGCTGTCGCAGTTCCTCGGCGAGTGTGTACAGACCCGCGAGGTCCAAACCCTCGGTGAGCAGCGGAAGTTCGTGCAGCGGCAGCTCCGCCCCGGTGAGCAGCTCGCGCTGGGCGCGCTCCAGGACGTACCGCTCCGCGTACTCCTCGGCCTGCGCGAGCAGCGGCCCCACGAGCCGCTTCGCGCCGCTGAGCCCGGCCGCCGTCAGGGCTCCGGCGACCTCCGGCGCGACGGACGGCGAACGGGTCAGCGCCAGCGCGGGTTCCCCCAGGAGCGCGGGCCGCACCATGTTCACCATGATCCGTCCTACGGGCAGCTGCGCGGCGCGCAGTTCGGCGACCCCGTCGAGGGTCTCCTGCACCGGCATCTCCTCCAGCAGGGTCACCAGGTGCACCTCGGTCTGCGGGGACTTGATGACCCGCATGACCGCCTGCGCCTGATTGTGTATCGGGCCCATCCGGGCCAGGCCGGCGACCTCGTCGTTCACGTTCAGGAAGCGGGTGATGCGTCCGGTGGGCGGGGCGTCCATCACGATGTAGTCGTACGCGTACCGGCCCTGCTTGTCCTTGCGCCGTACGGCCTCGCACGCCTTGCCGGTCAGGAGTACGTCCCTGAGGCCCGGCGCGATGGTCGTGGCGAAGTCGATCGCGCCCAGCTTCTTCAGGGCGCGGCCGGCGCCGCCCAGCTTGTAGAACATCTGGAGGTAGTCCAGCAGCGCCAGTTCCGGATCGATGGCGAGCGCGTACACCTCCCCGCCGCCGGGCGCGACGGCGATCTTCCGCTCCTCGTAGGGGAGCGCCTCCGTCTCAAAGAGCTGTGCGATGCCCTGCCTGCCCTCCACCTCCACCAGGAGAGTGCGCTTGCCCTTCGTCGCGAGGGCGAGCGCGAGTGCGGCGGCGACCGTGGTCTTTCCGGTACCGCCCTTGCCGCTGACGACCTGGAGCCTGCTCACGTATTCGAGCGTAACCAGAACGCGGCCCGATCACGCAGCAGCCTCCGGAACGACGCACCTGACTTCGGCGGCTACAGTCGCCCTCATGGCTAAGAAGTGGGAGTACGCGACTGTGCCGCTGCTGGTGCACGCGACGAAGCAGATCCTGGACACCTGGGGCGAGGACGGCTGGGAGCTGGTCCAGGTCGTGCCCGGGCCGAACAACCCCGAGCAGCTGGTGGCGTACCTGAAGCGGGAGAAGGGCGCGTGAGCGGCGCGGTCGAGGCGCGGCTCGCCGAGCTGGGCCTGACCCTGCCGCCCGTCGTGCCGCCGGTCGCCGCCTACCAGCCGGCCGTGCGGTCCGGTGTGTACGTGTTCACCGCCGGGCAGCTCCCGATGGTCGACGGCAAGCTGACGCTGACCGGCAAGGTCGGCGCCGAGGTCACCGCCGAGGAGGCCAAGGAACTGGCCCGCGTCTGCGCGCTCAACGCGCTGGCGGCCGTGAAGTCCGTCGCCGGTGACCTGGACCTGATCGCGCGTGTCGTGAAGGTCGTCGGCTTCGTCGCCTCCGCCGCCGACTTCACCGGGCAGCCCGGTGTCATCAACGGCGCCAGCGAACTGCTCGGCGAGGTCCTCGGCGACAAGGGCGTGCACGCCCGCAGCGCCGTCGGCGTCGCGGTCCTCCCGCTGGACTCGCCGGTCGAGGTGGAGATCCAGGTGGAGCTGGTTCCGGAAGCCTGACCCGGACCGTCTCGCGCCCCTGGATGCCGCAGGCATCTCAGGGGCGCGGGGAACTGCGCGACCAGCCCCCACCGGCCGTCGGTCGACAAACCGGCCCTCGAACATCCCGTCGAGTCGGGATAGCCTCCGGCCATGTCCAACGGCCAGTGGTACCCCCCGGAATGGCCCGACCGCATCCGCGCCCTCGCCGCCGGCACCCTGACGGCCGCGACCCCGCGCCGCGCCGCCACCGTGATGCTGCTCAGGGACGCCGTGGAGCCCTCCGGCGGCCTCGAGGTGCACATGCTGCGCAGACGGACGTCGATGGCGTTCGCGGCCGGCGCCTACGCGTACCCCGGCGGCGGCGTCGACCCGCGCGACGACGACCGCCAGGTGCGCTGGGCGGGCCCCTCCCGGCAGACGTGGGCCGAGCGGCTCGGCGTGCCGGAGAAGGACGCCCAGGCGATCGTCTGCGCCGCGGTGCGCGAGACCTTCGAGGAGGCGGGCGTGCTGCTCGCGGGCCCCACCCCGGACACCGTCGTCGACGACACCACCGGCGACCGGTGGCAGGCCGACCGGCAGGCGCTGATCGGCCGCGACCTGTCCTTCGCCGAGTTCCTGGAGCGGCGCGGGCTCGTGCTGCGCTCCGATCTGCTCGGCGCGTGGGCCCGCTGGATCACCCCCGAGTTCGAGCCGCGCCGCTACGACACCTGGTTCTTCGCGGCCGTGCTCCCGGCGGGCCAGCGCACCAGCGACGACTCCTCCGAGGCCGACCGCACCGTGTGGATCCACCCCGCGCGGGCCGCGTCCGCGTACGACCGGGGCGAGTTGACGATGATGCCGCCCACCATCGCGACCCTGCGCACCCTCGCCGCCTACCCGACCGCCCATGACGCCCTGGCCGGGGCCGGGGGCCGCGACCTGACGCCCGTACTGGCGCAGGCCCGGCTGGAAGCGGGCGAGGTGGTGCTGTCCTGGCCGGGGCACGACGAGTTCACCAAGCACATTCCGACCGGCGGGAGCAACTGACCGATGACCGAAGCAGCCGCCCTGCCCGGGCAGCCGCGCGGCGGGGTGCTGTCCGGCCCCGCCACCGCCCGCGCCGTCAACGTGCTCGCGCCGAACGCGTCCGCGATGACCCTCGACGGCACCAACACGTGGATCGTCGCCGAGCCCGACAGCGACCTCGCCGTCGTGATCGACCCGGGCCCGCTCGACGACGGCCACCTGAAGAACGTGATCGGCGTCGCCGAGAAGGCCGGCCGCCGGATCGCGCTCACCCTCCTCACGCACGGCCACCCCGACCACGCCGAGGGCGCGGGCCGGTTCGCCGAGCTGACCGGCACCAAGGTGCGCGCGCTCGACCCGGCGCTGCGCCTCGGCGACGAGGGCCTCGCGGCCGGTGACGTCATCACGACCGGCGGCCTGGAACTGCGCGTCGTCCCCACCCCCGGCCACACCGCCGACTCGCTGAGCTTCCACCTCCCCGCCGATCGAGCCGTGCTGACCGGCGACACCATCCTGGGCCGGGGCACCACGGTGGTCGCGCACCCGGACGGCCGCCTCGGCGACTATCTCGACACCCTGCGCAGTCTGCGCTCGCTCGCGGTCGACGACGGCGTCCACACGGTGCTGCCCGGACACGGCCCGGTCCTGGAGGACGCCCAGGGCGCCGTCGAGTTCTACCTCGCGCACCGCGCCCACCGGCTCGCCCAGGTGGAGACCGCCGTCGAGGACGGGCACACGACGGCCGCCGCGGTCGTCGCGCACGTGTACGCGGACGTGGACCGCTCCCTGTGGCCGGCGGCCGAGCTGTCCGTCCTGGCCCAGCTCGACTACCTGCGCGACCACGGGCTGATCTGAGCCTTTTACCGACCCGTGGCCCAGTCGATCCCGAGCGCGGCGATCCGCTCGGGGTCGGTGATGATGTCGACGCCCACGACCTTGCCCGCCCGGAAGGTGAACCAGCCCACGGTGGCGACCTTGCCGCCGGGTGCCGCGACCATGCCCAGGCCGTCGCCGACGAACGCCGGGTAGGTGTCCGGGGCCATCCGCCCGTACAGCGCCGCCTGACCGGCCACCTCCAGGGCGCCGCGCACCAGCAGCGCGGCCGTGCCCGGTCCCTGGTCGACCCGCAGCAGCACGTCCGGGTCGAGGAGTGCGAGCAGCGCCTCGAAGTCACCGGCGCGGCTCGCGGACAGCCAGGCGTCGATGACCTCGCGCTGGCGGGCCAGATCGGTGTCGGCCGGCGCGGTGGCGCCCTGCACGCGGCGGCGCGCCCGGCTGGCCAGCTGCCGGGTCGCCGCGGGGGTGCGCTCCACGATCGGCGCGAGGTCCTCGAACGGCACGGCGAACATGTCGTGCAGCACGAACGCCAGCCGCTCGGCGGGCGCCAGCGTGTCGAGGACGACCAGCAGCGCGAGCCCCACGGTGTCGGCCAGTTCGGCCTCGTGGACCGGGTCGGCGGGCCTGACCACCGGGTCCGGCAGCCGGAACGTCTCGGCGCCCCCGTCCTCCAGCGGCTCCTCACGGCGCGTGGTCCTGGTCCGCAGCATGTCGAGGCAGATCCGCCCGACGACGGTCGTCAGCCAGCCGCCGAGGTTGCGCACCTCGCCGGCGTCGGCCCGCTGCAACCGCAGCCACCCCTCCTGGACCGCGTCCTCCGCCTCGTTCAGCGACCCGAGCATGCGGTACGCCACAGAGCGCAGCCGCCCGCGCTCCGCCTCGAAACGGGTGGCCAGTTCGGCCTGTGTGGTCATGGTGCGATTCCTCCCCTGTCTCCCCTGATCGCCCTCGGGCGTGTCCTGATCGCCGTCAGGCGCGTTTCGTGCCGTGCACGCGCGCGTACTCGTCCGCGAGCCAGGGCCCGAGCTCCTCGGTGTACATGCGCAGCGCGCCGGGATCCCCGGTGGGCGCGTACCCGGCCGCCGCCGCGGCCCGTATCTGCGGCGCCCACCGCGGGTAGTACTCGGCGAACACCTCGGCCATTCGGTCCAGCTCGCCGGTCCAGCCGTTCCAGCGGGGCATGACGAGGGTGAAGGCCGTGCGCACGAGGCCGCGGGCGACGGTCCGGTCGAGCGCGCGCCGCTCCTCCGCGGTGCTCGCGCGGGCGATCCGCTCGCGCCAGCGGGGCAGGCGTGCGGCCAGGTCCCCGTTGGTCTCACGGGCCAGCCGCGCGGTGGGCCGGTAGCGCGGCAGGTACTCGGCCAGGTCCTCCCCGAGCAGGGGCGTGCACAGACAGGCCACGAACCACCCCATGTCGTACGTCTCGGCCTCGCTCAGCAGCCGCTCCCGGCCGTACACGAGCGTGCTCACGCCGTCGACCTGCGGGAACTCCTTGTCCAGCGCGGCGTCGAGGCTCCGCGCGCCGGCGCGGTCGGCCTCGGTGGGCCCGGCGCGCAGCACGAGCAGCAGGTCGAGGTCGGAGCGGCCCGGCCGCGCGGTGCCGCGGGGCACGGACCCGTACAGGTACACGCTCGTCAGCCGGGCGCCGAAGATGTCGAGCAGCCGGTCGCGGGCGGCGGCCACGACGGGGCGGAAGGGCTCCTGGACACGGCCCAGGGAGCCCTCGCGCGCGATGTATCCCTGGGCGTCGAGCCCCCGGTGCGGATCGGCCATGGGGCCACTGTGCAGGCAAGAGGCGCCCGGAGCACGGCATTTCCGTGGTTCCGCCCCGCGGTTCTACGCCGACGGGTCCCGCCACGAGGTGTGGCGGGACCCGTCGTACGGAGCCTTCAGGGCCGCTGCTCAGCTGCTCAGCGGGAACGCTTCGCGAGGCGCTCCACGTCCAGCAGGATCACGGCGCGCGCCTCCAGGCGCAGCCAGCCGCGGCCCGCGAAGTCGGCCAGCGCCTTGTTCACCGTCTCGCGGGAGGCGCCGACCAGCTGGGCCAGCTCCTCCTGCGTGAGGTCGTGCACGACGTGGATGCCCTCCTCGGACTGCACGCCGAAGCGGCGCGACAGGTCGAGGAGCGCGCGGGCCACACGGCCCGGCACGTCGGAGAAGACCAGGTCGGACATCTGGTCGTTGGTCTTGCGCAGGCGGCGGGCGACGGCGCGCAGCAGGGCGGCGGCCACTTCCGGGCGTGCGTTGAGCCAGGGCTGGAGGTCGCCGTGGCCGAGGCCGAGCAGCTTCACCTCGGTCAGCGCGCTGGCGGTCGCGGTGCGCGGTCCGGGGTCGAACAGCGACAGCTCGCCGATCAGCTCGCCGGGGCCGAGCACGGCCAGCATGTTCTCCCGGCCGTCGGGGGAGGTGCGGTGGAGCTTCACCTTGCCCTCGGTGACCACGTACAGGCGGTCGCCGGGGTCGCCCTCGTGGAACAGGGCGTCGCCGCGTGCGAGGGTCACCTCACTCATGGAGGCGCGGAGCTCCGCGGCCTGCTCGTCATCGAGCGCCGCGAAGAGCGGGGCGCGCCGCAGAACGTCGTCCACGAGTTTCTCTCCTATGTCGCCTGCAGTGTGGGAAACGGTCGGGAAAGCCTTTCCCGACTGCCCATTTTGCCGGACGGTCCAAACAGTGTGATCAGTCACTCAGCTACAAGTCTGCCGCACCTGCGTCACAACCCGAGGGGGAGGGGGCCAAACGGGGGCCGATCCAGTGGCTCCGGGGCGGATGTCGGTGCCGGGCTTTAGGCTGGCCGGGTGTCCAAAAAGCCGGTGACAGCGCAGGCGGCGGGGGCCGGAGCGGGATCGGCCGCCCCTGATTCCGCTGTGGGCGAACATGCCCGTACGGAGGCCGTGGCCTGCGCCGTTCCGGTTGCCGCAGAGCCCGGTTCCGCACAGGGGAAGGCCGCTCAGTAGATGCCCGCGAAGAAGAAAGCGGCGCCCGCGAAGGCCGCGCCCGCGAAGGCCGTGTCCAAGAAGGCCGTGCCCGCGAAGGCCGTCGCGAAGAAGGCCGTCGCCAAGCCCGAGTCGCGTACCGCTCTGGTCCGCCGCGCCCGCAGGATCAACCGCGAGCTCGCGGAGACGTACCCCTACGCCCACCCCGAGCTGGACTTCGAGAGCCCCTTCCAGCTGCTGGTCGCCACGGTGATGTCGGCCCAGACGACCGACCTGAGGGTCAATCAGACGACCCCGGGCCTGTTCGCGAAGTACCCGACCCCGGAGGACCTCGCGGCGGCCGTGCCGGAGGAGGTCGAGGAGCTGATCCGGCCGACCGGGTTCTTCCGGGCGAAGACCAGGTCGATCATGGGCCTCGCCAAGGCCCTGTCGGAGGAGTTCGACGGCGAGGTCCCGGGCCGCCTCGAGGACCTGGTGAAGCTGCCCGGAGTGGGCCGCAAGACGGCGTTCGTGGTGCTCGGCAACGCGTTCGGACGGCCCGGCATCACGGTCGACACCCACTTCGGCCGGCTCGTGCGCCGCTGGAAGTGGACGGAGGAGACCGATCCGGACAAGGTCGAGAAGGCCGTCGGCGAGCTGTTCCCGAAGAGCGACTGGACCCAGCTCAGCCACAACGTGATCTTCCACGGCCGCCGGATGTGCCACGCGCGCAAACCGGCCTGCGGCGTCTGCCCGATCGCCCCGCTCTGCCCGGCGTACGGCGAGGGCGAGACGGACCCGGAGAAGGCGAAGAAGCTGCTCAAGTACGAGAAGGGCGGCTTCCCGGGCCAGCGGCTCAACCCGCCGCGGGGGTACCTGGAGGCGGGCGGCATCGCGGCCCCGCCCCTGGGCGGTGCCACGTCCGGGTGACGGACCCGGAGGACGGAACGAAGAGGGGGCGGTCGGGCGTTGGGTCCATCACGACAGGTACGGGGGCGGCGATGAAGCACGTGAGCGAAGTCAGCGGAATCAGCGGGACGAGTGGCGCCTCGGACGGGAGCGGCGCTCCGGACGTCACCGTGCGCACGGACGGCCTGCCCGGCTGGCTCGACCCCGTCGCCGACGCCGCCGCCACGCTCAGCGGCGACCAGCTCAGCCGGTTCCTGCCGCCCAAGGACGGCGCGGGCCGGCAGTCCGCGGTGCTGATCCTGTTCGGCGAGGGCGACCGCGGCCCCGAGCTGCTGCTCATGGAGCGCGCGGGCTCGCTCAGATCGCATGCGGGCCAGCCCTCGTTCCCCGGCGGCGCCCTCGACCCGGAGGACGGCGACCCGCGCACCCAGGGCCCGCTGCGCGCCGCCCTGCGCGAGGCCTGGGAGGAGACCGGCCTCGACCCGCACGGCGTCCAGCTCTTCGGCGTGCTGCCCAAGCTGTACATCCCGGTGAGCGGATTCGTCGTCACGCCCGTACTGGGATGGTGGCGGACGCCCACACCCGTCGCGGCGGTCGATCCGGCGGAGACGGCCCGGGTCTTCACGGTCCCGGTGGCCGACCTCACCGACCCGGCCAACCGGGCGACGACGGTCCACCCGAGCGGTCACCGCGGCCCGGCCTTCCTCGTGGAGTCGGCGCTGGTGTGGGGGTTCACCGCGGGCGTGATCGACAGACTGCTGCACTTCGCGGGCTGGGAGCGGCCGTGGGACCGGGAGAACACGGTGCCACTCGACTGGCGCTCATGACAGGGTGGTCGCCGTACTGTGCGATGCCGGTGACTGCGATGTGAGGCGAGGCGTGACGAGGCGGGGCGTGACGAGGGCGGGGCTGTAGACGGTGAACGTGCTGGACATCCTGCTGCTCGCCGCAGCCGTGTGGTTCGCGGTCGTCGGCTACCGCCAGGGCTTCGTCGTCGGCATCCTGTCGGTGATCGGCTTCCTGGGCGGCGGCCTCGCCGCGGTCTACGCGCTGCCCCTGCTGTGGGGCGCGCTCACCGACGACGCGACCGTCTCGACCACCGCCACGGTCGTCGCCGTGGTCGTCGTCATCGTCTGCGCCTCGGTCGGCCAGGCCTTCACCACCCACCTGGGCAACAAGCTGCGCCGGTACATCACCTGGTCCCCGGCCCGGGCGCTGGACGCGACGGGCGGCGTCCTGGTCAATGTGGCGGCGATGCTGCTGGTGGCGTGGCTGGTGGGTTCCCTGCTCGCCGGGACGACGCTGCCGACGCTCGGCAAGGAGGTGCGCGGCTCCAAGGTGCTGCTCGGTGTCTCCCGCGCCCTGCCGACCCAGGCGGACTCCTGGTTCGCGAACTTCACCACCACCCTCGCGCAGAACGGATTCCCCCAGGTCTTCAGCCCGTTCGCGAGCGAGCCGATCACCGAGGTCCGCCCGCCCGACCCGGCCCTCGCGAACAGCCCGGTCGCCGCGCGCGCCCAGCGCTCCATCGTCAAGGTCGTGGGCCAGGCGCCCAGTTGCGGCAAGGTCGTGGAGGGCACCGGTTTCGTCTTCGGCCCCCGCCGCGTGATGACGAACGCGCATGTGGTGGGCGGCGTCGACGAACCCACCGTCCAGATAGGCGGTGAGGGCGTGAAGTACGACGCGAAGGTCGTCCTCTACGACTGGAAGCGCGACATCGCGGTCCTGGACGTGCCGTCACTGAAGGCGCCCGCGCTGAGTTTCGCGCGGACCGACGCCGAGCGCGGCGGCGGCGCGATCGTCGCGGGCTTCCCGGAGAACGGCTCGTACGACGTGCGACCCGCGCGCCTGCGCGGCCGGATCGACGCCAGCGGACCCGACATCTACCACCGGGGCACGGTCGAGCGCGACGTGTACTCGCTCTACGCGACGGTGCGTCAGGGCAACTCGGGCGGCCCGCTGCTGACCCCGGACGGCAAGGTCTACGGCGTGGTCTTCGCGAAGTCCCTCGACAACGACGAGACGGGCTATGCCCTGACGGCCGACGAGATCGGCGCCGACATCACCGGGGGCCGCACGGCGACCCAGCAGGTGGACACGGACGCCTGCGCGCTCTGACGCCCCGGACTGCCGTGCCGGGAAAGGGAGTTCAGCTGCGGCTGGTGTGCCGCAACCGCGCCGACATCCAGCGGGCCCGACGCCGCAGGATGCGCGGAATGCCCAGCCGGGGATCGTGCGCCGGATCGTCCTGCGGCGCTCCCCTCCGGGGTGAGCCCAGCGTCATCGCTGGGCGGCGGTTCCGTGCTGCGTCACTGTAATCGTGCGTCCAGCCCATACCTCGACGTGTGCCCGTGCCCCATGGTCGGTAACCTCCCCCACCGCCCCCAAATTGGCGTATGCGGCAGGCATTTGGCTGTTCGTAGGACAGGTGTTCCCGCCCGCATACGGGGCACTCACCGAGCGTTCACGGCCGGTCACTCAGCGGGCCTACCGGTCGGGCTCGGGGTCCTTCAGCCAGTTCACGAGTTCCTTGGAGAACGCCTCGGGGTCCTCTTCGTGCGGGAAGTGTCCGAGGCCGTCGAACAGCCGCCAGCGGTACGGCGCTTCGACGTACTCGCCGGACCCGGCCGCGCTCCGGGTGCGCATCACGGGGTCGAGGGAGCCGTGCAGATGCAGGGTGGGCACCCGTACCGGCCGCTTCATGCGCCGGTTGAACTGGATGCCGTCGGGCCGGGCCAGCGAGCGGACCATCCACCGGTACGGCTCGATCGAGCAGTGCGCCGTCGACGGGATGAGCATCGCCCGCTGATAGGTCCGCACGGTCTCGTCGTCGGGCTGCCGGGGTCCCGACCAGTCCCGTACCAGCTTGCCCACCAGTGCTCCGTCGTCGGCGACGAGCTGACGCTCCGGCAGCCACGGGCGCTGGAAGCCCCAGACGTAACTGCCCGAACGCGACTGGCGGTAGTCGGCGAGCATGGCCGAGCGCCAGCGGCGCGGGTGCGGCATCGAGGACACCGCGAGCCGGCGCACCAGCTTGGGCCGCATCACGGCCGCCGTCCAGGCCAGATAGCCGCCGAGGTCGTGGCCCACCAGCGCCGCGTCCGGCTCGCCCAGCGACCGCACCACACCGGTGATGTCGAGCGCCAGGTTCGCCGGGTCGTAGCCGCGCGGCGTCCGGTCGCTGCCGCCCACGCCCCGCAGGTCCATGGCGACGGCCCGGAAACCCGCGTCGGCCAGCGCGCCGAGCTGGTGCCGCCACGTCCACCAGAACTGCGGGAAGCCGTGCAGCAGCAGAACCAGTGGTCCGTCACCCATTTCGGCGATGTGGAACCGCGCGCCGTTGGCGGCGACGTCCCGGTGGAGCACTTCTCTGGCGCCGGGGACGTCCAGACGTACGACAGAAGCGGGCGGCTGTGCGGCCGAAGGAGTGGCGGGGTCCGTCATGAAGACGAGCGTGCCACAGCCTCGATGGCCTCGGGGACACGGTCGCCGGGCGTCACCTCGCGGGGGTGCGGCTTGGCGTGCTGGAGGACGCCGGCCGTCTCCTTGAACGACGCGGCGACCTTCTGCGGGCCCTTGCCCTTCTTGGCCTTCTTGGCGAAGACGACGCCGATCAGGCTGAGCAGGATCGCGAGGGCCACGCTGGCGCTGAAGGACAGCAGGAAGCACCAGGCGAGGTTCCAGCCGCCTCGGCCGTTGAAGCCGCCGGTCCAGGCGTTGATGGCGTAGGCCAGGGCGAAGCTCAGCATGGGCAGCGAGAAGACCAGTACGGCCACGGCCACGGTGAACATGCCACCGCTGGTCGCCCCGCGCTTCACGTCCTGCTTGAGCTGTGCCTTCGCCAGGGCGATCTCGTCGTGCACCAGTGCGGACATCTCGGTCGTCGCCGAGGCGAACAGCTGGCCGATGCTGCGTTCGGCGCCGACCGGGCTGCCGTCGGGTGCGCTCATCGCGTACTCCCTGTTGTTCTGTCGGTGCTCCGTATGTGCGGACTCGTTGTCAGATCATGCCGGACGCTCGTCCTCGTCGCCTGCCCCGGCCGCCGTTTCGGCAAGCCTGCGGTGTTCGGCGGCTTTCCTGTCGTAGATCTCGGCCATCCTCAGGTGGTACTCCGGGTCGTCCTGTTCGTAGATGTCGGGGATGCCGTCCTGGTCGTCGTCGCGCTCCTCGGTCTCCCACAGGGCGCGGTACTTGGCGTTCCGCAGCTTCAGCAGCACGGTGCTGAGCACGGCCGCGATCAGCGAGCCGACCAGTACCGCCGCCTTGACCTCGTCGGTCAGCAGCGGGTCGTCGGTGAAGGCGAGTTCGCCGATGAGCAGCGAGACGGTGAAGCCGATCCCGGCCAGCGAGGCGACGGCGAACACGTCCGCCCAGGCCAGCTCGTCGGGCAGGGACGCCCGGGTGAACCGGGCCGTCAGCCACGTACCGCCGAAGATGCCGACGGCCTTGCCGACGACGAGACCGAGCACCACACCGAGCGTCTCCGGCCGGGTGAAGACATCGCCCAGGGCGCCGCCGGACACCGCGACACCGGCGCTGAACAGTGCGAACAGCGGTACGGCGAGTCCCGCCGAGAGCGGGCGGACCAGGTGTTCGATGTGCTCGCCGGGGGAGTGGGTCTCGCCCTCCTCGCGGTGGCAGCGCAGCATCAGGCCCATGGCGACACCGGCGATCGTGGCGTGGATGCCGCTGTTGTACATCAGGCCCCAGATGACCAGGGCGAGCGGCACGTAGACGTACCAGCCGCGCACCCGCTTGCGCAGGAGCAGCCAGAAGACCGCGAGGCCGACGAAGGCGCCCGCGAGGGCGACGAAATCGAGGTCGCTCGTGAAGAAGACCGCGATGATCAGGATCGCGAAGAGGTCGTCGACGACGGCGAGGGTGAGCAGGAAGGCGCGCAGGGCGCTCGGCAGCGACGTCCCGATGACGGCGAGCACGGCGAGCGCGAAGGCGATGTCGGTGGCGGTGGGCACCGCCCAGCCGGCCAGGGAGCCGCCGCCGGTGGTGGCGACGACGGTGTAGACGATCGCGGGCATCGCCATGCCGCAGAGGGCGGCGACGACCGGCAGTGCGGCCGCCTTCGGGTCGCGCAGATCGCCCGCGACCAGCTCACGCTTGAGTTCGATGCCGGCGACGAAGAAGAAGACCGCGAGGAGGCCGTCGGCCGCCCAGTGCGCGACGGAGAGGTGCAGGCCGAGCGTGGACGGGCCGAAGTGGACGTCGCTCACGGTCTCGTAGCTGTTTCCGAACGCCGGTACGTTCGCCCAGATCAGGGCGGCGACGGCGGCGGCGAGGAGCAGGACGCCGCCGACGGTCTCGGTGCGCAGCGCCTCGGCGATGAAGTTCCGCTCGGGCAGGGAGATCCGCCCGAGTACGGTGCGATCGCTCTTGCTCTGCTTCTGGGGCGCTGCCACGGGGGGACCTCCGGTCGGGTACGGCTGATGACATCGCCGACCAGACTTCCCGGCACACCCTGTGAACTTCATGGCGCGTTCTTGACGCGTTCTTCACCCTACCGGGTGTACCCGAGACGTACCTGGTGATCATCACCCTACGCACGAAACGGGCACCCGGCGCGTTCGCCGAGTGCCCGTTCCCTACGTGCCCGTGGAGGCTCAGTCCTCGCTGGACGCGGCCGGGAGCTTGTTCTGGATCAGGTCCATCACGGAGGAGTCGGCGAGCGTGGTGACGTCGCCCACCGCGCGGTTCTCCGCGACGTCGCGGAGGAGGCGGCGCATGATCTTGCCGGAGCGGGTCTTGGGCAGCTCGGCGACCGGGAGGATCCGCTTGGGCTTGGCGATGGGGCCGAGCACGGAGCCGACGTGGTTGCGCAGGTCGGCGACGAGCGATTCGTCCTCGGCGTTCGCGCTGCCGCGCAGGATGACGAAGGCGACGATCGCCTGACCGGTCGTCTCGTCGTTGGCGCCGACCACGGCGGCCTCGGCGACGGACGGGTGGGAGACGAGCGCGGACTCGACCTCGGTGGTCGAGATGTTGTGCCCGGAGACGAGCATGACGTCGTCGACGCGGCCGAGGAGCCAGATGTCGCCGTCCTCGTCCTTCTTCGCGCCGTCACCGGCGAAGTACTTGCCCTCGAACCGCGACCAGTACGTGTCGATGAACCGCTGGTCGTCGCCCCAGATGGTGCGCAGCATCGACGGCCACGGCTCGGTCAGCACCAGGTAGCCACCGCCGCCGTTCGGCACCTCGTTCGCCTCGTCGTCGACGACGGTCGCGGAGATGCCGGGCAGGGCGCGCTGGGCGGAGCCCGGCTTGGTCTCGGTGACGCCCGGCAGCGGGGAGATCATCATCGCGCCGGTCTCGGTCTGCCACCAGGTGTCCACGATGGGGCACGTGTCGGCGCCGATGTTCTTGCGGTACCAGACCCAGGCCTCGGGGTTGATCGGCTCGCCCACGGAACCCAGCACCCGGAGGCTGCTGAGGTCGAACTTCGCGGGGATGTCGTCGCCCCACTTCATGAACGTACGGATCGCGGTGGGCGCCGTGTAGAGGATCGTGACGCCGTACTTCTGCACGATCTCCCAGAAGCGACCCTGGTGCGGGGTGTCCGGGGTGCCCTCGTAGATGACCTGCGTCGCGCCGTTCGAGAGCGGGCCGTAGGTGATGTACGAGTGGCCGGTGACCCAGCCGATGTCGGCCGTGCACCAGTACACGTCCGTCTCCGGCTTCAGGTCGAAGACGGCGTGGTGGGTGTACGACGCCTGGGTGAGGTAGCCGCCGGAGGTGTGCAGGATGCCCTTCGGCTTACCCGTCGTGCCCGACGTGTAGAGGATGAAGAGCGGCTGCTCGGCGTCGAACGCCTCGGGGGTGTGCTCGGCGGACTGCTTGCCGACGACGTCGTGCCACCACACGTCGCGGCCCTCGGTCCAGGCGACGTCCTGCTTGGTGCGCTGCACGACGAGGACCTTGTCGACCGATACGCGGGTGAGCGCCTCGTCGACGGCCGGCTTGAGGGCGGACGGCTTGCCCCGGCGGTAGCCGCCGTCGGAGGTGATGACGACCTTGGCGTCGGCGTCCTCGATGCGCTTGGCGATCGCGTCGGCCGAGAAGCCGCCGAAGACGACGGAGTGCGCGGCACCGATGCGCGCGCAGGCCAGCATCGAGATGACGGCCTCGGGGATCATCGGCAGGTAGACGGCGACCCGGTCGCCCTTCTGCACGCCCAGTTCGGTCAGCGCGTTCGCCGCGCGGCTGACCTCGTCCTTCAGCTCGGCGTAGGTGATGGCGCGGCTGTCGCCGGGCTCGCCCTCGAAGTGGATGGCGACCCGGTCGCCGTTCCCGGCCTCGACGTGGCGGTCCACGCAGTTGTACGCGACGTTGAGCTTGCCGTCCTGGAACCACTTGGCGAACGGCGGGTTCGACCAGTCCAGGGTCTCGGTCGGCTCGGTGGCCCAGGTGAGGCGGCGGGCCTGCTCGGCCCAGAAGCCCAGCCGGTCAGCCTTGGCCTGCTCATACGCCTCGGCCGTGACATTGGCGTTCGCCGCCAGGTCAGCGGGCGGCGCGAAGCGTCGCTCTTCCTTCAGAAGATTGGCCAGGCTCTCGTTGCTCACGGCTTCTGCCTTTCCCAAGGTGTCCGTTGTGTCCCAGGCCACAGCTCATCAGACGTCGCCCCCTGGTGACAAGGGGTGTCCGAGAATTGGTTTAGACCTGTAAGCCGGGGTTCGTGCGTGTGGCTCCCGGCGGTGCCGGGAGCCACACGCTCTCACTTCTCCCACGGATCCGGGAAAGCGCCGGTTCAGCTCCTGGCCGCGCCGGTGTCCTCGTAGGCGGCGGCCTCGACCTGGCCGAAGACGGGATCACGCTCTTCCAGCAGGTAGGCCTGGGCCTCCCCGACGTGGAAGTACATCCCGTGCAGTTCGAGCGCGCCCTGCTCCAGGGCGCGAGCGACCGACTCGTGCGCCCGCAGGTGCTCCAACTGCTGGACGACATTGGTCAGACAGAGCTGCTCGACCGTGTCGGCGGGCGCCCGGCCCGCGAGCCGGGCCCAGGGCAGCCCCTTGTCGCCCATCCGCTCCAGACTCGGCAGCCCGTGGCGCAGCCACCGCTTGAGCGGGGTGAGCGCCCCGGGAGCGGACGGCGGACTGCTCAACAGCGCCTGCATGGCCCCGCATCCCGAGTGCCCGCACACGGTGATCGACTGCACCTTCAGCACGTCGACGGCGTACTCGATGGCGGCGGCGACCGAGTCGTCCCCGCTCTCGGCGCCCGGCAGCGGCACCAGATTCCCCACGTTCCGCACGACGAAGAGGTCGCCGGGGCCGCTCGACGTGATCATCGAGGTGACGACCCGGGAGTCGGCGCAGGTCAGGAAGAGCTGCGTGGGCTTCTGCCCCTCCCGCGCGAGCCGGGCCAGCTCACCGCGGACCAGTGGCGCCGTGTTCCGCTGGAACGCGCTGATGCCGCTGGCCAGATGGTGCCCACCGCGGGGCGGTGCCGCTTCCTGGGGGGTGTGCGTGTGCGGCCGGTCGTCGCAGTGGTGGTTGCGCCAGGGCGTCCAGGGGCGGCAGCAGGCGTGCGAGGCGCTCGCCGGCTCGGCGATCCGCGCGCCGCCGCGCCCGGCCACCTCGACCTGACCGCCCTGGGTGGTGTGGGCCTTCTGCCAGCCCTGCAGGGCCTCGTACGCGGCATGGTCCATGAATGATCCGTCCAACTCCACTACGCAGTCGGCCCCTTGGGGGACCTGATGAAGGGTGCGGCTCAGCCGCGGCACGGCCAGGAACGTCAACTGGCCGCGTACGCGCACATGGTGGACGCCGCGGGCGTCCTCCTCGCGCGTGATCCGGGTGCGCGCGAGGCGCTGCATCGCGACGCCGACGGCGACCGCGACACCGAGCCCGACGCCTTCGAGCACGCCGAAGACGACGACGCCGAGGGTGGTCACGACGTAGACGAGCACCTCACGGTGGCGGGTGACCGTGCGGATGTGGTGCAGGGACACCATCTGGATGCCGACCATCATCACCAGCGCGGCGAGCGAGGCGAGCGGGATGAGCTCCAGGACGGGAACCAGGAGGAGCGTGGCGGCTACTACCCAAACGCCGTGCAGCGCCGCGGAGTTCCCGCTCACCGCGCCCGCGTTGATGTTCGCCGTGGTGCGCACCGCGACGCCCGCGACGGGCAGTCCGCCGAGCGAGCCGGAGACGATGTTCGAGGCGCCCTGGGAGAGCAGCTCGCGGTCCAGGTTCGAGCGGCGCATCGCGGGTGGCAGGTCCGACCGTCCGGCGGCCATCTTGTCCGCGGCGACGGCGCCGAGCAGCGACTGCACGCTGCACACCAGGGTGGTGGTCAGCACGGCCGCGGCGATGCCGAGCACCGGCCCCTCGGGCAGCCCGGCCAGCGCGTGGCTGCTCCAGGACGGCAGATCGACCTCGGGCAGGCGCAGCCCGAGCAGTGCGGCGACGGTGCTCGCGGCGGTCACGGCGACGAGCGCGCCCGGGATCTTGCGGGTGACGCGCCCGACGCGTCCTGGGATCTTCGGCCAGGCGAGCAGCAGGGCGATGGTTAGGACGCTGATGGCGAGTGCCGCGGGCTGCAGATTCGCCAACTGGGCGGGCAGGGCCCCCAGATTGGCGAGCACGGAGCTCTGGGGGGTGCCGCCGAGGACGATGTGGACCTGGGCGACGGCGATGGTGATGCCGATGCCGGCGAGCATGCCGTGCACCACGGCGGGGCTGACGGCGAGCGCCGTGCGGGCCACGCGCAGGCAGCCGAGCCCGAGCTGGGCGACGCCTGCCATCACGGTGATGGCGCAGGTGGTCCGCCAGCCGTAGCGCTGGATCAGCTCGGCGGTGACCACGGTCAGGCCCGCGGCGGGGCCGCTGACCTGGAGCGGGGCGCCGCCCATGACACCGGCGACGATGCCGCCGACGGCGGCGGCGACCAGCCCCGACTCCAGGGGCGCGCCGGTCGCCAGGGCGATGCCGAGGGAGAGCGGAAGGGCGATCAGGAAGACCGCGATGGACGCCGAGAGATCGGCGCCCGCGATACGGAAGCGGCGGCGGGGCGCCGGCGGTGGACTGTGGGCCGGGTGGGCGGCGTCTGTCGGCTCGCCCGGTCGTTCGGAGTCACTGGCGCGGGTGGGTACGCAGGCTGACATGTGTTCCCGTCTCCTCCGGGGTGCAGCGCGGTCGCGGAATGTGGGGGACCCCCGGGTGGTGGGTGGGGGTCGGTCGCGGCCGTGGTTCACGGCGTGCAGCGGCGGGATGAAAATCAACGTTCGATATCAACGCTCGGTAAATGAATAGTAATGCAGAGTAAAGGATCGAGCGGGGTCAAAAGGGCAAATGGGGCAAGGCTTCACTCTGGGTAGTGAACTAAAAGTCTGGTCGGCTTGTCGTACAAATCATGTGCGGCCTTCGTGCGACGTTGACGGCGCCGCCCGCCGGAAGCGGGCATTTCTCGCATTCACCTCCTGTTAGCCGACTCCAGGAAGAAGGTGGGCGGAAGATGGCCGCCACCCGAAGGATCGCTCCCCGCCCGTCCCTGCGGATCGCCGCGGGCGTCACCGCCGCCGCTGCCTGTGTCGCGGCCCTCGCCGGCTGTGGCACGGACGCCCCGCCGCACCAGGGCGCCCCGGGCCCGAAGAAGGCCGCCGCGCCCCACAAGGGGGCTCCGGGCAGCGTGCTCCGCCCCATCGGCGACGGCTCGACCGCGTACACCGGTCGCCAGCCGCATCTGCCGAGAGCCGACCGCCTCAAGGCGGGACAGAAGCCGCCCCAGTTCGTCGTCTTCTCCTGGGACGGCGCGGGCGAGGACAGTCAGAAGCTCTTCTCGCACTTCCGCAAGGTCGCCAAGAAGAACAATGCGACCATGACGTACTTCCTCAGCGGCGTGTACATGCTCCCCGAGGACAAGGCGGGCGAGTACCACGCGCCGCAGCACTCGCCGGGCCGCTCCGACATCGGCTTCAACGACATCGAGGGGATCAAGAACACCGCGGAGCAGGTGCGCGGCGCCTGGCTCGAGGGCAACGAGATCGGCACCCACTTCAACGGCCACTTCTGCGGCAAGGACGGCGGCGTCGGCCAGTGGTCGGTGGCCGAGTGGAAGAGCGAGATCGCCCAGGCCAAGTCGTTCGTGAAGTCGTGGAAGACCAACACGGGCCTGAAGAAGGCGGCTCCGCTGCCCTTCGACTACGACAAGGAACTCATCGGCGCCCGCACGCCCTGCCTGGAGGGCCAGAAGAACTTCATGCGCGCCGCCCACGAACTGGGCTTCCGCTATGACACCAGCGGCGTCAACAACCAGGTCTGGCCGAAGAAGAAGGACGGCCTGTGGGACCTGTCCATGCAGCTCGTGCCGTTCCTCGGCCACTCCTACGAGCAGCTGACCATGGACTACAACTTCGCCGTGAACCAGTCCGGCACCATGCACGGCGACCCCGCCAAGCACGCCTACTGGGGCGACCAGATGCGCGACAGCCTGCTGGCGGGCTTCAAGCGCGCCTACAAGGGCAACCGCGCCCCGCTGATCATCGGCAACCACTTCGAGTCCTGGAACGGCGGCACCTACATGCGCGCCGTCGAGCAGACCGTCGAGAAGGTCTGCAACAAGCCGGACGTGCGCTGTGTCTCCTTCCACCAGCTCGCCGACTGGCTCGACGCCCAGGACACCAAGACCCTCGGCAAGCTCACCGAGCTGCCCGTCGGCAAGGCGCCCGAGCAGGGCTGGCCGGCCTTCCTCAACGGCGGCAGCCCGGCCCCGGCCCCCAAGGGGGTGCCGGGCGCACCGGCCGCCACGTCGTAGCCGCGGTCAGGCAGTCGCGACGACGCTCTCCTGAAGCGTGAACCCGGGGTCGACCTGAGAAGCCAGGTCGGCCCCGGCGGTTTCTTTCTGCCCCCCTCGCGCCGCTGCGCGGGCTTCGGGCGGCTGCGCCGGACTCCGTCCGACGGTCGGGCCGCGGGTCACGCGACAGCGGCGACGCTCTCCCGGAGGACGAACCCGGGGTCGACCTGAGAAGCCAGGTCGGCCCCGGTCTTCTCGTTGCCCCAGTTCTGGGCGTTCTTCACGTGGAAGTGGATCATCTGGCGCGTGTAGCGCTCCCAGTCGCGAGACTCGTACGTCGCGTCCGCCGCGGCCTGAAGGGCCCGCAGGGCGGTCCTGTTGGGCTCCTCCAGGAGCTCGAAGCGCGGCGGGCGGCCCTTCTCCATGGCGCGGACCCAGTCCGAGTGGCCGACGGTGACGAGCAGGTCGTCCCCGACCTCGGCGCGGAGGAAGTCGACGTCGTCCTGGCCCTGCACCTTGTTCCCCACGACCTTCAGGGAGATGCCGAAGTCCCGGGCGTACTCCTTGTACTGGCGGTAGACGGAGACTCCCTTGCGGGTCGGCTCGGCGACGAGGAACGTCATGTCGAAGCGGGTGAACATGCCCGAGGCGAAGGAGTCCGAGCCCGCGGTCATGTCGACCACCACGTACTCACCGCGGCCGTCGACCAGATGATTCAGGCACAGCTCCACCGCTCCGGTCTTGGAGTGGTAGCAGGCGACACCGAGGTCGGCTTCGGTGAACGGCCCGGTGACCATCAAACGCACGGCGTCACCGTCGAGTTCCACCTCCCGGGCGCAGGCGTCGTACACCGGGTTGTTCTCCCGCACCCGCAGCAGCCGCGAGCCCTCGCCGGGCGGCGTCGTCTTGATCATGGTGTCGGCGGAGGCGATGCGCGGGTTCGATCCGCGCAGGTAGTCCTTGATGAACGGCAGCCGGGCGCCGAGCGCGGGCAGCTCGGCGGCGACGTCGTCGTCGAGACCGAGGGCCGGGCCCAGGTGCTGGTTGATGTCGGCGTCGACGGCGATGACCGGCGATCCGGTGCTGGCGAGGTGGCGGATGAAGAGCGAGGACAGCGTGGTCTTGCCGCTGCCGCCCTTCCCGACGAAAGCGATCTTCATGTTCACCAAGGGTAGTGCGATCGTCACCCTTCGTGGTGCTCGCGCGTGAAGAAGACCACTCCTTCGTGGGGCGTGGGCCCCGGGACCGTAGGGTCGTACTCATGAGTACGACAGCCGACCCCCTCGCCGCGCTCGCGACCCTGCCGGGCGTGGCCGACTCCGTGGACTCCGTGCGCAAAGCCGTGGACCGGGTCTACGGGCACCGGGTCATGCGGCGCCGCAGCACCGAGGTCACCTCCGAGGCCGCGCTGCGCGGCGCACGCGGCAGCGCGGCGCTGTCCGGCGCCGACTGGAACCTCGAAGAGGTCCGCCGGCGTACCGACTTCAGCGGCGCCGACGGCGACCCGGAGGCGCCCCTGGTGGGCGCGGCCCTGCGGCTCACCGCCGAGGCGGGTCAACTCCTGTCCATCTGGCGGCAGTCGCCGCTGCGGGTGCTCGCGCGCCTGCACCTGGTCGCCGCCGCCGACCAGGACGACACGGTGGGGCGGCCGCGCACGCCCGGCGAGCCGGTGCACGAGCCGCTCGTCGAGCTGCCGGTGCCGGACGCCGACGAGGTGGCGGGCCGCCTCGAAGGGCTCGCTCAGCTGATCATCGCGGGGAGTGCGGCACCGGCCCTGGTGAGCGCCGCCGTCGTGCACGGCGAGCTGCTCGCGCTGCGCCCCTTCGGCTCGCACAACGGCCTGGTCGCGCGCGCGGCGGAACGCATCGTCCTGGTGGGCAGCGGCCTCGACCCGAAGTCGATCTGCCCCGCCGAGGTGGGCCACGCGGAGTTGGGGCGTGCGGCGTACGCGGCTGCGCTGGAGGGCTATGTCTCCGGTACGCCCGACGGGATGGCCGCCTGGATCACGCACTGCGGCAAGGCCGTCGAGCTGGGGGTCCGGGAGTCGACCGCGGTGTGCGAGGCGCTGCAGCGCGGCGCTGCCTGAACAGGGTTGCGGCGGTACGAGTCCTCGTACCGCCGCTGGCATGGCCACCTGGTTACCAAGCGTCCTCGATATGTGTTGCCCATCAGGTCGGGTACTTTGCCCGTCGCCTGGTGCGGCTGGCCCGTAATCGACGGGTCGACGTCGCGTGGGTGCCTGGTGTTCATGCGCGGTCCGTGGGGCCTGTCTGCGTGTGTAGGTGATCCTCTCGGATATCCCTGGTCTCGCGGGCCGTTGACTCCTTTGTACTCCTCGCCCGAAGGATGCGAAACCCCTGGCGGCACTTCTTTACTTTTAGGTTCAAACAGGGGCGAATCGGGCGCTGTTCTCTATGTGCTCGGGAGCGCCCGGCGCCGACTGGCGTACCAGACCAGTCCCGCCGTCGCGGCGGCCGCGCCGAGTGCCGCCGCGGCGACCAGCGCCGGACGGGACGGCGTGGAGAGATGCGGCAGCCGCTTCTTGAGCCGGACCGGCTTGTGGAAGTCGAGAATCGGCCACTCGCGCGCGAGTGCCTCACGGCGCAGCGCCCGGTCCGGGTTGACCGCGTACGGGTGCCCGACGGAACTCAGCATCGGCACATCGGTCGCCGAGTCGCTGTACGCGTAGCAGCGCGCGAGGTCGTACCCCTCGGACGCGGCGAGTTCCTTCACGGCCTCCGCCTTGGTGGGCCCGTACGCGTAGTACTCCACCTCGCCGGTGAAGCAGCCGTCGTCGCCGACGACCATGCGCGTGGCCACCACTCGGTCCGCTCCCAGCAGTTCCCCGATCGGCTCGACCACCTCGGCGCCCGAGGTGGAGACGATGACCACGTCCCGGCCGGCGGTGTGGTGCTCCTCGATGAGGGACGCCGCCTCGTCGTAGATGATCGGGTCGATCAGGTCGTGCAGCGTCTCGGCCACGATCTCCCGCACCTGCCGCACGTTCCAGCCGCGGCACAGCGCCGACAGGTACTGGCGCATCCGCTCCATCTGGTCGTGATCGGCGCCCCCGGCCAGGAAGACGAACTGCGCGTAGGCCGTGCGCAGCACGGCCCTGCGGTTGATCAGTCCGCCTTGGTAGAACGATTTGCTGAACGTGAGCGTGCTCGACTTGGCGATGACGGTCTTGTCCAGGTCAAAGAACGCCGCTGTGCGGGGCATGGAGTGATGCAAGGAGTGGTTTTCCACAAGCCCGAGCATAGGCGCCCACCATTCGGCGTAAGCTGGGGCGCGTGGGTTTGCCTGAGAAGGCTCTCGGGTACACCATGGAAGTCACGGATCGTTCGCGACCGTGCTAACCCGGTCTGGCTCCTCCCCCCCCCGAGTCGGACCGTGGGGACGACCCCCGCTCTCCCCCCCGGCGGGGGTCGTCGCATGTCCGGACCCGTTTTCGGGTCCTTTTTTCTTGCCCGATCCTCATGATTCCCGGCCTCGCCGCGCAGGGTCGACCCGTGGCGTGACGGTCACCGAGTGTGACGAACAGGCTGCGCTGCGGAGGGGATCGAGGAGGTTCCCGGACGGCCCCGGAAGGGGTTCCGGGGTGGTTCCCGAGACGGATCCCGACGGGGTTCCCGGCCGTTCCCGTGTCGGCTCCGGGATGTCACCGGTATGGGTGAGAGGGATATTCACAACCCTTCTCGAGTCCACAGTTTTTGACCAAGATCCACATGATTTCCGGGATCGCTGCACGGTGATTCCGCAGGCGAAGTCCGGGTCGCAGTTCCTGGCCGGTTCGTTATGACGAGCCGTGCCGGCGACCGGTATTCGGCGCTCCGGCGCCGGTGACTTCGCGGCGGACCGGCTCGCCCACGGGGCGGGCGAGGGCGTGGAGACAGGGGGATCGGATCGTGGTGGAGGTCAGCGCGGTGGACCCGCGGGGCGTGCGGCGGGTGCCGCTGATCGTGACGGAGGACGTGGAGCTCCTCGACGACCTGCTGCGGCTGTGCGCGGCGGCGGGGGTGCGGCCCGAGGTCGGGCACGGGGCACCGGAGGGCAGAGGCAGGTGGGAGGCGGCGCCCCTGGTGCTGGTCGGGGGCGATGCGGCGGGGCGGTTGCGCGGCGCGGCCCGGCGGGACGGGGTGATGCTCGTCGAGCGGGACCAGGACGACCCCGGGGTGTGGCGGCGGGCCATGGAGATCGGCGCCGAGCAGGTGCTGATGCTGCCGGACGCCGAGCCCTGGCTGATGGACCGGATCGCCGATGTCGCGGAGGGCGTGGGCCGGCCCGCGCTGACGGTCGGCGTCCTGGGTGGCCGGGGCGGGGCCGGTGCCTCGACGCTGGCCTGCGGCCTGGCGGCGGCGTCCGCGGCCGTGGGGCGGCGCACCCTGCTGGTCGACGCCGACCCGATCGGCGGCGGCCTCGACGTCCTGCTCGGCGCAGAGGCGGCGGACGGACTCCGCTGGCCGGCGTTCGTCCACTCCCGCGGCCGGGTCGGCGCCACCGCGCTGGAGGAGGCCCTGCCGTGCCTGCACGGCCTGCGGGTGCTCAGCTGGGACCGCGGCGAGGCCACGGACCTGCCGCCCGAGGCGATGCGTGTGGTGCTCGCGGCGGGGCGCCGCAGGGGCGGGGCCGTCGTGGTGGACCTGCCCCGCCGGGTCGACGCGAGCACGGTGGAGGCGCTGGCCCAGCTCGATCTGGCGCTGCTCGTGGTGCCGCCGGAGCTGCGGGCCGTCGCCGCCGCCCGGCGGGTGGCCGACACCGTCGGCATGGTGGTGCGGGATCTGCGGGTGGTCACGGCGCCCGTGCGCGGGGCGCGGCGCTCCGGGGTGCTGGATCCGGACGAGGTGGCCCGGCTGCTCGGACTGCCCCTGGCCGGAGAGCTCCCGCTGGACGCGGGCGTCCTGGCGGGCCGGACGCCCCAGGCGGCGTCCGGCGGGCCGTTGCGGCGGTTCGGCACCGCGTTCTGGGAGCGGGTGCCGGTCGCCGTGGAGCAGGGGGAGGCGCGATGAGCTCGGTGGTCGGGGCACGGATGCTCGACGGGGTCAGGCAGTGGCTCGCGGAGACCGGATCGGAGGCGACGCCCGCGCGTGTGGCCGAGGCGCTCAGGGCCCAGGGCCGGGTCCTCGGCGACGCCGAAGTGCTGGGCGTCGCGGGCCGGCTGAGGTCCGAGCTGGTGGGCGCGGGCCCCCTGGAGCCGCTGCTCGCCGACCCCTCGGTGACGGACGTGCTGGTCTCGGCGCCCGACCGGGTCTGGGTCGACCGGGGCGGCGGCCTGGAGCGGGCCGACGTGGCCTTCGAGAGCGCCGCCGCAGTCCGGCGACTGGCACAGCGGCTGGCCGCCGTGGTGGGACGCCGCCTCGACGACGCCCGGCCCTGGGTGGACGCGCGGCTGCCCGACGGGACCCGGCTGCACGCGGTCCTGCCGCCGGTCGCGGTGGGGTGCACGTGCCTGTCGCTGCGGGTCGTACGTCCCCGGGCGTTCACCCTGAAGGAGCTGGTGACGGCGGGGACGGTGCCGCCGGGCGGCGACCGGGTGCTGCGGGCGCTGCTCGACGCCCGCCTGTCGTTCCTGATCAGCGGCGGTACGGGCAGCGGCAAGACGACCCTGCTCAGCGCGCTCCTCGGTCTGGTCGGTGCGGACGAGCGCATCGTCCTGGCAGAGGACTCCGCCGAGCTGAGCCCCGACCACCCGCACGTGGTGCGCCTGGAGGCGCGGCCCGCCAATCAGGAGGGCGCGGGCGCCGTCGGCCTCGACGACCTGGTGCGGCAGGCGCTGCGAATGCGGCCGGACCGGCTCGTCGTCGGCGAGGTGCGCGGCGCCGAGGTCGTCTCGCTGCTGGCCGCGCTCAACACCGGACACGAGGGCGGCTGCGGCACCCTGCACGCGAACGCGGCGGGCGATGTGCCGGTCCGTCTCGAGGCGCTGGGGACGGCGGCGGGGCTCGATCGGGCGGCGCTGCACAGCCAGCTGGCGGCCGCGGTGTCGGTGGTGCTGCATCTCGTCCGGGACCGGGGCGGTCGGCGCAGGGTGGCGCAGGTGCGGGTGCTGGAGCGGGACGCGCAGGGGTGGGTGCGGGCCGTGCCGGCGCTGGAGTGGCGCGAGCGGGGCTTCGCACCGGGTGAGGGGTGGGAGCGGCTGGGCGGCTTGTTGGGGGTGCGGCTGGAGTGAGGGGCGCGCGGTGCCGCTGAGGAGGGTGCGGGTGCGGGACGACAGGCGAGAGCTGAGTGACGTGACGGGTGGGAGCGGGCGTGGAGATGTCCGGTGTCGTGGCGGTGGGACTGATCGGGGTGGCGGCCGTGGTGGCGGTCGTGAGAGTGCGGGACGCCGAAGCGCGGCGGGTGCGGGCGGTGTTCGGAGAGGCGGCGGGCGTCGGGGCGGTGCCGGCCTGGCGGAGTACGGGTGAGCGGTGGTGGCGCTCGCTGCGCGGTCGGCCCGAGTGGGGGTGCGCGGTGATCGGCGCGGTCGTCGCCGTCGTGGGGGTGTCGCCGCTGCCGCTGGTCCTGGGCGTCGCTGCGGTGCCCGCGGCGGCTCGGGCGCGGCGGGGGAGAGCGGCGCTGCGGGTCCGGGAGCGGCGCGGGGACGCGGTGATCCGGCTGTGCGAGGTGCTGGCCGGAGAGGTCCGGGCGGGGCGGCAGCCGGGCGCGGCGCTGACCGTCGCCGTCCGGGAGCCGGGCGCGCTGTCGGGGGCGGGGAGCGCGGCGGTGGCGGCCGCGGCCCGGTTCGGCGGGGACGTACCCGGCGCGCTGCGGGTGGCGGCCGGTGAGCCGGGCGCCGAGGGGCTGCACGGGCTCGCGGTGTGCTGGCACGTGGCGGTGGACCGGGGCGCGGGGCTCGCGGCCGGACTGGAGCGGCTGGCCGATGCGCTGCGGGCGGAGCGGGATCAACGGGCTGATCTGCGGGCCCAGTTGGCGGGCCCGTGGTCCACGGCGGTGATGCTCGCCGGGCTGCCGGTGCTCGGGCTGCTGCTCGGATCGGCGCTCGGGGCACGGCCGTTGCACGTGCTGCTGCACACCGGGGCCGGTGTGGGGTGCCTGGTGGTGGGCGGGGTGTTGGAGGGGGCGGGGCTGTGGTGGGCGATGCGGATCGTGCGGGGGGCTGCGGTGTGAGGGGGCGGGGGTGTTGTGGTCGGGCTGGATGGGGTGGAGGGGCCGGGTGGGGTGGTCGGACTGAGTGGGATGGAGGGGCTGGACGGGGTCGTCGGGCTGGACGGGTTGGGCGGTCGGCCGGGGTGACCGGAAGGGGGAGATCGGTCTGGGCGGGCTCGACGGGCCGAACGGGCCGAACGGGGCCCGGGCCGGCCGATTGGGCCGGACGACCTGATCGGGCCGGATGACCTGATCGGGCTGGGCGATCTGATCGGGCTCGATGGACGAGTGCGATGGACGAGTGCGGTGAAACGCATGGAACTCGATGGACGGGAGCGGTGAGAGGCATGGAAGTTGTCCACAGGCTGGGGGCAGTGCTGTGTGCCGCGCTGGTGGTGATGTGGCTGGGGCGGACGGCCGAGATGCGGTGGCGGGAGCGGGAGCTTCGGCGGCGGGTACGGCTGGTGCTGGACATTGCCGCGGCGGACGCGGCGCGGCGGGCCTTTCGGATGCCGGGTGTGGTGCGCCGGTGGGCCCCGGTGGCCGGGGCCGTGAGTGCCGGGTACGTGGTGGTCGGCGGGGCGGCGGGGCTGCTCGTCGGGGCCTTCGCGGGCGGTGCGGTGTGGCGGTGGCGGCGGAGCCGGGCGGTGCCGTCCGGGGCGGCCGACGGCGCCGAGGCGCTGCGTCAACTGCCGCTGGCGGCCGATCTGCTGGCCGCCTGCATCGCGGCCGGGGCGGGTCCGGTGGAGGCGGCGCGGGTCGTCGGGGAGTCGTTGGGCGGGCCCGTCGGGAGAGGGCTCGCGCGGGGTGCGGCGCAGGTGCGGCTCGGTGGTGAACCGGGTGTGGCGTGGCGGGAGTTGGCGGTTTTGCCCGGCGCCGGTGCGCTGGTCCGGCTGTTGGAGCGGGCCGGTGAGTCGGGGGCGCCGGCGGCGGCACCGGTCGCCCGGATCGCCGCCGAGTGCAGAGCCGAGCGCGGGCGCAGAGCGACGGCGGTGGCGCGTCGGGCGGCGGTCGCCGTCACCGCTCCGGTGGGGCTGTGCTTTCTGCCCGCCTTCCTCGTGATCGGGGTGCTGCCCGTGGTGATCGGTCTCGGCGGCGGGATATTGGGCGGCCGGTGAGGTGCAAGGCGGGATCCGGGCTGCCGGATCTCCGAAGTTCACACATTCGTACGGGGGTTGAGATGAACGGAACACGTGGGACGAAGGCGACGAGGGCGTGCCGACGGCTGCGGGGAGCTCTGCTGGCCTGGGTGCGTCAGGTGCGGTCGGCGACGCGAGGGGACGCCGGGATGGTCACGTCGGAGTACGCGGTGGGGCTGATCGCGGCCGTCGGGTTCGCCGGGGTGCTGTACCAGGTGGTGACGAGCGACGTGGTCCAGTCGACGCTGCAGTCCGTGGTGGCCAAGGCGCTCCATGGCTCGTTCTGAACCGGACCGCGACCGCGACCGCGACCGGGGCCGAGGCCGGGGCCGGTGCCGCGACCGGGATCGGGACCGGGGGTTCGTGACGGCGGAGGCGGCGGTGGTGCTGCCCGTGCTCGTGGCGTTCACGATGGCGCTGGTCTGGGCGGTGGTTGCGGCGGCCGGGCAGATCCGGTGCGTGGACGCCGCGCGCACCGGGGCCAGGGCGGTGGCCCGGCAGGAGCCGGAGAGCGCCGCCGTGGCCGCCGCCCGGGACGCCGCCCCGCGGGGCGCACGGGTCGAGGTGAGACGGGAGGGCGAGCTGGTCCGGGTGACGGTGCTGGCGCGAGCGGCCGGGCCGGGCCCGCTCGGCGTGGAGTTGAGCGCGGAGGCCGTCGCGGCGGCCGAGGAGACGACTGCCCCGGAGACGGCTCCGGGGGAGGGGCGGGGGGCGACGTGAAGGGACGGGGCGGTGAAGGACGGCGGGTGGGGCTGAGAGGCGACCGGGGGTCCGCGACGGTCTGGGCTGTCATGGCGCTGGCCGCGGTGGGCGCCGTCTTCGCGGGCGTTCTCGCCCTCGGACAGGCGGTGCAGCTCCGGCACCGGGCGGGCGGTGCGGCCGATCTGGCCGCACTGGCAGCGGCCGGCCAGTGGACGAAAGGCACCGCGCAGGCCTGCGCGGTGGCCGAGCGGGTGGCCCGGGCACAGGGGGCGAGAGTCGTGCGGTGCGCCGTGCGCGGGGAGGTGGCCGAGGTGACGGCGGGGGCGGGCAGCGGAGTACTGGCGACCGAGGTGCGGGCACGGGCGGGGCCTGCCGGGGCGGTACCGGCGGCTTCCGGGACCGGGCCTGTGGCCGGGCTGGAACCCGAGACTGAGGCCGCGACTGCCACCGGCGCTGCCACCGGCACCGGCACAGGCGCTGCCACCGGCTCCGACCCTGCCACCGGAACCGGAACCGGAACCGGAACCAGCACCGGCACTGCCACCTTCACCGGTGCTGCCACCGGCACCCGGCCCGTGCCCCTGCCTCGATGAGTCCGTGGCTCTCTACGGCGCCTGCTCGAGCAAGGTCGAGAGGAGCCGGACCGCTCCCCGCTTGTGCAGCGGATCGTTGCCGTTGCCGCACTTGGGGGACTGGATGCAGGACGGGCAGCCGGCCTCGCACTCGCAGGACGCGATGGCCTCGCGGGTGGCGGTCAGCCACTCCTTGGCGGTGTGGAAGGCGCGCTCGGCGAAGCCCGCCCCGCCGGGGTGGCCGTCGTAGACGAAGACCGTCGGCAGCAGCGTGTCGGGGTGCAGCGGGATCGAGACGCCGCCGATGTCCCAGCGGTCGCAGGTGGCGAAGAGGGGGAGCATGCCGATGGAGGCGTGTTCGGCGGCGTGCAGGGCGCCGCCGAGGATCTCGGGGTTCACCCGGGCGGCGTCCAGCTGGTCCTCGGTGACCGTCCACCACACCGCGCGGGTGCGCAGCGTACGAGGAGGGAGGTCGAGTTTGGTCTCGCCGAGGACCTCGCCCGTGATGAGGCGGCGGCGGAGGTAGCCGACGACCTGGTTGGTCACTTCCACCGATCCGTAGCACAGCGAGCCGTCGCCCCAGGGGACTTCGACGTCCGTCTCCAGGATGGAGATGGCCGTGGTGTCGCGGGCCGTCGTGGAGTACGTGGGGTTCGCCGGTTCGACCAGGGCGACGTTGTCGTCGAGGTCCAGGTGCTTGACGACGTAGGTGCGGCCCTGGTGGAGGTGGACCGCGCCGTCGTGGACGGTGGTGTGGGCCGAGCCGGCGTCGACCGTGCCGAGGAGCCGGCCGGTGCTCGCCTCGACGATCTGGACCGGGTCGCCGCCCTCGCCGCGGATGTCGGCCAGGTCGGCGGCGGACTCGCGGCGCGTCCAGTGCCAGGCCTTGGTGCCGGAGCGGCGGCGCAGCAGTTTCGCCGCCTCCAGTTGCGGGAGGAGGTCGCCGGACGCCGGGCCGAAGAGGTCGAAGTCCGGTTCCGTGAGCGGGAGCTCGGAGGCGGCCGCGCACAGGTGCGGGGCCAGGACGTACGGGTTGTCGGGGTCGAGGACCGTCGACTCCACCGGCTGCTCGAAGAGGGCCTCCGGGTGGTGGACCAGGTAGGTGTCCAGGGGATCGTCGCGGGCGACCAGGACCGCGAGCGCCCCCTGGCCCGAGCGGCCCGCCCGGCCCGCCTGCTGCCACAGGGAGGCCCGGGTGCCCGGATAGCCGGCGATCACCACGGCGTCGAGGCCGGAGACGTCGATGCCGAGTTCGAGGGCGGTGGTGGCGGCGAGACCGAGGAGCTCACCGGAGTGCAGGGCGGCTTCGAGGGCGCGGCGCTCCTCGGCGAGGTAGCCGCCGCGGTAGGCGGCCACCCGGCGCGGCAGCGAGCGATCGATCTCGGCCAGACGTTCCTGGGCGATCACCGCGATCAGCTCGGCGCCGCGCCGGGACCGTACGAAGGCGACCGAGCGGATGCCCTGCACGGTGAGGTCGGTGAGCAGGTCGGCCGTCTCTGCGGTCGCCGTGCGGCGCACCGGGGCGCCCTTCTCGCCCTGCATCTCGGTGAGCGGCGGCTCCCAGAGGGCGAAGACGAGCTCGCCGCGCGGCGAGGCGTCGTCGGCGACCTCGACGACCGGCAGGCCCGTGAGGCGTTGCGCGGCGACGGCCGGTTCGGCCGCCGTGGCCGAGGCGAGGAGGAAGACGGGGGAGGAGCCGTAGCGGGCGCACAGGCGCCGCAGACGGCGCAGGATCTGGGCGACGTGGCTGCCGAAGACACCGCGGTAGGTGTGGCACTCGTCGATGACGACGTACTTGAGGGCCTTGAGGAAGGAGGACCAGCGTGGGTGCGAGGGCAATATGCCGCGGTGCAGCATGTCGGGGTTGGTGAGGACGTAGTTGGCGTACTGGCGCACCCACTCCCGTTCCTCGAACGGGGTGTCGCCGTCGTACACCGCCGGCCGGATCGCCGTACCCAGCGGTTGTGAAAGTTCCTTCACCGATCGGCACTGGTCCGCTGCGAGCGCCTTGGTCGGGGCGAGGTAGAGGGTGGTCGCCCCGCGGCCGTTCGGCGCCTCGGAGCCGTCCAGGAGCGCCGAGAGGGCCGGGACGAGGTACGCCAGGGACTTCCCGGAGGCCGTGCCGGTGGACACGACCACCGAATCACCGTCGAGCGCGTGCTCCGCGGCCAGAGCCTGGTGGGCCCAGGGGTGCGCGATTCCGGCTTCCTGGACGGTCGCGAGGACCTCGGCACGGATCCGGTCCGGCCAGACGGCATGACGTCCCGGACGAGGGGGCAAGTGCTCCGTATGGGTGATGCGCGCAGCCCTGCTCTGACCCGTGGTGAGCCTGTCCAGAATCGCCCCGGGAGCAGGGCGGGAGGCGTCGTTGACCGAGGGTCGTTCGGATCGGTGATTCTTGGCCATCGGCTCCGAGTCTGTCACTGGCGTGACGGACAATGCTCTCAAGGCGTCGTGCATGCCTGCTGGTAAGTGATTGAATGCCTTCGCGGCTGGCGAACCGTCCCGGGGGATCAAGCCGAGGTGTCCCCGAGGGGCGACCGCTCGATAGCAAGGTGCTGGAGGATCCGTGGACCTGTCCCTGTCGACCCGTACCGTCGGCGATCGTACGGTCGTCGAGGTCGGTGGAGAAATCGATGTGTATACCGCGCCCAAGCTGCGCGAGCAGCTGGTCGAGCTGGTGAATGACGGCAGTTTCCACCTTGTCGTCGACATGGAGGGCGTGGACTTCCTCGACTCCACCGGGCTCGGCGTGCTGGTCGGCGGCCTCAAGCGTGTGCGTGCCCACGAGGGCTCGCTGCGCCTGGTCTGCAACCAGGAGCGCATTCTCAAGATCTTCCGGATCACCGGTCTGACCAAGGTGTTCCCGATCCACACCTCGGTCGAGGAAGCCGTCGCGGCGACCGACTGAGCCGGCGACCGGCCCGGCGGCCCGGCCATCGGCCGGGTGACTGGGCCGGCTCATCGCGGGAAGATCGATAGAGAGACGGGGATCGGGCGGCCAAGAACCGTGCCCGGTCCCCGAGAGCACGCCCGTACGTCCGAGGGGGATGCATGGCCACCGTCGAACTCCGCTTCAGCCCTCTGCCCGAGCACGTCCGCACGGCCCGCCTGGTGGCGGCCGCGATGGCGCGCAGGGCGGGCGTGGACGAGGCCGTGCTCGACGAGGTCAGGCTCGCCGTGGGCGAGGCCTGCTCCCGCGCCGTCGGCCTGCATCAGGCGGGCGGCATCACGGCGCCGGTGCGGGTGGCGCTGATCGAGGAGGAGAAGCAGTTCTCCATCGAGGTCGGGGACGAGGCGCCGCACGCGACCGCCGCGGCGCCCGGAGTCCCCGGCACGGCCGGTGAGCCGGACGCGGAGGGCGAGGACGAGATGGGTCTCGCCGTCATCAGCGGCCTCGTCGACGACGTCGAGGTCACCGCGGACGCGGACGGCGGCCAGATCCGGATGAGCTGGCCGACACTGCCCACGACCCTGCTGCCGTAGCTCTCCGCTTGTGCGCTTTTTCTCAAGCCTCTGTTCACCGTCAGGGTGATCAGGGGCTTTCTTCTTTTCTGGATCTTCGCTAATGCCCTCGGTGAATTAGCGGGGTTTATCGATCACTCTTCTGGTGGAGAACAATTCCGTTTACGGCGCCCTGTTGAGATCAGGTTCCGCTCCCTACAATCCGTCCACATCTTGAGCTCAGCCCAAGCGTCAAGGAGGACGAATGGCGGAGCCTTCTCAGTTCGCAAGCCTCGCAGCCGCAGTTCTGACGGACGACAACCGACTGATCGTGATCGTCATCGCGCTCGTCGCGCTCGCGGCGCTCGCCGTCGCAGGGGTCCTGGTGCGTCAGGTGCTCGCGGCCGGCGAGGGCACCCCATCCATGAAAGAGATCGCGGCCGCGGTGCAGGAAGGCGCGAAAGCCTATCTGGGGCGACAGCTGCGTACCCTCGGCGTATTCGCCGTCGTGGTGTTCTTCCTGCTTCTGCTGCTGCCGGCCGACGACTGGAATCAGCGCGTCGGGCGCTCGATCTTCTTCTTGATCGGCGCGGTCTTCTCGGCGATCACCGGCTATATCGGAATGTGGCTTGCGGTGCGCAGTAATGTGCGCGTGGCGGCCGCGGCCCGAGAGGCGACACCCGCGGAAGGCGAACCCGAAAAAGATCTCACCACCGTCTCGCACAACGCCATGAAGATCGCTTTCCGTACGGGCGGCGTCGTCGGCATGTTCACGGTCGGGCTCGGACTGCTCGGCGCCTCCTGCGTCGTCCTCGTCTACGCCGCCGACGCGCCCAAGGTGCTGGAGGGATTCGGGCTCGGTGCCGCGCTGATCGCCATGTTCATGAGGGTCGGCGGCGGCATCTTCACCAAGGCCGCCGACGTCGGCGCCGACCTGGTCGGCAAGGTCGAGCAGGGCATCCCGGAGGACGATCCGCGCAATGCCGCGACCATCGCCGACAACGTGGGCGACAACGTCGGCGACTGCGCCGGAATGGCCGCCGACCTCTTCGAGTCGTACGCCGTCACGCTGGTCGCCGCGCTGATCCTCGGCAAGGCGGCGTTCGGCGACTCGGGGCTCGCGTTCCCGCTGATCGTGCCCGCGATCGGGGTCCTCACGGCGATGATCGGCATCTTCGCCGTCGCGCCACGCCGGACCGACCGCTCGGGGATGAGCGCCATCAACCGCGGATTCTTCATCTCCGCGGTGATCTCGCTCGCCCTGGTGACCGCGGCCGTCTTCCTGTACCTGCCGGGCAGGTACGCCGACCTGGACGGGGTCACCGACGCCGCCATCCGGGCCAAGGACGGCGACCCGCGGATCCTCGCGGTCGTCGCCGTCGCCATCGGCATCGTGCTCGCGGCCCTCATCCAGCAGCTCACCGGCTACTTCACCGAGACCACCCGGCGCCCCGTCAGGGACATCGGCAAGACGTCCCTGACGGGCCCGGCGACCGTGGTCCTCGCGGGCATCTCGGTGGGGCTCGAATCGGCCGTGTACACCGCGGTGTTGATCGGACTCGGCGTCTACGGCGCGTTCCTGCTCGGCGGTACGTCGATCATGCTCGCGCTGTTCGCGGTCGCGCTGGCCGGCACCGGGCTGCTGACCACCGTCGGCGTGATCGTCGCCATGGACACCTTCGGGCCCGTCTCCGACAACGCCCAGGGCATCGCCGAGATGTCCGGCGACGTCCAGGGCGCGGGTGCTCAGGTGCTCACCGACCTCGACGCCGTCGGCAACACCACGAAGGCCATCACCAAGGGCATCGCCATCGCCACGGCCGTCCTCGCGGCGGCCGCGCTCTTCGGCTCGTACCGCGACGCGATCCTCACGGCCGCGAGCGACGTCGGCGAGAAGGTCGGCGAGGGCGGGCCGATGAACCTCGTCATGGACATCTCGCAGCCCAACAACCTGGTGGGGCTCATCGCCGGAGCCGCGGTGGTGTTCCTCTTCTCCGGGCTCGCCATCAACGCCGTATCGCGGTCGGCGGGTTCGGTGGTCTACGAGGTGCGGCGGCAGTTCCGCGAGCACCCCGGAATCATGGATCACACCGAGAAGCCGGAGTACGGGCGCGTCGTCGACATCTGCACGAAGGACGCGCTCAGGGAGCTGGCCACGCCCGGCCTGCTCGCCGTCATGGCGCCGATCGCGATCGGCTTCACGCTCGGCGTGGGCGCGCTCGGCGCGTATCTCGCCGGGGCCATCGGCACCGGCACGCTGATGGCCGTGTTCCTCGCCAACTCCGGTGGCGCCTGGGACAACGCCAAGAAGCTCGTCGAGGACGGCCACCACGGCGGCAAGGGCAGCGAGGCGCACGAGGCCACCGTCATCGGCGACACGGTCGGCGACCCGTTCAAGGACACCGCGGGTCCGGCCATCAACCCGCTTCTGAAGGTGATGAACCTCGTCGCGCTGCTGATCGCGCCCGCGGTCGTCAAATTCAGCTACGGCGACGACGCCAGCGTGCCCGTACGGGTCGCGATCGCCGTCGTCTCGCTCGGCGTCATCATCGGCGCGGTCTACGTCTCCAAGAGGCGCGGCATCGTCGTCGGCGACGACCCGGACGGCGACGGGAAGCCGGGGCGGGTGCCCGAGCAGGCGGACCCGGAGGCGGTGTCCCAGCGCACCTAGATCTGACCCGGTCTCAACAAGCGGGCGGGGAGCGTGTTTTGACGCGCTCTCCGCCCACCTGCGTGTTCGGACCCGCGGAGAACTTCGCGGCGCGTAACCCGTGAGCCTTCTCTCCCTTGGTGCAAATGGCTGCTAAAGGTCAATAAAGCGGTCTTATTGAACGCCCGAGGTGCGCTTGTCGTGTGCTCGGCGTGTAAGTTCCGGGGCCGTAAGCCATGGAAGGGACCAATCCGGTGAACAAGAAGCTAGCTGCCGCACTGTCCGGCGGTGCGGTACTGGTACTGGCGTTGTCGGGCTGCAGCGACGACAGCAGCGAGAAGCTGGACTCCTGGGCCAAGCAGGTCTGCGACAAGGTCCAGCCGCAGGCGAAGAAGATCGAGTCCGCGAACGCGGCGATCCAGAAGCAGACGTCGGACAACAGCGCGCCGGCCGACGTGAAGAAGACGGACGCCCAGGCGTTCCAGGACATGTCCGACGCCTACAAGGCGATCGGTGACGCGGTCGACAAGGCCGGAGCCCCGCCCGTTGACGACGGCAAGACCAAGCAGCAGGACGCGGTCCAGGAACTGGACAAGATCTCCAAGTCCTACGCGGACCTGAAGGGCCAGGTCGACAAGTTGGACACCGACGACCAGGCCAAGTTCGCCGAGGGCCTCAAGGGCATCGCGGGCGAGCTCGACAAGCTCAGCCAGAGCGGTAGCGACGCCCTCAAGAACCTGGAGGAGGGTGACGTCGGCAAGGCCATGGCGAAGCAGGAGAGCTGCAAGAGCGCATCCGCTACGCCGTCGGCCTCGTAGTCAGGCCCTGCCTCAATCGCCCCCGGGGTTGCGCCTTGTGCGCGGCGCCGGGGGTGTCGTCTTTCGGCTGCACGACCAGCCACGACGAGACCCGCACCCGCATGACGATCAGCGACCCGGCAGACGCGTCACAATGGCAACGTGAGTTATCCCGTTGCCGCCCCCCTGCCCGCAGCCGACCGCCCGGACGCCACCCGCGCCCTGCGTACGGCCCTCCTCGAAGCCGAGTTCACCGCCGACGGGCTGCTCGACCTGCTCGGGGCACCGGCCTACGCCGCGCTCGCCCGCAGCGAGACCGTGCCCGCGCTGCGCGCCACGCGGGGCGACCGCCCCCTGGAGACGCTCGTCCGGCTCTTCCTGCTGCAGCAGCCCGTCGCCCGCGACCGGCTGGCCGCCGTCCTCGACGTCACCGCGTGTCTGGAGAGCGGCTGGCTGCGGGAGGCGGGCGGCGACGAGCTGGCCGCGACCGTCGACGTACGCCCGTACGGCGGCCCGGACGGCGAGGACTGGTTCATCGTCTCCGACCTCGGCTGCGCCGTCGGCGGCGCGGGCGGCATCGGCGGCCGGGGCGGTCAGGCGGACACCGACGTCGTCCTCGGCGTCGGCGGCGCGTCCACGACACTCGCCGCGATCACCGTCCGCACACCTGTCGGCTCCGCCCTCGACATCGGCACCGGCTCCGGCATCCAGGCGCTGCACGCCACCCGGCACGCCACTCGGGTCACCGCCACGGACCTCAACTCCCGCGCCCTGCACATCACCGCGCTGACCCTCGCGCTCTCCGGAGCCCCGGCGGCCGACCTGCGCGAGGGCTCGCTGTACGAGCCCGTCGGCGAGGCCGACGACGCCCGGTACGACCTGATCGTGTCCAACCCGCCCTTCGTGATCTCGCCCGGCGCCCGGCTCACCTACCGCGACGGCGGGATGAGCGGGGACGATCTGTGCCGCTCGGTCGTTCAGGGAGCGGGGGAGCGCCTGAACGAGGGGGGACACGCCCAGTTCCTGGCCAACTGGCAGCACGTCGAGGGGGAGGAGTGGACCGAGCGGCTGCGCTCGTGGGTGCCGCGCGGCTGCGACGCCTGGATCGTGCAGCGCGAGGTGCAGGACATCACGCAGTACGCCGAGCTGTGGCTGCGCGACGCCGGTGACCACCGCACCGACCCGGCGGAGTACGCGGCCCGGTACGACGCGTGGCTGGACGAGTTCGAGGCGCGCAAGGTGAAGGCCGTCGGTTTCGGCTGGATCTCCCTGCGCCGTACCACCCATGACGAGCCGTCGATCGTGGTCGAGGAGTGGCCGCACCCCGTCGAGCAGCCGCTCGGCGACGCCGTGCGGGCGCACTTCGAGCGGGTCGACTGGCTGCGCACGCACGACGACGCGGCGCTGCTCCAGTCGTCCTTCGTGCTGGCCGGCGAGGTCGTGCAGGAGCAGGTCGGGCTGCCGGGCGCCGAGGACCCGGAGCACGTCGTGCTGCGGCAGGGCCGCGGGATGCGCCGGGCGACGAAGGTGGACACGGTCGCCGCCGGATTCGCCGGGGTGTGCGACGGGTCGCTGAGCGCCGGGACGATCCTGGACGCCATCGCGCAACTCGTCGGCGAGGAGTCGGTGTTGCTGCGGGACCAGGTCCCCGCGCAGATCCGCACCCTGGTCGAGCAGGGCTTCCTCGAGCCGGCCACGCCGACCGACCCGTCCGCCGACCCGGTCGGCTAACCGCTCTTCGCCCCGCGCTGTACGGGAGTTCACCCCGGGTTGGCCTGTACGTGTCACCGTCGCGTGCCTGGGTACCGCGACCGGTACCCGTGATCCGGGAGGCAAGGCGATGGAGAGTACCCCCGCGCTCTTCGCGGGCACGGTGTTCGCGCTGTTCGGAGCGGGCCTCGTGGCCTGGACGGGGGCGCGCACCCTGCACCGCGAGCCGGTGGTGGACGCGGCGCGTCCGGTGGCCGCCGCCGTGCTCACCGGCGTCATCGGGGTGGTGTCCCTGGGACTCGCGGTGTGGTGCTTCGCACAGGTGTGACGTCGCCGACCCGGCACGGGCGCGCGACCGAGGGAACGACACAGGGCCCGCCCCGCATCAGCGGGGCGGGCCCTGCCGCACGTCGGGGCGCCGGCCCGGGACGCGATGCGTGGCGGGTCCGCGACCTGAGGGGGAAGCTCAGAAGACGTTGCGCAGTATGGTCCAGACGACCGCGGTCACCAGGATCGCCGTCTGGCCGCGTACCGAGATCCGGGGCCGCCAGCGGAGCCCGCGCAGGCCCTCCCAGGCCCAGCGCCCCAGCAGCGCGAGGGCGAAGGGGGCGGCGAGGAGCAGCAGCCGGTTGTCGTGCCAGGCCGCCGAGAACTGACCGTGCATCAGGTCGTACGCCATGCGGGTCCCGCCGCACGCCGGGCACAGCAGACCGGTGGCCCAGTTGAACGGGCAGCGGGGCAGCCAGTGGCCCGCCTCGTGCGGATCGGTGCCGTACAGATAGACCGCGCCCGCGGCGCCCGCGGCGAGCACCGTCGCGGGGACCGCCGCCGGATGCCGCCACGGTGTCCTGGCCCGGTTCGGGCCGTCAGCCGCGCAGGACACGGCCGTTCGAGTCCGTGGTGTTGTTGCTGCACAGCAGCACGATGCCGTCGATCGTCGACCAGATGCCGAGGCCGCCGCAGGTGAACAGCTGAGCGAGCCCCAGGCCGACGTGGCCCATGTAGAAGCGGCCGATGCCGAGGTAGCCCACGAACAGCTGCAGCACGCCCGCGACGATCTTGGACTTGTCGGAGTACGGCCGGCCGTACGGGTCGTAGCCGTAGGGCGCGTTCGGGTCGTAGCCCATGCCCGTACCGGGACCCGGCATGCCCATGCCCGGTCCCGGCGGGGGCGGGAAGCCGCCACCGGGCGCGCCGCCGGGAGCACCGCCCGGATACCCGTATCCGGGGCCCGGCTGGGACCCCGCCTGGGGGTAGCCGTAGCCGGGCTGGGGAGAACCCTGCTGCGGATAGCCGTACGGTCCCTGGCCGGGCGGGTCCTGCGGCGGCTGCGGGGGCTGCTGGCCGTAGGGACCCTGGTCCTTCGGCGGCGGGCCGTAGGGGTTGCTGTCGGACATCGGGGCTGCTCCTGCGATCGGGAAGCGTGGGGACGCGCCGGAGGCTCCCGCGGGCTCCCCCAGCCATCCGCCATCTTGTCAGGAGCGGTCCGGGACGGGCAGTGAGGGCGGCCGGGACCTCCTTCACCGGGGCCCGGGCGGGGTCCGGGCGGGGTCCGCCCGGGGCTCGACCGGGACGCCCATGACAAGGAACGTGACACACACAGTGAGGGCGCGGATACCCGGAGCGCGTGGCTCCGCTCCCCGGTCCGGGGGCAGGATCACGAGGAGTCGGGTTACCGTTCCGAGTGGCTGCTGCGTGCTTTTCCCGTTTGACACACCGGCGGGAGGTACCGTCACACTCCGCAGCAGTGCCACACAGCGGCGCCAGCCGCGACCAGAGAACGGCCCCGACCGCCGACCGGAGAGAAGAGCGAAGTTGTCCCCGACCAGCGAGACCGCACAGGGCGGCCGCCGACTCGTCATCGTCGAGTCGCCCGCCAAGGCGAAGACGATCAAGGGCTATCTCGGCCCTGGGTACGTCGTCGAAGCGAGCGTCGGGCACATCCGCGACCTCCCCAACGGCGCGGCCGAGGTCCCCGAGAAGTACACCGGCGAGGTCCGCCGCCTCGGCGTCGACGTCGAGAACGACTTCGAGCCCATCTATGTCGTCAACGCCGACAAGAAGTCCCAGGTCAAGAAGCTCAAGGACCTGCTGAAGGACTCCACCGAACTCTTCCTCGCCACCGATGAGGACCGCGAGGGCGAAGCCATCGCGTGGCACCTCCTGGAGGTCCTGAAGCCCAAGGTTCCCGTCCACCGGATGGTCTTCCACGAGATCACCAAGGACGCGATCCGCTCCGCCGTGGCCAACCCGCGCGAGCTGAACAAGCGCATGGTCGACGCCCAGGAGACCCGCCGCATCCTCGACCGCCTGTACGGCTACGAGGTCTCGCCGGTCCTGTGGAAGAAGGTCATGCCGCGCCTGTCGGCGGGCCGCGTCCAGTCGGTGGCCACCCGCCTCGTCGTCGAGCGGGAGCGCGAGCGCATCGCCTTCCGCTCCGCCGAGTACTGGGACCTGACCGGGACCTTCTCGACCGGCCGCGCCGGTGACCCCTCCGACCCGTCCTCCCTGGTCGCCCGCCTGTCCGCGGTCGACGGCAAGCGCATCGCGCAGGGCCGCGACTTCGACTCGCTGGGCCAGATCAAGGGCGGCAACTCGGCGAACACGCTGCACCTGGACGAGGCCAATGCCCGCGCGCTGGCCGCCGCCCTGGAGAACACGTCGTTCGCGGTCCGCTCGGTCGAGTCCAAGCCGTACCGCCGCTCGCCGTACGCCCCGTTCCGTACGACGACGATGCAGCAGGAGGCCTCGCGCAAGCTGGGCTTCGGTGCCAAGGCGACCATGCAGGTGGCCCAGAAGCTGTACGAGAACGGCTTCATCACTTATATGCGTACCGACTCCACGACCCTGTCGGACACGGCGGTCTCGGCCGCCCGTGCCCAGGTCACGCAGTTGTACGGGTCGGACTACCTGCCGGACAAGCCGCGCACGTACGCCGGCAAGGTCAAGAACGCGCAGGAGGCGCACGAGGCGATCCGTCCCTCCGGCGACCGCTTCCGCACGCCCGCCGAGACCGGCCTGACCGGCGACCAGTTCCGTCTCTACGAGCTGATCTGGAAGCGCACCGTCGCCTCCCAGATGAAGGACGCGGTCGGCAACAGCGTCACGGTCAAGATCGGCGGTACGTCCGCCGACGGCCGCGACGCCGAGTTCAGCGCGTCCGGCAAGACCATCACCTTCCACGGCTTCCTGAAGGCCTACGTGGAGGGCGCCGACGACCCGAACGCGGAGCTGGACGACCGCGAGCGCCGCCTGCCGCAGGTCACCGAGGGCGACGCGCTGTCCGCCGAGGAGATCTCGGTCGACGGCCACGCGACGAAGCCCCCGGCCCGCTACACCGAGGCCTCGCTCGTCAAGGAGCTGGAAGAGCGCGAGATCGGCCGCCCGTCGACGTACGCGTCGATCATCGGCACGATCCTCGACCGCGGCTACGTCTTCAAGAAGGGGACGGCCCTCGTGCCCTCCTTCTTGTCGTTCGCCGTCGTCAACCTGCTGGAGAAGCACTTCGGCCGGCTCGTCGACTACGACTTCACCGCCAAGATGGAGGACGACCTCGACCGCATCGCGCGCGGTGAGGCGCAGTCCGTGCCGTGGCTGAAGCGTTTCTACTTCGGCGAGGGCGACGGCACCCCGGGCACCGGCGGCGCGGCCGACGCGGGCAACGGCGACGGGGACCACCTCGGCGGCCTGAAGGAGCTCGTGACCGACCTGGGCGCGATCGATGCCCGCGAGGTCTCGTCCTTCCCCGTCGGCAACGACATCGTGCTGCGCGTCGGGCGCTACGGCCCGTACGTCGAGCGCGGCGAGCGCGACTCCGAGAACCACCAGCGCGCGGACGTCCCCGACGACATGGCGCCCGACGAGCTCTCCGTCGAGTACGCGGAGGAGCTGCTCGCCAAGCCGAGCGGCGACTTCGAGCTGGGCGCCGACCCGGTGTCGGGCCACCAGATCATCGCCAAGGACGGCCGCTACGGCCCGTACGTCACCGAGGTGCTCCCCGAGGGCACCCCGAAGACCGGCAAGAACGCGGTGAAGCCGCGGACGGCGTCGCTGTTCAAGTCGATGTCGCTCGACACCGTGACCCTCGACGACGCCCTGAAGCTGATGTCGCTGCCGCGCGTCGTGGGCGCCGACGCCGAGGGCATCGAGATCACCGCGCAGAACGGCCGGTACGGCCCGTACCTGAAGAAGGGCACCGACTCGCGCTCGCTGACGGCCGAGGAGCAGCTCTTCACCATCACGCTGGAAGAGGCGCTGGAGATCTACTCCCAGCCCAAGCAGCGCGGGCGCGCGGCCGCCAAGCCGCCGCTGAAGGAGCTCGGCGAGGACCCGGTCAGCGGCAAGCCCGTGGTCGTGAAGGACGGCCGCTTCGGCGCGTACGTCACCGACGGAGAGACGAACGCGACGCTGCGGGCGGCCGACTCCGTGGAGGACATCACGCCCGAGCGCGGCTACGAGCTGCTCGCGGAGAAGCGGGCCAAGGGGCCGGCCAAGAAGACCGCGAAGAAGGCCGTCAAGAAGGCGCCGGCGAAGAAGACCGCCGCCAAGAAGACGACCACGGCGAAGAAGACGGCGGCCAAGAAGACCACCACGGCGAAGAAGACGACGGCCGCGGCGAAGAAGGCGCCCGCCAAGAAGGCGACGGCAGCCAAGGCGGCCGACGAGTAGGAGCCACGGCCGTAGCGGACCGGTTTGCCTGGTAGGGCGCGGTTTGCCGACGAGGCCGTTGTACGTGGACCCATGGACGCCCCCGGGAGTTGTACCGGGGGCGTCCATTTGTTCGGACCGGGCCCACGGAGTGTCGGTCGGTCCCGATAGGCTGGACGAATGACCCGTGCCGAGCAGCCAACGGCCCCCCACACGGCCCCAGACGACGCCCTGGTAGCGGACTCCCGAGAGCGCGCCGTGCGCGCGCTCCTGCGCGTACCCCAGTTGAAACGACTGTGGTCGGCGCAGCTCGTCGGTGGAGTCGGTGATGTCCTCGGGCTGCTTGTGCTCGTGGTGCTCACGCTTCAGGCGGCCATTTCCGAAGGGTCGTTCGGCGGTGGATACCGCGGGGTCGCCCTCGCCGTCACCGCGGTGTTCGGGGCGCGCGTCCTGTCCACCCTGCTGTTCGGCGCCGTGCTGCTCGGGCCGCTGACCTCGCTGACCACCCCCGGCGGTCCGCTCGACCGGCGCTGGACCATGGTCGGCGCCGACGGACTGCGGGCCGCGCTGCTGATCGTCGCGCCGCTGTGGATCGACTGGACGCCGGACAACGCCCTGGCGCTGATCCTCGTGACGGCCTTCGTCGCCGGGGTCGCCGAGCGGTTCTGGACCGTCGCCAAGGAGAGCGCGGCGCCCGCGCTGCTGCCCGCGCCGCCGCTGGAGGGCGCGGCCGTGCGGCCGCTGCCGGACCACATGGACGCCCTGCGGCGGCTCTCGCTGCGGACGACGTTCGTCGGCGTACCGCTGGCGGCCGCGGTCCTGCTGGTCGTCTCCCTCGTGCAGAACCTGATCGGCGCGGGCATCGACTGGTTCGACCTGCACCAGGCGGCGCTCTCGTCGTACGTGGCCGCGGGGCTCTTCGCCGCGTCGCTGTCCGTCGTCTTCTTCCTCGAACTGCCCGACACGCAGACCCCGCGCCCGCGGTCCCCGCTGGAGGGCCTGCGCCGGCCGAAGACGGGCGAGGGCACCGCCGACAAGGGACGCACGGGAGCCATCCCGCTGCTCGTCCTGGCCTGCGCCGCCGTCGCCGGGGCCGTCTCGGCCGCCGTCGCCGTGTCCGTGCTCCAGGCCAAGGACCTGGACGGCGGCCCGGTCACCTTCGGGCTGCTCGTGCTCGCCCTCACCGGCGGCACCGTCGTCGGGATCAGGTCCGCGCCGTCCGTGCTGCCGTCGCTCTCGCGGCGCCGCCTGCTGGCCCTCGCCATCGCGCTCACCGGCATCGGACTGCTCGCCGCCGGGCTCGTGCCCGACGTCACCACCGTGATCCTCATCCTGGCGCTCGCCGGGGTCACCGCGGGCATCGCCGCCAACACCGGGCACACCCTCCTCGACCAGGAGGCCGAGGAGTACCGCAGGGCCCGGACCACCGAACACCTCCAGGCCGTCGTACGGGTCTCCCTCGCACTCGGCGCCCTGCTCGCGCCCCTCCTCGCCGCGCTGATCGGGCCGCACCGCCTGGAGAACGGGAAGTTCGTCTTCGCGCACGGCGGCGCCGCGTTCACGCTGATGCTGGTCGGCGCGCTGCTGCTGCCCGTCGCCGCGCTGGTCCTCGCCAAGGCCGACGACCGCAGCGGCGTACCGCTCCGCCACGACCTGCGCGACGCGCTGCTCGGCGGGCACGACCCGGCGCAGGCCCCCGCCACCACCGGCTTCTTCATCGCCCTGGAGGGCGGCGACGGCGCCGGGAAGTCCACCCAGGCCGCCGCGCTCGCCGAGTGGATCAGGGAGAAGGGCCACGAGGTCGTCGTCACGCGCGAGCCGGGAGCCACCCCGGTCGGCAAGCGCCTCCGGTCGATCCTGCTCGACGTCTCCTCGGCGGGCCTGTCCCACCGCGCGGAGGCGCTGCTCTACGCCGCCGACCGCGCCGAGCACGTCGACACCGTCGTCCGCCCCGCCCTGGAGCGCGGCGCCATCGTCATCTCCGACCGGTACATCGACTCGTCCGTCGCCTACCAGGGCGCGGGCCGCGACCTGTCGCCGGTCGAGGTCGCCCGGATCAACCGGTGGGCCACCAGCGGTCTCGTACCGCATCTGACCGTGCTGCTCGACGTCGACCCGGAGGCCGCCCGCGAGCGGTTCACCGAGGCGCCCGACCGGCTCGAGTCGGAGCCGGTGGAGTTCCACGCGCGCGTGCGCTCCGGTTTCCTCACCCTGGCCGCCGGTGATCCCGGCCGCTACCTCGTCGTCGACGCCGGACAGGAGCCGGAGTCGGTCACCACCGTCATCCGGCACCGGCTCGACACGCTGCTCCCGCTCTCCGAGGCCGAGATCCAGGCCCGCGAGGAGGCCCGCAAGGCCGCCGAGGAGGAGGCCCGCCGCAAGGCCGAGGAAGAGGCCGCGCGCAAGGCCGAGGAGGAGCGCGTCGAGCGCGAGCGGCAGGAACAGCTCGCCAAGCTGCGGGCCGAGGAGGAGGAGCGCAAGCGCCGCGAGCTGGAGGAGGCGCAGCGCATCGAGGCCGAGCGGCAGGCCGAGGAGGCCCGCAAGCGCGCCGAGGAGTCCCGCCGCAAGGCCGAGGAGGAGCGCGTCAGGCTGCTCGCCGAGGAAGCGGCCCGCAAGGCGGAGGAGGAGCGCCGCCAGCGGCAGGCCGAGGAGGAGGCGCGGCTGCGCGCCGAGGCCGAGGAGCGGCGCCTGGAGAAGCAGCGCAAGGCCGAGGAGGCGCTGCTGCGGGCCGAGGAGGCGCGGCGGCTCGCCGCGCAGGCCAGCGCCGCGGCCGCGGAGACCGGCCGGACGGTGCAGTTCCGCAAGGTCGAGGACGCCCGGCCGGCCCCGGCCGCCCGGACCGCTTCGGATGCCCCGGACGTTCCGGATGTCCCGGACAACGAGGTGACCGTGCCGACGCCCGTCGTCCGGCCCGAGGACCTGTCCGCCGCCGACGAGACCGCGGTGCTGCCGCAGGTGCCGGACCCGTCCGCGCCGTCCGCGCCTTCGGACGCAGAGGAGACCGCGGTGCTGCCGCAGCCGCCCGTCGGCGCCTCCGACGAGACGGCCGTGCTGCCGCAGGTGCCGGACCCGTCCGGGGACTCGGGAAGCCGGGTGCCGCCGGGCTACTTCCGTGACGAGCGGCCCTCGGCCGAGGGCTCCGCGGAGCGCACGGCCGAACTGCCGCAGGTCGACGAGGAGGGCCGGCCGCGCCGCCGCCCCCGCCCCGACTGGGCGGAGGAGACCCCGCTGGACGACCTGCCGTCGCTCGCCGACGAACTGCTCGGCGGGCGGGACGACGAGGACGAGCGGGGCGGCCGGGGCGGGCGCAGGCGCTGAGGCGCCGAGGCGCTGCCCGGACGCCCGGAGTGTCCGGCGCGCCCGGGTTGTCAGTGCCGCCCGGCACAATGGGGCTGAAGCTGGAGGAAGGGCGGTATCCCCATGGCCGTATGGGACGACCTGGTCGGTCAGGAGCGCGTGATCGTGTCGCTGGACGCGGCCGCGCGGGACGCGGACGCCCTGGTGACGGCGGCCGCCGCGGACACCCCGCCGCCTCCCGCGTCGAAGATGACGCACGCCTGGCTGTTCACCGGACCGCCCGGCGCGGGCCGGGTCACCGCGGCCCGCGCGTTCGCCGCCGCCCTGCAGTGCGTGTCCCCGGACCGCGCGCTCGGCGGCGCCCCCGGCTGCGGGTTCTGCGATGGCTGTCACACCGCCCTGCTCGGTACGCACGCGGACGTGTCGACGATCGCCGCCGACGGCGCGCAGATCCTCGTCGCCGACATGCGCGACACCGTCCGCAAGTCGTACACGGCCCCGGCGGTCGGCCGCTGGCAGGTGATCCTCGTCGAGGACGCCGAGCGGCTGAACGAGAAATCGGCGAACGCCGTGCTCAAGGCCGTGGAGGAGCCCGCCCCCCGCACGGTCTGGCTGCTGTGCGCGCCCTCCGTGGAGGACGTGCTGCCGACGATCCGGTCCCGCTGCCGCCTGCTCACCCTGTCCACCCCGGGCGTCGACGCCGTCGCCGACATGCTCGTACGGCGGGACGGGATCGAGCCGTCCGTCGCAGCCTCCGTCGCCCGCGCCACCCAGGGCCACATCGAGCGGGCCCGCCGCCTGGCCACCGACCCGCGCGCGCGGGAGCGCAGAGCCGCCGTGCTGAAGATCCCGCTGCGCGTGGAGGACATCGGCGGCTGCCTCAAGGCGGCGCAGGAGCTGGTGGACGCGGCGACCGAGGACTCCAAGCAGCTCGCCGAAGAGGTCGACACCAAGGAGACCGAGGAGCTGAAGGCGGCGCTCGGCGCGCAGAGCGGCGGCCGGATGCCGCGCGGCACGGCCGGCGTGATGAAGGACCTGGAGGACCGGCAGAAGCGCCGCCGCACCAGATCGCAGCGCGACAGCCTAGACCTCGCCCTCACCGACCTCACCGGTGTGTACCGGGACGTGCTCGCGATGCAGCTCGGCTCGGCGGTGGCGCTGGCCAACACCGAGATCCAGGACACGCTGGAGCGGGTCGCCCGCGGCAGCTCGCCCGAGGCGACGCTGCGCCGCATCGAGGCGATCGGAGCGTGCCGGGTCGCCCTGGACCGCAATGTCGCGCCGCTGCTCGCGGTGGAGGCGATGACGGTGGCGCTCCGCGCGGGGTAGCCGGGTAGGCCCTTTGGCGACTTAAAGTCACTCTTCCCCTGCGGAGCGTTACGCTCGCCGGATGTACTTCAGGCGTCCCTCTTCGACCTCGCCCCGCCGCAAGGCCGCCCTGCTGGCTGCCTCGGCCCTCCTGCTGACCGGCATGGCGGCCTGCTCCCCAGGGAGTTCGGGCACCGCCGACGCCTCCCTGGCGGCGCTGCCCGGCGCGACCCCGACCGAACTGGCCCCGTACTACGACCAGTCGCTCAAATGGCGGGAGTGCGGAGTCCCCGGCTTCCAGTGCGCCACGCTCAAGGCGCCGCTCGACTACGACAAGCCGTCCGCAGGGGACATCGACCTCGCCGTCTCCCGCAAGAAGGCCACCGGCCCGGGCAAGCGCCTCGGTTCGCTGCTGGTCAACCCCGGCGGCCCCGGCGGCTCGGCGATCGGCTACCTCCAGGCGTACGCGGGCATCGGCTATCCCGCCGGAGTCCGGGCCCGCTACGACATGGTCGCCGTCGACCCGCGCGGTGTCGCCCGCAGCGAGCCCGTCACCTGCCTCGGCGGCAAGCAGATGGACACGTACACGCAGACCGACATGACGCCGGACGACGCGCGCGAGAAGACCGAAGTGAGCGCCGCCTACGAGAAGTTCGCGTCGGGCTGCGAGACCCACGACGCGACCTCCCGGCGCGTCCTGCCGCACGTCTCCACCGTCGAGGCGGCCCGCGACATGGACCTCGCACGGGCCGCGCTCGGCGACGAGAAGCTGACCTACGTCGGCGCCAGTTACGGCACCTTCCTCGGCGCGACGTATGCGGGCCTGTACCCCGAGCGGGTGGGCCGGCTCGTCCTGGACGGCGCGATGGACCCCTCCCTGCCGGCCCGCGAGATGAACCTCCAGCAGACCGCCGGTTTCGAGACGGCCTTCACCTCCTTCGCCAAGGACTGCACGGCCCGCGCCGACTGCCCGCTCGGCACCGGCACGCCGGCGCGGGCGGGGCAGCGCCTGAAGGACTTCTTCACCGCTCTCGACCGCACCCCGCTGGCCACCGGCGACGCGGACGGCCGCAAGCTGGGCGAGGCGCTCGGCACCACCGGCGTGATCGCGGCGATGTACGACGAGGGAGCCTGGCCACAGTTGCGCGACGCGCTGACCGAGGCGATGGACAAGAAGGACGGCGCGGGTCTGCTGGCCCTGTCGGACAGCTACTACGAGCGTGACCCCGACGGCTCCTACGCCAACCTGATGTTCGCCAACGCCGCCGTGAACTGCCTCGACCAGCCCCCCGCCTTCACCTCCGCCCAGGAGGTCCAGCAGGCCCTCCCCGACTTCGAGAAGGCGTCCCCGGTCTTCGGTGCCGGCCTCGCCTGGGCCTCCCTGAACTGTGCGAGCTGGCCGGTGAAGGCGACGGGCGAGGCCCACCGCATCACCGCCGAGGGCGCCGCCCCCATCGTCGTGGTCGGCACCACCCGCGACCCGGCCACCCCCTACGGCTGGGCCGAGTCCCTCGCCTCCCAGCTCTCCTCGGGCCGCCTGCTCACCTACGAGGGTGACGGCCACACGGCGTACGGCCGCGGCAGCACCTGCATCGACAAGGCGATCGACACCTACCTCCTGACCGGCACCCCGCCCACCGACGGAAAGCGCTGCTCATAGCCGGTGCGCTGTGATCGTCCCTGGTCATAAAAGGGTGGGCGAAGCACCCCCCGGGAGCGTGTAGCATTGACGACGTTGCTGACGCACTCCGGTGCGCATCGGCGGCGCCGCCTTAGCTCAGATGGCCAGAGCAACGCACTCGTAATGCGTAGGTCTCGGGTTCGAATCCCGAAGGCGGCTCGGATTAACCCCAGGACTCACTCGCCGTGACCTGGGGTTTTTTCATGCCTGGGGCGTGGCGGGGCGCACGGTGGGGATGCCGTGGAAGTGCTTGCGTGAGCGATGCGTGAGCGGAGCGGCTCGGGGATCTACTTTTTGGGCTTCCGGCGCTTGGCTGACTTGCCCGCCTTGGCCGGGGACCTCGCCTTGTCCCTCGGCTTGCCGCCCTTTGCCTTGCCGGCGTTCTTGGCCGCAGCCTTCTTGGCCTTCTCCTTCTTCGCGGCCTTGCGCGCCGCTTTCTCGGCCTCGGCCTTGCGCTGGAGAGGGACGAGCTTCGCGGTGGCCTCGGCGGCGCTCCTGCCGACTTGGGGCAGGACGCTCTGGTAGATGTCCCGCGTGATCCGGGTGTCGCTGTGCCCGAGGGTGTCCGACACGATCTTGATGTCGATGTCGGCGGCGAGCATGAGGGTGGCCGCGCCGTGGCGCAGGTCGTGCAGCCGGATCGGCGGGAGGCCGGAGGCGGCGACGAGCCGCTCGAAGAGGTCGGTCACCTTGCCGGGGTGGAGCCAGGAGCCGTCTTCCTGCGTGAAGACGTGACCGGTGTCGATCCAGGCCGTACCCCACTTCTCGCGGGCCTTGTCCTGCCGCTCACGGTGGTCCTTCAGGACGTCGACGGTGTCGTCGTCGAGTGCGACCACGCGATAGCCGCTGTCCGTCTTGGGGTCGGACGCCTCGATCTCCCAGCCGTCCTGAACGAGTTGGGAGGAGACGGTGAGGGAGTGGGTGTCGAGATTCGTCTCCGACCAGGGCTGCCCACATGCCTCGCCTCGGCGCAGGCCGCGGAAGGCGATCAGGTGCCACATCGCGTACAGCCGATCCTCGGCGACGAAGTCGAGGAAGGAGCCGGTCTGTTGGGGCGTCCAGACCATCACGGGCGACGGCTTCTCGCCCGTCTGCTCCCACTTGGCGACCCGATCGTCCGCCCACACGAGCGCCTTCGGTTTGCGCACGGGGTCGATCTCCACGTGGGCGGCCGGGTTGAACGTGATGATCTGCTGCCCGATGGCGTCGTTCAGGGCCGCTCGGAGGGTGGCCTTGACGTGCTGGCGCGTAGCCGGGCCGGTGATGCGGCGGAAGGGCGGCATCTCGTCGATTGCGGCCTTCATCGCCTTGCGTCGCGCTCGGTTCTCGGCGCCCTTCCACGGCACGGTCGCCAACTCGTCGATCGCGGCTCGCCGCTGGGCGTTGTCCTCCAGGGTCTGGGCGTTGGCGTCGCGGATGTCCGTGAACATCTCGCTCAGGTGGCTGACGCGTAGCCGGTCCAGGCGCCGGTTGCCAATGCGCGGCTTCAGGTGGACACGGATGTCGGTCTCGTAGCGATTGAGGCCGGACTTGCGTATGCGCTTGCCGGCCAGCCAGCGGTCGAGCCACTCGGTCACGGTCAGGCTGCCGATGAGGTCCTGGCCGGAGTTGAGGCGCCGCCTCGTCTCCTCGACCTCCGGGAGTGGCGACCGCTCACGACTGACCTCGGCCAGCATCTCGGCGAAGAGTTCGGCGCCCTCGGAGTCGTCCGAGTCGGCGAGTCCGAGGAGGGCCCGTACGTGGTCGAGGTCGGCCTGGGCCGCCTTGAGGCTGCCGTACCCGCCACGGGCGAAGGAACGGCGGCTGGCGTCCGCGCGGGGCAACAGCTCCTGGCGTACGGAGTAGGTGCAGTGGTTCCTGCTGTTGCGCTTGGGGCAGGACGTGCCGAGTTCCTTGCCCGTCTTCGGGTCGCGGCAGGAGCAGCGGCGGTAGGTGGAGCCCTTCAAAGATCATTCTCCTCGGTGGTGTCGCTGTCCGGCGGGTCGACGTCGGCGAGTGGGGAGGGCAGGTGGGGTGGGGTGCCGCCGCCTTCGCGGATGGCATCACGGTGGTGGCGCAGTTCGTACTTGGCGTTGGTTGCCTGGTCGGTGTATCGGGCCAAGGCGCGCTCGGCAGCTTCCCGTTGTACGCGGTTTGCGGCGGTCTTCACCTTCCAGCGCTCGTAGTCCTCGCTCTCCACTGCCGCCAGGGCCGAGCGGAGTTCGAGGTCGTGGGCGAGGAAGTGGTCGAGCATGTAGTCGGTGGCCTCCTCGGCAGGCGAGTTGCCGGTGAACCATTGCAAGGCGTCCCAGGCCGGTCGCGGTTCCTCGTAGGGGAGTTGGCGGACCTCCTTGACGTAGCCGACGGGGTAGATCAGGGCGATCGGGGACATGCGAAGGGCCTTCGCGAGGACCATGACTTCGACCAGGGGGAGGACGGCGCGGCGGCCGGACTCCATGTTGGCGATCACGTTGCGGGGAATCGGATAGCCGGCCTCTTCGCACCTGTCGGCCAGATCCTGTGCACTCCACCCCAGTTCCTTCCGCCGTCTGCGGACCTCGCCGGCCACGGTGGCCATGACGTGGTCCTCCCATTCGAGGTCGTCGACCTCGGCGTCTTTCTCGTATCCATGGTCGGAACGGCGCTGTGTCATGAAGACACAGTAGCTTGGCTAGCGTTTATTCCACGGCTTGGAGACGGGCGTGATCGACGCGTTCGCCGAGGGCTCAGTCATGGATGGAGCGCGTATGCGTGAGAACGAACCCGTCAGCCGGGTGAGGGGGATGAGCCGCAAGGAGCTGCTGGAGCTTCCCGCCGCTGTTGACCTGGATACGGGTAACCGCGCGCTGGGGCTTGGGCGGAGCAAGGGGTACGAGTTGGCGAAGCGTGGCCTGTACCCGTGCAAGGTGCTGAGGCTGGGCAACGCATACCGGGTGGTGACCGCCGATCTGCTGGCCCTGCTGGGCCTGGCCGCATGACAGGGCCAGCCCCTAGCGGACGCTTCTGCGCTGAGCTGACACAGAAATGCTGGACTGTGGCACGGCGTGGACGTACTGTCCGTGGTCGCTCGCGATGCGGAGACGGCCGTGAGAAGAGGGAGAGCCTCCGACGGTGCAACGCCGGAGGCCCCAAGACTCCCCAGCAATCCCATGAGATCCGACCCGGCGGCAGGGGCGTGCAAGCCCGACACCGCCAGATGAGGAGTCGCCCGGTGCAACCCGAGAACCCCGAGCCCTATTCCGCCCCGGTCCGAGCGGCTTGGCCCGCCACGGCCATCCCCGGCCAGCCCGGTGCCCGCCCGCGGGGCGAGCAGGCCGACAGCGCCACGGCGGGCCTGAGCAACGGCACCGCCAACGATGCGGACCCGGCGAGCGGGCTGGAGGCCATCCCTGACTCGGAACCGACGCCCGGCTCGAAGTTGCTCGACGAACTGCGCTCACAGATAGCGCAGTTCGTGATCCCGCCCTCATCGGAGGCGCTGGACGCGATCACTCTGTGGGTGGCGGCCACGCATCTGCAGCCCGCGTGGCAGCACGCACCACGGCTGGCGGTAGTGGGGCCGGCGAAGCGGTGCGGCAAGTCACGGCTGCTGGACGTGCTGACCGAGACGGTCCACGAGCCGATGCTCACCATCAACACCACACCGGCGGCCATCTTCCGCTCGATCGGCGAGGACGAGCCGCCGACGCTGCTGGTGGACGAGGCCGACACCATCTTCGGCCCCAAGGTCGCGGAGAAGAACGAGGAGACGCGCGGTCTGCTCAACGCCGGTCACCAGCGCGGTCGGTACGTCACCCGGGTCGTCGGTAACGACCACACCCCGCACAAGTTCGCCACCTTCGCCATGGCGGCCATCGCGGGCATCGGTGACCTGCCGGACACGGTCATGGACCGGTCGGTGGTGATCCGTATGCGGCGCCGGGCAGAGGGCGAGAAGGTCAGGCCCTTCCGCTCCCGCCGCGACATCCCCGCGCTGCACGAGCTGCGCGACCGCGTCCACGGGTGGGCCCGCCCGCTGCTGGAGGATGCCGCGAACCTGGAGCCGGACATGCCGGTCGAAGACCGCGCCGCCGATACCTGGGAGCCCCTGGTGATCGTCGCTGACCTGGCAGGCGGTCGCTGGCCCCGGCTGGCACGGGTCGCCTGCGCGCGGATGGTCGCCGCCGAAGTGGCGGCTGAGGAGGATCACCCCAGTGGTGCGCGCATTCTCGCCGACATCCGCCGCGTCTTCTTCGCCCTGCGGGAGGTGGACAGCTTGTCCACAAAGGAGCTCCTCCATCAGCTGCGGCAGGATCCCGAAGCCCCGTGGGCGGATCGAGGGCGCGACGGCCTGACGGCCCGAGAGCTCGGCAGGATGCTGCGCGACTTCGACATCCGGCCCGGCAACGTGCGTATGGCCGACGGGACACAGCGCAAGGGCTACATGCGCAACAAGTTCCTCGACGCCTGGCGGCGGTACTGCCCCACCGTTCACCCGGTGAACAGCCCGTCCGTTCACTCAGCGAACGCCCAACCTGCCCTCGACGAGGGCTGATCCCCGCACTAGCCCCCCGTTGCCGTACTTGCCGTCCCTGCCGTGATCTCGCAGCTCAGACGGCCTTTCGGTAAGACGTCAGCCAGACGCAAGACGGCAACGTAATTGCTCCTGAGCGTCGCCCGCCGGGAGAAGCTGCCCAGATCCGTCTTGCCTCGTCCACGGCGTCCCACGCGTATCGCCGCAGTTCACAGCCCTGCTCGCCGAGACGGACCGCGCACGGCAGCCGTCTCGGCAGGGGAGACACCGATCGGCAATGGCGCCCGCACCGAACACACCGCGTTCCTGTCCCGACTCGGGACAAGACGCCAGTGCTGCTCCCCGAGACGGCGCGCCCTCAGCGCTGACGTCCCGCGCTGACCTGCACGTGCAACGGCCGAGACGGCCAAGACGCCACACACCACTACCCCCAGGAGTCATCCGCTTGTCCGCCACGCACCTCTCGCAACCACCACAGCCGCAGCCGCTGGTCGAGGAGCCCGACGAAAGGCAGCCGAGGAAGAAGGCTGACGCCGAGCAGTACGCCCTCGGCGCGGCAGGCATCGTCATCGTCGCCCTGACCGCTGGAGCGTTCTGGCTCTCGTACGCGCACCTGGCCGACGTCGCCAGCCAGCACGGGCTCGGAGCATCGCCCATCCGTCGTTGGGCCTGGCCGGCCACCCTGGACGCGTTCATCGTCGCGGGCGAGCTGCTCATGCTGCGCGCGGCTCTGCGCCGAGCCACCGACCTATGGGCGATCGCCGTGACCGCCGTCGGCTCGACCGGCTCCATAGCGCTGAACGTCGCCGGTGTCAGCGGCACCGGCAGCGCCCGCACCATTCCTTTCCTCGACTACGTGGTCGCCGCGGTCCCTCCGGCAGCCGCGATGGTGGCCTTCGGCGTACTCATGCGGCAGATCCATCAGCTCGTCGCACCGCTGGAGGATTCCTCGGACACCGGTTCCGTACAGGCGCAGGACTCGTCGATCGGAGGCTTCGGTCCCCGCCCTGCGCCAGTCGCCGCTTCCCGCGATCCACATGCCTCTGGCGCTGAGCGGACGGAAACCGCGGCCCAGGTTCCGGAGAGCAAGCCGAGCGGTGGCCGACCGCCTAAGGCGACCATCGCGGAGCTGGCGGACATCGGCCGGGCCACCGGTCAGCAGTACGGCAAACTCACGCGCGGCCTTCTCCGAGCGGCGGTGAAGGACCGGCACCTGACGATCGGGAGCGAGCGGCAGACCGAGGTGATGGACCTTCTTCGGCCGGAACTCGAAGCCGCCGGGATTGAGGTTTCCAGGCGGTGACCGCTACCTGCCCGGGTGACCGGAACCCTTCCGGTCACCCCGGGCCCGGCCAGCCTCCCCACGCATTCCCACACCTGTGGACAACACGACGACCCCGCCGGACAGGTACCTCCGTCGCGCCTGCCCAGCCGTTCCTGGAGCACTTTCCTTGACGCACGACCAGCACCCTCCCGAGGACATCTTCGAGGAGCCACGTACCTCGCCGAACTCCCCTACACTGCTCGGACGTTTGCGGCAGGCGTTCGGACGGGCGGCCCCTGGCGGAGCCAGTAGTACCCCGAGTCCGACTCAAGGCCGGTCTTCGGGGTTCTCCGCCCCGGGGGTGGCGGAGGTGGCCCAGCGCCAGGGGGCGCCGGGCCATGAGGGCGGGGCCGAGGGAGGCCCTGACCCGGACACGCTCCACGCCGTACAGCACGAGATCCTGCAGCCTGCCCCGACTGCCGAGACCGCTGTCGGCGAGTTTGCCCTGAAGAGCGTGCAGCCCACGATCCGCCGTTTCACCGGCGACAAGCGCGACCAACGCGTCGGCCCGCTGAGGTTCCTTGAAGGTGAACGGGCACTCCTCCAGGAGACCGCCGAACAACACGGGTACAAAGGCGAGTCCGGTTTCGCCGCAGACATCGTCCTGGCCTTTCTCACCGACCGGTTCACTGCCAATCTGCCGCTGTCCGAGGACCGCCGCCGCACCCACATGTTCCGCGCCCAAGTGCTGCGTGAACTCAACCGCATCGGCATCAACGTCAACCAGATCGCCCGCGCCTTGAACAGCGACCTCACCCCGCCCGACATCCGCCAGCGCCTCGACGAACTCCACCACCTGCTCGCCCTGATCGCTGAGGCCCTGCGCCAGCCCACCGACGCGCGGGAGGTCTGACCCCAGTGATCGCCGCCATCAAGCCCGCCGGGTCCAACACTCGTGGCCTGCTCGCCTACCTCTTCGGCCCAGGTCGGCACGACGAACACCTCGATCCGCACCTCGTTGCCGGATTCGCCATGCTCGGCATGCCCGACCCCGGTCGCGACGAGAACGCCACCCTGACCGAACTCGGTCGCTACCTCGACGCGCCAGTACGCCTGCGGAACAGCGAGTTCGGCAAACTCGTCAGCGACCACGTCTGGCACTGTCCCGTCCGTGCCGCACCCGAAGACCGCTACCTCTCCGATGCTGAGTGGGGCGAGATCGCCCAGCGCGTCGTCCAGGCCGCCGGCATCGCACCTGCAGGCGACGATCTGGCCTGCCGCTGGATCGCCGTACGCCACGCCGACGACCACATCCATATCCTCGCGACCACCGTCCGCGAAGACGGTCGCCGCCCCAAGCTCCATGACAGCGGCATCCGTGTCGGCGACGAATGCCGGGAGATCGAGAAGGATTTCGGGCTGCGCCGCCTGGCGAAGGGCGACCGTACTGCCACCCGGCGCCCCACCCAGGCCGAGATGCACAAAGCCGAGCGCCTCGGTTGGGAGCAGACCAGCCGCGAGTGGCTCCAGGACCGCATCCGCGCCGCCGTCCCGCACGCCACCGGCATCGAGGAACTCCTCGCCTATCTCGAAGCCGACGACATCTTGGTCAAACCCCGCCGCGGCCCCTCCGGAGACCTTCTCGGCTACGCCGTCGGCCGCCCCGGCGACCTGAACAAGGACGGCGAACAGATCTACCACCCCGGCGGAAAGATCGCCCCCGACCTGTCCCTGCCCAAGCTGAAGGTCCGCCTGGAGGCCAACGTCTCCGAGGAACACCCCACAGCTCGCCGCAAACGGCCCACCACTGCGTGGCACCAGGCCACCGAAGCCCTCGACATCCTCCACACGGAAATCACCGGCACGAACCCGGACGGTAGCCAGGATGCTCTGGCACAGGCGCACATCACGGCCCTGGGCGAACTCATCGAAGCCACCGCCCAGAAAGCTCCCGACGACCTCCGTCACCAACTGCAAACGGCATGCCGGGCATTCGCCCGTGCTCAGCGCTCTCAGATCCGAGCCGAGGACCGCTCCGCCTACGCCCTGAGGACCGCAGCCCGCGACATCATCAACACCGCCACCGGCCCCGACCGAAGCGCGCTCGCCGCCTTGGTTGCGGCACTCGTCTGGGCCGCCATCATCGCCGGGCGCTGGCACGAGGCGAAGGGCCATGCCCAGCAGGCCGACGCCGCCCGCCAAGCCATCCATCACCTCCAGTCGGCAGCCGATGCCGCACTCGCTCCGACGCTCACCGAACTCGAAGCTCGTCGCCCCAAGGAGGAGACCCGTCGGGCCCTGGCCAACGATGTACGCGCCACCGTTCCCGAGCACGCCGAGCGGATCTTGGCCGACCCCGGCTGGCCCGCCCTGGCCACCGTCCTCGCCGACGCCGAAGACAGCGGCCACAAACCCCGGCAGCTCCTCAAGGAAGCCGCTGCCCGCCGCGAACTCGGTACCGCCAACAGGCCGGCCAGCGTCCTGATCAGCCGCATCCAGCACACCAGCCGCCACCCCGCCCCCAACCGCCGGGCGGAAGCAGCCCGCCGCCGAACCACGACACAAGTGGTCGTGGCGCAGGCCCCACAGCCAGAGCCCTCGTCGAAGGCCCCTGCCGCAGCCGCAGATCGACAACGCCGTCATCGTCATTAGAGGCCCACGGCAAGACTCCGTAGCAACAACGGTTGCGGGGCCGGTCACCACGTATGGTGACCGGCCCCGCAACCGGCGTACGTCTGTCCGCGGACCTTCGTAGCGAAGAGGCATAACGGACATACGGTGCTCAGCCTCTCGGCCTCATCCACGACGCAACAGCCTGCCCCGCGCGCGATGTCTCCCAACGCGGCGTGCGACAGGTTCCTCGCCCGGCTTGGGCGTTCTCAGCGGAGCCGGAGACGTCGGTTCGTCGTGGAGGAGTATTGCCTGCCAGACCTGCTCCTGCAGGGCCCGTATGCACGGGCCACACGCGTGCATCGCTGCCTGAGCGCCGGCCACACTTACCGGACCGATCCACAGGACACGGGTCCATCGCTGGCCGCAATAGAGCCAGCAGTACCCGTCAGTCCACGCGTTGCCGTCATCGGTGTCCGCCGCCGCGGGCAGACCGCCTCGCGCGAACTCGGCGATGCCGGGTATGACCTGAGGCGTCGCGGCCAGATCTAAAAACACAGTTCAGCGCTCCCGTTCACTCGCTCGGGGCAGCTGCCCTGGCCGACTCCTGCTTGTCGGCATCGGCGAAGAGGAGAGTGGGCTCGGCGAGGATGTCCCGGCCCGCCTCACTCTTGTAGATCTCGTCGACGCTGCCGAACCGGGCTTCGGAGTAGTCGAGGTCGAGGAGGTCTGCTGCCTGACGGACGGACGCCTCATCGGGTCCTTCGATCTCGACGAAGGTGGGAAGGTCCGGCCACGTGTCGAAGTCGAAGGCGACTTCGCCCAGGCGCCATTCCTCGCGGTAGTTCTCCTGGTAGCGGACCTCGCGCAGGCCGACGCTGCGGAGGATCTCCGCCATGGCATGCAGGTCCGAGACCTCGGTTTCGATCTCCGTGGTGCCGTCGATCGTCGTGGAGTCGGTGACCTGCTTCAGCGTGAGCGTGGACCGGGTGGCCTCATCCCTCAAGCGGATCCAGGCACCACCCTCAAGGGCGTCGTTCTCGAAGATCTTCCGGGTGAGGAGCGTGCGCGGAAACGCCTGGACGGCACCGAGAGCAGTCAGCTTGGCCTGGAGACTGTCGACGTCGATGGCGAGGAACTTCGCCTCGTACTCGTGCTTCATGTGTCCTTCTTCCCGTAGCTCTAGGAGGGGGTGGATGCGCGGGCAGCGAGGAGGAGCCCCATGCGGTGGGTGTGGTCCTGCAGCGCTCCAACGTGCGCCTGTTCAGCGAATTCGTTGGTCCGCAAGGTGAGCAGGACGTCCCAGTCGCCGATGAAGTACTGCCGGAGCTTCTCGGGCGATGTGTAGTGCTCAAGCGTGTGTTGGCGTTGCGTGATGGGCACCATGAACTCCGCGCCGAACAGTCCGCCGGGCCGGACCAGACGTTGCATGCGGTTGACGAACTCGCTCAGAGGCTGATGGTGGTTGGCACTGTAATGCCACGAGCAACTTGTCCAGACCGCATCGCAGCTGGCATTGGCGGGCTCAGTTTCGAGGAAATCGTCCTCCACCACCTGGACACGGTGGTAGAGCCCTTCGTTCTTCAGCCGGTCGATCAGCCCCATCAGGTGACCGGTCTTATCACCCGGGAGTTGCACCTCGCCGCCATGCAAGGCGATCGGGTCGCGCTCGATAGCGATGACGCGATAGCCGGCTGCGGCCAGCGGCACGACGAGTCTGCCGTCGCTCGCCCCGATGACCGTCACGGTGGAGTCAGACTCCGCACGCTCTTTCAACGCGGCGAGGAATTGAGGAAGGAAGGTGAGTGTGTGCCGCCAAATGCTCGGTGTCTGCACTGCCTTGCTCTCCTTGCGGGTTGTTGGTCAGGACGGCCTGGAGTACCTCGTCAGGGGCGAGGCCGGTGGTATTCACGTGGTGCATCTGGAACGACGTGTACGCGTCGGTGATCTGATCGGCTGCGACTTCAGCGAGGGTGTCCCAACGGGAGACAGGTTTCTCGCGCCTGGCGAGGCGGTTCTGACGCTCGCCTTCCTCGCAGACGAGGTAGTAGGTGACGGGGCGCGGTAGATCCGTCGGCAGGGCCACGGAGAGATCGGCCCCGAAAGCGCGGTGGTTGGCCAGGCAGCGTGCGAAGTAGCTCTCGACGACGACCGGTGTGCCGGCGGACAGGTAGCGCTGGATCTGGTCAGCCGCGGTGAACAGGGCCGAGAGGTAGAAGCACATTCGGGCCTCCGCATTCCCCATCCGATCCACCTCCCGCCGCAGGGCTTGGTGGGTGAGCGGCACGGTCGGAACCAGTACGGCACCGCGGGCGGCCGCGAGCATCGGCGCGAGGGTGGATTTGCCGGTACCGCGGAGCCCTTCGAGGCTCTCGAACGGCGCCTGGTCAGGCACGTCCATACACCACGCCCGGGACCGCGAGAGTGAGTTCGTCGCTGTCTGACGGGCGATGGTCGATGCGGCCGGCGAGCTTGTCGTACCAGAAGGCGTGCGAGTCCCGGCCGACAGCCTTGCAGGACATGGTGAGAGCGCCGCGCGGGTCGGCCTCGATCCGCTCGATCTGTTTCGGGCCGCCCGTGGGGGCACAGATCTCCGGGGCGCCGTGCTCGGACAAGTCCTCGTCGACGATCACTTCGATCGTCAGCTTCGCGGCCTGGAGCTGCTCTCGGAGGCGGACGTAGGCGGCGGGGTCGGAGACGAGGAGCTCGGGGTGGTCTACCGCGTTGCCGACCGGCCGGAGGTGGTGAAGCTTCAACTGCTCGACGCCGTAGTGCTCCAGAGTGCGCGCCAGGGGGAGAACCTCGTCGATGTTGCGCGAGGTGACCGTCATGGTTGCGCCCGTGCGAACCTCGAGCCCTCGGGCGATGCCGAGGGCGCTCAGCGCGCTCTGGTAGCTGCCGTACTTGCGGATGTGGTCGTTGGTCGAGCCGATCCCCTCCAGCGATACCCGCAGCAGGTCCAGGTGAGGGGCGATCTCGGTGAGCCGACGTTCGATCCGGTACCCGTTGGTGCAGATCTCGACCTGCATGCCCAGATCCTGCTTGGCGTACCGGACGACCTGGGCGAGGTCCTTGTAGACGAATGGCTCTCCGCCGAGCAGGGTGACAGCCTCTGTGTCGTACTGCTCGCGCATCAGCGTCAGGAGGTTGGTTGCCTCGTCCGGGGTGAACGCGTCTGCGTGCTGTAGCCGCTCGCCGTGGAAGCAGTGCAGGCACTCGAAGTTGCAGCGGTACAGCAGCTGCAGATACAGCATCCGGATCCTGCGGATCCCGGTGATTTCGCCGATCACGTTGGTCTCCTTCTGGCAGTTGCCTGGTGGGAGACCTGATGTTCGTGGAATGGCTTCGGACCGCATCACCGCGTATCCGGACGTTCCAAGGACGTCCTGGGACGTTTTCAGCGCGTAGAGAAGGTCTCCAGGACTCCGATGACACCCGGGGTGTCCGTCAGGTCGGGCAGTACTACGTGGGCGCCGGCATCGGCCAGCTCCTCGACGCCGTACAGGCCAGAGGCGACTGCGACGATCCCGGATCCGGAGTCGAGGGCTGCTTCAACGTCCCTCGGGGTGTCGCCTATGAGTACGACAGGCACGTCACTTCGCACGCCTCGCAGACGGTGGGCACGCTCCCGGGCCACAGCGACCAACCCGGAACGCTGGAGGGAGTCAGCACCGTAGGCGCCGACAGACAGATCCAGCAGTGGGTCAAGACCGAAGGCCGACACTTTCACGCGAGCGTTGGCTGCGATGTTGCCCGTGAGGACGGAGGACACCCAGCCCTCGCGTACCGAGGCCGCCTTCAGGACGTCGCGTACGCCAGGCAGCGCCGTCCCACGCCGACTGAGCTCGTGCAGGCGCTCTTCTCCCGCGTAGGCCAGCGCCGCCTCAACAGCAGCCCAGCCGGGCTCGGGCAGGCTGTTCCGCTGGAACATGTCGCGCATGATGAGGCGATCGGTTCGCCCCTCCGTCCGCGCGGGTTCAACAGGGTCAGCGCCTGCCAGCGCCGTGAAGGCGGCGCCGTAAATCTCCTTACTGACCCCGGAGTTTTCGATGAGCGTGTGGTCGATATCCCACAGGACGATGAGCTCCATACCGAGAAGCGTAAGTTCCGTGGTCGGAGTCGCGGGCCGAGGAACATCGAGGAACGTCCTTGCCCGCGCGCGGCGGTCTCAGCTTGGATGGCGACCGTGAACGAGCGATTGCACTCCGTACTCGCCCAGCGTGGCGTCTCGCCAGAGTCGCTCGCCGAAGCCTGCGAGGTGGATCCCAAGACGGTGACTCGGTGGCTGGGTGGCCGGTTACCGCACCCGCGCCACAGGTTCCGGGTTGCCCATCATCTTCGGGTGGAGGAGCTGTTCCTGTGGCCGGCACCCGTGCTGAGTGCCGGACGGCCGAACACCGGGTCGGGCGTGGAGTTGGTCGGGACTTATCCGAATCGCGCCAGCGTGCCCCGTGAAATGTGGCTCTCACTACTCCAGGGAGCTCGGGAGCAGATCGGCGTCCTCGTGTTCTCCGGCACGTTCTTCGCGCAGTCCAACCCTCACGTCGCCAGGATGCTCGCCGAGCGCGCGGCGGCAGGGGTGCGGGTGCGGCTCTGTTTCGGAGATTCGAACGGTCACGCAGCGGCGATCCGAGGACGCGAAGAAGGTATCGGCGACACCCTCGCAGCCAAGATCCGTGCCTCCCTGACCTACTACCGTCCCCTAAGGCTTGTCCCGCAATGATCGCGGAGCCGAGTACAGAGGTGCCTGGAGGAGGGCGCGTGCTCAGCCAGTGGGTTGTGAGGCGTCTAGTGACC
>NZ_JBEYYU010000048.1:0-13149 GCF_040645755.1 Streptomyces sp. NPDC046716
GCTCATTTCGGATGCTGTCTCTTTCCATTCGGGATTGATGACGCATCAGGGGTAACGAACCTTCTTGCGTATCAGTGCAGAATTCCCCCGGCGGGCCTCCCCTGAAGGCCGCAGGCCTTTCAGGGGCGCGGGGAACTGCGCGAGAAGCGGCCACCGGCCCGCACACGCCCCGCTACCCGAGATGCACGGACCAGTCCTGCTCGGCCCCCGGCTTCCCGTGCAGATCGGGGACCCGCTTCAGCCAAGCGGGCCGCCCCTTCTCCATGGCAGCCGCGCGCCGCGCATCGGCGGCGGCCAGCTCGTCACGGCTGGGAAAGTCCGTCGGGAGCCACGAGGACGAGCTGCGGGCGCGGGCCAGCAGATACTCCACGTACGCGTCCCGCGCCTCCTCGGGCGTGCCGAAATCAGCCGTCAGCCAGGCGTCCGGCACCAGTGCGAGCACCTCCCGCAACAACCCCTCCGTCACCTTCGGGGAAAGCTCGGCGTCGGCGGCCCGGGTGTCGGGGCCGTACCCGCCCAGCGCGTGGTGCCTGAAGTCGTAGGCCCGCTCGGGCGCGGCCCCCTCCCAGCGGTGGTGGAAGACGAGCGCCGCCCCGTGGTCGATGAGCCACAGCTTCGGCGCGACGGTGCCGAACGTCGGCCAGACCATCAGGTTCGAACTGTGCACGGTGCGGTCGACGTTGACGGTGAACGCGTCCAGCCAGACGATCCGGCCCGCTTCGAGCGGGTCGACGGGGAACACGGCGGCGATCTCGGGCGTGAAGTCGGCCGCGCCCGGCAGATAGTCCATGCCGAGATTGAGCCCCGCGCTCGCGTGCAGCAGGTCCTGGACCTCCTGGTGCGGCTCGTCGGCGGCGACGGCCGGGTCGAAGCGGGCGAGGACCAGCTCGGGGAAGCGCAGTCCGAGCCGGCGCGCCAGCTCCCCGACGACGATCTCGGCGACCAGCGCCTTCACGCCCTGCGCGGAGCCCGTGAACTTCAGGACGTACGTGCCCAGATCGTCAGCCTCGACCACCCCGGGGACCGAGCCGCCGGCGTGCAGCGGGGTGACGTAGCGGGTCGCGGTGACCTCTCTCATGATCTTCCAGGGTTCAAGCGGCAATTTACTCGAGATTACACGCCGGCGATCTTGCGGTGGCGTCACAGCCGGTCGGTGTGGGGCGAACGACCGGCACACTCGGCGGCCGGGCCGGACTACGGTGCCCGTCGTACGGGGTCGACACCGGCCCCACGACGGTTCGACGGGGGTACATCGACATGCCTGCAGAGCACGGTGCGACGGGTGGAACGACCTCCCGGCGGCGAGCACTCCGGCTGGCGGGAGGCGGCCTCGCACTGGCCGCACTGGGCGCCGGAGCCGCCGGCTGCCGCGACGGCGGGGCGGAGGGTGAAGGCTCCGCGGACAGCGCCACCCCACGCGGCAAGGGCACCGGCAGCCCCGCCGCCTCCCCCGCGGACGGGCGGACCCCCGCCGCGCTGTGGACGAGGTCGACCTCCGCGCAGACCTACGGGAATCGCGACGAACTCGTGGTCACGGGCGGCGTGGTGATGGCGACCGGCCGTCCGCTGACCGCTCTCGACGCGACGACCGGCAAGGAACGGTGGTCGCTGCCGGGCGGCGCCGTCCCCGGTGCGCCGCTGCTGCTCGGCAACGGCACCCTGTACCTGGCCAGTGGGGCGTACGACGGCACCGTCGGCGGGTACGACCCGGCGTCGGGCAAGGAGACCTGGCGCGGCCACCTCGGCAAGGAGTACCGGCAGCCGAGACCGATCGCGGTGGACGACGGGCAGGTGTACGTCATCGCCGAGATCCTCGAGGACGACGGCTCCTCACGCACCAACGTGATCGCCGCGCTGAACAGCAGCACGGGCAGGGTCGTGTGGAAGGAGAAGCGGGACCTCGGCACCCAGGAGAACGGCATCCACGCGGCCGTTCAGGGCCGCCACCTCGTCTACACCGACTTCCGGCAGAACCTCACGGTGCGCGACACCGCCACCGGCAGGCAGACATGGACGCACAAGACGACGAAGACGAACTACGGCGCCTTCGTCGTCCACCGGAATCTGGTGATCGTCCCGCAGGGGCGCACGCTCCAGGCCTTCGACCTGGCCGACGGCGCCGAGAAGTGGTCGCTGCGGACCGGGGAGTTCGACACCTTCAAGGAGCCGGCCGTGCTGGGGGACGATCTCTTCATCGCGGACAGCGGCAGGACACTCCGGTCCGTCGAGCCGCGGACCGGCAAGGAGAACTGGCGGTCCACAGGCCTCGCGGACGCGAAAGCCCAGACACCCCACCAGTTCGTCAGAGTCGGCGACACCCTCTACGGCGCCACCGACCTCGACCAGCAGGGCGGCATCCACGCCTTCGACACGGCGACAGGTGCTCTGCGGTGGACGTTCAACGACGGCTCCGGCGACCATCACGCATGGCTGGTGGCCACCGACGGCACCCGTGTCCTCGCCCTCCACGGCAAGAAGCTGCACGCCCTGCCCGGCTGACGGTGCGCGGAGCCCCGGCGGCGGGTTCAGAGGTCGTCGACGTCGACCAGCTCGTCCTGGATGGCGCGGGCGACCAGGCTCGCCTTGGTCCGCGCCGGCCGGCCGACGTTCGCGTACTTGATCCGTACCCGGTCCAGATACGAGTTGACCGTCCGCACGGAGATGCCGAGACGCTGCGCGACCAACTCCTTGGACTCCGACTGGAACCACTCGATGAGTACGTTCTCCTCGCGCGCGGAGAGCTGGGGCCGGTCGGCACGGGCGTTCGTCCCCAGCGCGCCGGCCAGCGCGGGCGGCATGTAGGGCCGGTCGTCGGCCGCTGCCAGCGTCGCCTCGACCAGGTGGTCCTGGCCCTCGCTCTTGGTGAGAAAGGTCGCGGCTCCCAGATCCAGACAGCCGAGCGCGGTCTTCTCGTCGTCCCGCATCGTATAGACGACCACCTGCCGCCCGGCGTCGACGAGTCTTCGAAGGTCGCCGAACGCCGTTCCCCCGTCGCCCAGTTGCAGATCCAGGACGACGACGTCGGCCGTACTGCCCGGTGCGGTCCAGGCTTCCGCCACGGAACCGCCCGCGGCGACCACGGTGATGGGCCGCGGTGATGCGCTGAACCACATCTCCACGCCCGAGAGGATGGCGGGATGGTCGTCGATGACGACCACGCTGACCGGTGCGTCGTTACTCATGTCACGTCAACTCCCGAAGGCACCGCTCTGCTCCAACTCGCCTCTGCCCACACACTTTTGCCACGTGTGGTTCGTACGACGGACACGTCCGGGTCCGCGCTGCGGCCGTGCGGCGGGGCGACCGCTCCCGTGGTGCGGCCGTCGGCGCAGTCCGCGCCCACCACGCTCACGCGGACGCTGCGAGGGGTCCACACGACCGTCACCCGCGCGGTCGAGCGGGTACGGCCCAGAGTCACCGCCACCGGGTCGATCAGTCCCCTGCGCACCTCCACGGGTACCTCGCCCGGCCGGCCGCGTACGGCCAGGCTCACCCTCACCCCCTGGTGTTCGGCCACCTCGACGCAGGCCCGCAACTCGTTCAGCAGCGGATCGGCGACGGCATCGCCCTCGGCGAACAGGCGGCGCATGCGGGCGGCCTCCACGCCGCACCGCCGCCTGACCTCCTCGTCGTGCGGACTCAGCGCACCGTGTCCGAGGCCCACGAGCAGCGGCACCGTCGTCGCCGTGAGCGCGCGGTAGCGCTCCTTGTGATCGCTCCGCAGGTGTTCCTGGATGCGTTGTCGGGTCCGCAGTTCCTCTTCCCGCGCGGCCGCCGACCCCGCTGCCGGCGCCGTGCCGTGGAGCAGGTGCGTCATCAGGAAGCCGACGGAGAGCTGGAGGCCGCAGCTGCCCACCGTGGCGACTCCCAGGGCGGCCAGCTCGGCGGCGGTCGGCGCCCCGGACAGGGCCACAGCGGCCGTGTTGAGCGCTATGTGCGCTCCGAGGAACGCCGCGTACACCCTGATCCGCAGGTCTGCCAGGAGGAACAGCGCATGCCAGCCGACGACTCCGAACGCCCAGTCCGCCGGACCTGTCGACTGCTCCGCGGGGAGCGTGAACGCGCAGACCGCCGACACCGCCAGCACCGCGCCCAGGCCGCACCCGCGCACCCCCGGCGGGATCTGCCTGCCTCGCAGCAAAAAGGCTCCCCCGGCCACCACGACGACGGCGAGACAGACGAAGGCGGCTGTCTGTGCCCACGCGGGGCGGTACACGTCCTGGTGGACCATGAGCCGGCGCAGCGAGACGGTGAACTGCCACACCACGCTGATCAGCAGGGCGACCAGTTGGGCCCCATGCAGGAGCTGTCCGCGGATGAAGCGGACGACGGCCATGTGCTGCGCCTGGGCGCCGGGCGGGCGCGGCGCGTCGGCCGTCTCTTCCCCGTCCTGTGCCGGCGACGCCGGGGCCGGGCCGTGCCAGCGCCACTGCACGCGGGTCCCGGTACCCGGATGTGAGGTGACAGTGGCGGAGCCTCCGACCGCGCGCATCCTGCCGATGATGGAACCCGAGATGCCCCGACGCCGTTCGGGGACGGAATCCGGGTCGAACCCCCGTCCCTTGTCGGACAGTTCGACGACGGCGCCGTCCCCTGCCGCCCATGCCCTGAGTTCCGCCTCCCGCACCCCGGCATGGCGTGCGACGTTGGCGACGGCCTCCCGCACCCCGTTGAACATCGCGAGCCCGGGGCCGGACGGAATCTCGAGCGGGCCGTCGATGTGCGTCGTGAGCCGCACCCTGGCCTGCCCCTCCCCCTCGGGCACGCAGCCGAGAAGCGCCGCGAGATCGACGCTCCCGGTCTCGAACCCGGGCATGGCGGACACGGCCTCCAGGTCCTGTCTGGCGCGCGGAGGCAGCCACGACCAGTCCCGGCCGTCGCCCTGGGAGACCGTCAGCAGCGTCGCGCTCGCCGTGTCGTGAAGGGTCGCGAGGTACTCGCGCTCGGTCGCCCACCGTGCGGCGGCGACATCGGTCTCCCGGCGCAGAGCCGCCCCGACCGCGGCCGACCGGTCGGCCGACCTGGCCCGCGCCCGGACGATCAGGTAGCCGGCCCGCGACAGACCCACCTGGACCAGCATGCGCACCAGGGAGATCACGTCGAAGCCGTGCGCGGGTGAGGAGAGGATGTCGCCCAGTACGCAGGCGACGGCTCCGCACACGGCCAGGGCGGCCCCGGCCACAGGGCGCGTCGCCCACTCGAACTGCAAGGCGATGACGCTGATGCCCACGATCGCCTCCACCGTCACATCCGCGCCCGCACCGCCGAGCAGCGGCTGGGACAGCCCCGCCAGCAGCACGACGGCCGCGTCCAGCGCCCACCGCAGGACGAGCGGGAGCGGGCGGCGCAGCGAGAAGAGGCGTACGCCGCAGGCGAGGACGGCGGGCACCAAGAGAGCCGTCGCCAGGGGAATCTTCGCGCGATCCGCCGAGACGAGGCCGAGCGCACCGCACAGACAGACCACGGCGGACCTGAGCCATACCCCGTACCGCTCGACGGTCAGGATCAACAGGCGCTCGCTGTTCCCCTCGTGCCCCCCGTGCCCCATGTGGTCGAGGGTAATTGACCGGCGAACAACACCGAGCCGCATGTGGGGCGAACGACCGGCACACCCGGTGACCGTGCCGGGCTACTGTGCGCATCGCAGGCCGCTGAGCGGACCTGGGATCAGACCCAATTCCCTTGCACAGCAGGCGACTTGGGCGGCGCTTGGGCAGTCCACGACGCGACCTCCGCCCGGCGCGACGGCAGGCGTGGTCGTCCCGGTCAAGGGCGACCGCCCCCTTCATCACCACCAACAGAAGAGGCGACATGCGGCACACGGGGCGTAACAAGAGGATCGCGACGGCAGCGGCGCTGGGCGCACTGACGGTGCTTCTCGCCGGCGGATGCTCTCTCGACGTCGGCGGCGCGAAGAAGGACGACGCGACGTCCGGCACGGACGCGTCCACCGCGCAGAGCCCGGCGCAGAAGGAGCCGGCGGCCGAGGAGACACCGGTCGACAGCAGCCCTTCGGCGCCCGAGAACACGGGCGTCAACGAAGGCGGATCCGTCCACAAGGCACGGGTCGCGCAGACGATCTCCGACGAGCTCGCCGCCAGCACCGGCCGACGCCCCAGCAGGGTCACCTGCCCCGCGCACCTTCCGGCGCGGGTCGGCGCCACGATCCGCTGCGACCTCACCGCCGGCAGCGACACCCTCGGCGTCACGGTCACGGCCACCGCGGTCAACGGCAAGCGGGTCAACTACTCCATCAAGGTCGACGACAGCGTCCGGTGAGCCGGACGCTCAGAAGTCGACCGGGTCACGGACGATCGGGCAGGTCATGCAGTGGCCGCCGCCGCGGCCGCGGCCCAGCTCGGCGCCCACGATGGTGATGACCTCGACCCCGGCCTTGCGCAGCAGGGTGTTGGTCTGGGTGTTGCGGTCGTAGGTGAAGACGACGCCGGGTTCGACGGCGACGGCGTTGTTGCCGCTGTCCCACTGCTGTCGCTCGGAGGCGTAGACGTCACCGCCGGTCTCGATGACGCGCAGGCCGCCGTCGATCCCGAGCGCCTTCCCGACGACGTCGACGAACGGGGTCGAGCCCTCGTCGGTGATGTCGAGGCCGGGCGCCCGGTCGGCGGGGCGCAGCGTGAACGTGTGCACCGAGTCCATGATCTTCGGGTACAGGGTGACGATGTCCCGGTCGGCGAAGGTGAAGACGGTGTCGAGGTGCATCGCGGAGCGCAGCCGGGGCATTCCGGCCACGATCACCCGCTCGGCGGCGCCCCGCTCGAACAGGGCGGTCGCGACCTGGGTGATGGCCTGGCGGGACGTCCGTTCGCTCATGCCCATCAGCACCACGCCGTTGCCGACCGGCATGATGTCGCCGCCTTCGAAGGTGGCCTGCGCCCACTCCTGTTCGGGGTCGCCCCACCACACGGTCGAGCCGACGAAGTCCGGGTGGAAGAGGTAGATCGCCTTCATCAGGAGCGTCTCGTCGTGGCGCGCGGGCCAGTAGAGCGGGTTGAGGGTGAGGCCGCCGTACAGCCAGCAGGTGGTGTCGCGGGTGTAGAGGGTGTTGGGCAGCGGCGGCATCAGGTACTCGCGCACGCCCGCCGTCTCGCGGGCCAGCGCCACGTACGGCGAGCGGAAGTCGTCCGGCAGGTCGGTGGTGGCCAGACCGCCGATCAGGTACTCGGCGAGGCGGCGCGGCTCCAGGCTCTCCAAGAAGGCGCGGGTGTCGTCGATGAGGCCGACGCCGACCTGGTTCGCCACGATCTTGCGGTCCAGGAGCCAGCTCTTCGCCTCGGGGATCGTCACGGTCTGCGCGAGCAGTTCATGCAGCTCGACGACCTCGACACCGCGCCCGGTGAGCTTGTTGACGAAGTCGGCGTGGTCGCGCTCGGCGTTCTCCACCCACATGACGTCGTCGAAGAGCAGGTCGTCCGAGTTGGTCGGGGTGAGCCTGCGGTGCGCGAGGCCGGGCGCGCACACGAGGACCTTGCGCAGCCGGCCCACCTCGGAGTGCACGCCGTACGCGGCGGATGCGGGGGTCGTGTCGTGGTCGGTCACGGTCTGCCTTCCGGTGGTGGAGCCGGTGGAGGGGGGGAGGGGGGTCACAGGCTGATCCAGCCGGTCGCCAGCGCGACGACACCGAGCACGGCGCCGATGACGGAGACCGCCAGGATGATCAGCTCCCGGGCGGAGAAGACGCGTCTGCCCTGCTCGCGGCGGGCCATGACGAAGAGGATGGTGGCGGGGGCGTAGAAGATGAACGAGACGAGGACGAACTTGAGCCCGGCCGCGTACAGCAGGAACGCCGTGTAGACGGTGGCGAGGGCGGCCACCACGAGGTCGGAGGAGAAGCCGGTGCCGCCGCCGACCGTGCGGGGATCGGGGCGCAGCGCGATCTTCAGGGCGAACGCGGCGGCCAGCAGGAACGGGATCAGCGTCAGGGAGCTGGTCAGGTCCAGCGCGAAGTTGAAAGCGTCGTCGGAGAACAGGGTGATGACGAGGACGATCTGCGACAGGATCGTCGTCATCAGCAGTGCGGGCACCGGCACGTCGGCGGAGGTCGCGCGGCCCAGGAAGCGGGGCATGTCCTCGTCCTTGGCGGCGACGAACAGCACCTCGGCGGCCATCAGGGTCCAGGCGAGATAGGCGCCGAGCACCGAGACGATCAGGCCGACGCTGACGAAGACCTCGCCCCAGGTGCCGACCGCCTCCTGGAGCACCCCGGCCATCGACGGCTGGCGCAGCTCGGCGATCTCGCTCATCGGCATGATCCCGTACGACACGATCGTGACCGAGGCGAAGATCGCGAAGACGCTGAGGAAGCCGAGGATCGTGGCCCGGCCGACGTCCTCGCGGCGCTTGGCGTGCCGGGAGTAGACGCTGGCGCCCTCGACGCCGAGGAAGACGAAGACGGTGGCGAGCATGGTGCCGCGGACCTGGTTGAACAGCGAGCCGGCGTAGTCGGCACCGCCCCAGTTCTCGGCGAAGACGTGCGGCTTGAAGAAGAACAGCGCCAGGATCACGAAGACCACGATCGGGACGACCTTGGCGACCGTGACGATCCGGTTGATCGTCGCGGCCTCCTGCACGCCGCGTCGGATGAGCAGGAAGAACGCCCACAGGCCCACCGAGGACAGCACGATCGCGAGGACCGTGTCGCCGTCGCCGAGCGCCGGGGCGATCGCGCCCACCGTGGACATGATCAGCACCCAGTACGTGACGTTGCCGACGCAGGCGCTGGCCCAGTAGCCGAACGCGGCGAAGAAGCCGAGGTACTCGCCGAACCCGGCCTTGGCGTACGCGTACACCCCCGCGTCGAGGTCCGGTCTGCGCAGCGCGAGACGCTGGAAGACGAAGGCCAGCATCAGCATGCCGGCGCCCGCGACGACCCAGGCGATGAGCGCGCCGGCCACGCCCGTCTCGTCCGCGAACCGGCGGGGCAGCGAGAAGACCCCCGCGCCGACCATGGAACCGACGACCATCGTCGTCAGGGTGAACAGCGTCAGTTTGGCGGTCCGGGGGGTGGCGTCCCGGACGGTGTCCCCGGTGGTGCCCGCGGCCTGATCCATACACTTCAGTCTTCTACCGGAATGCTGGATCCTGCACCTTTTCCGCCCCCTTTGGGCCTGCTTTCGAATAGCCGGATACGTCGATGTGTGAGCAGCATGATGTGTTATGTACTCCTCTCTCACTCCCGCGGTCCTCGCGGAACTGCGCAGGCAACGGCCCTATCCGGCGGTGTCCCTGGTGATGCCGACCCATCGGCGGCGGCCCGAGAACGCCCAGGACCCGGTCCGGCTGAACAATCTCGTCTCCGAGGCGGAGCGGCGGCTCGACGCGGATCCCGGGGTGACCGCCGACCGCCGCGAGGACGTCGTCGCGCAGATCAGGGCGGCCGTCGCCGAGACCGACCTCGCCCACGCCGCGGACGGCCTGCTGGTCCTCGCCGCCCCCGGCGAGCACCAGGTCTGGGCCGTCGACCGGCCGGTGCCCGAGCGCGTGGTGCTGGCCGACACCTTCCTCACCCGCAACCTGGTGGCCGCCGACGCCGCCGCGCGCCCCTACTGGGTGCTGTCCGTCGCCGCCGACCGGATCGCCCTGTGGGCCGGCCGGGGTGAGCGGGTGCGCCGGGACACCGGCCACGGCTTCCCCCTGGAGCGCGATCTGGAGGACCCGGACGCGGAGCGCAAGGAGCGGGTCGGCGATCTGCCGAGCACCTTCCGCGACGAGCAGGCACGCCAGTTCTTCCGGGACGCGGACGCGGCCCTCGGCGCGCTGCTGGCCGCCGAGCGTCGCCCGCTGTACGTCACCGGGGAGCCGGCCGCGCTGACCCTGCTCGGCGAGGTCGGCGACGCCGCCCGCGGGGCGGTCCAGGTGCCGTTCGGCGGGCTCGCGCACGGCACGCCCGACGCGGTCGCCAAGGCCGTCGCCCCGGCGCGCGAGGAGGAGGCCCGGCGGACGGTCGACGAGGCGCTGGCGGGCCTGGACCGGGCGCGCGGCGGTCACACGTACGCGGCCGGGGTGGACGAGGTCTGGCAGAAGGCGTCGGACGCCCGGATCCACCGGCTCGTCGTGGAGGAGAACTTCCGGACCACCGTACGGGCCGGCGAGGGGCACCTGGAGCCCGCGAAGGACGACGACCTGGACGCGGTGCACGACATCGTGGACGAGATCGTCGAATCCGTCCTGGAGACCGGGGCCGAGGTCGTCTTCGTCCCGGACGACACCCTCGCCGAAGCCGGGCGCATCGCCGCCGTCCTGCGCTTCTGAAGCGCGGACGCGGCACCGAGAAAGCCGAGAGAGAGGCAGCGGAACCGGTCATGAGGACACCCAAGGCGGCCCACCGCACAGCCGTCGCGCTCGCCGTGTGCACGGCCACCGGCATCCTGGCGCTCGCCGCGTGCGGCGGCGACCGCGACGACTCCGGCGGGGCGAGCAGCAGCCCGCGCGCGACATCCCCGAACGCGTCGAACTTCTCGGGCGAGCCGCCGTCGGCGCTCGCCTCCAGCGCCGCGTCGAAGAAGGCGGAGGTGAAGGAGTCGGCGTCCGAGGCGGCCGCGTCGGCGTCCCAGCGCGCCCACGACTTCGAGGCGTCGGTCTCCGCCGAAGTGGAGCGAAGCCGCCAGGAGTTCACGCGCGAGCTGGACAAGGCCGACGGCAAGGGCAACGCGATGGACAGCGTCTCGCTGACCGGCAAGCCGCTGGCGGAGACGGACAACGTGCGCGCTCTGGTGGTCAACATCACCAACAAGACGGACGAGAAGGCCTCCTACGCGGTGCGGGTCGACTTCAGCGACGCCGACGGCAAGGTGGTGGAGTCGACGGTAGTCGGCGCCAAGGACCTCGCCGCGGGCGACCGGGCCCAGCCCCTCGCCATCAGCACCAAGCCGCCGGAGCCGCATCTCACGGCCAAGGTCGCGCAGGCACAGCGCTACTGACGGAGCGGCATCCGCACGGCCGCTCTCCTGCTCGTTTTGGTCCCGGGCCCCTCCGGTTCATAAGATCCGCCGATGATCATCAGACAAAGGCTGGCGGCAGGGCTGTGCACCCTGCTCGCCGCCCTGACAGCCGGCGGCCTCACGCCCACAGCGGCGTACGCGGACGAGACCGACAGCAAACCCGCCCCGCAGGTCGAACTCCTCCTGGACGTCAGCGGATCCATGCGGGCCCGCGACATCGACGGCGGTTCGCGGATGGCCGCGGCGAAGCAGGCGTTCAACGAGGTCCTCGACGCGACCCCCGAAGAGGTGGAGCTCGGGATCAGGACGCTCGGCGCCAACTACCCCGGCGACGACCGGAAGACCGGCTGCAAGGACACCCAGCAGCTGTACCCCGTGGGCCCGTTGGACCGCACCGAGGCGAAGACGGCCGTGGCCACGCTCCAGCCCACCGGCTGGACCCCGATCGGCCCCGCGCTGCTGAAGGCCGCCGGCGACTTCGGCTCCGGCGACGGCGCCAAGCGCATCGTCCTCATCAGTGACGGCGAGGACACCTGCCAGCCGCTCGACCCGTGCGAGGTGGCGCGCGAGATCGCCGCCAAGGGCATCGGCCTGACCATCGACACGCTCGGCCTGGTCGCCGACGCCAAGACCCGCGCGCAGCTCTCGTGCATCGCCGACGCCACCGGCGGCACGTACACCGCGGTGCGCCACAAGAACCAGCTCTCCAAGAAGGTCGGCCAGCTGGTGGAGCGGGCGGCCGATCCGGTCGTCAACCCGGTGGCCGTCGACGGCGCCGCGCAGTGCGCCGACGCGCCGGTGCTCAAGGCCGGCCTGTACAGCGACCGGGAGAAGTTCGGCGAGCACCGCTTCTACCGCGTGGACGTCGATCCCGGGCAGGAGCTGCGCGCCTCGGTGAGCGTGGCGGCCGACCGGGCCGTCGACCGGGACTACGGCGTGCTGTTGCGCGCGGTCACCACGCACGGCCGGGAGATCGTCCGCGGGCAGGAGGCCGGCGACGGCCGCACCGACGCGATCTCGACGGGCCTGCGCTACCCGAAGCCGGAGGCCACCGGTGATCCCGACGACGTCGCCTCGAACGCCGAGACGGTCTGCCTCCAGGTCTCGAACTCCTACTCCGCGCCCGCCTCGGTGAAGACGAGCCCGGGCCTGCCGGTCGAGCTGACGGTCGACCTGGTGGACGGCCCCGACCAGGCGTCCGACGTGGCCGCGTTCGGGCTCGGCAACGGCTGGTGGCTGCTGCTCGCCCTGGTCGTGGTCGGTTTCCTCGCGGGTGTGATCTGGGGCTGGCTCTCGCGCTGGCGTGTCGCCGTCTGGAGGACGAACTGATGCGACGTACACGACTGTTGACGGGCGCCCTGCTGGGCGCCGCCACCGCGCTGCTGGCGCTGGCCGGACCGGTCGCCGCGGACGACGACACCGCCGACGCGGACAAGGCGCCGACCCAGGCGGGTACGTCGTTCCGTACGGCGGCGCCGATGCAGCAGGACCAGAAGGCGACGGCCAGCGCGTCGACGGGCGACTACCTGTACTGGTCGTACCCGGCCGACGCCGGGCAGCGTCCGACGGTGCGGGCCACGGTCGATCTGTCGTCGGCGCAGGCCCGGCACGGGGCGCAGACCTGGCGGATCGACGTGTACGACGGGCTGCGGCGCCGTCAGTCGTGCATGTACGGCATGCAGGCGCGCACGGTGCCCGCGGAGACGAAGAGCGTGGCGCTGGCCTGCACGCTGCGGCCGGTGCGGGCCTGGTCGGAGGCGTGGGCCAATGATCCGCTGCCCGGCACGTACTACGTCCGGCTGACGGTGACCTCGCTCGCCGACGCCGATCTGGGGCAGCCGGTGTCCGCCTCGGTCGAGGCGCAGTCGAAGGACATCGGCTCGTCGGTCGCGGTGGACGGCACGCTGTCCGCTCCGCTGGTGCCGGGTACCACGGCCTCGGCGGAGAAGGCCGCGCCGGCGGACGGCTGGGCCTCGGGCTGGTGGACCGGTCGCTGGGTGTGGACGGCGGCGGGGGCCGTGCTGGCGGCTCTGGCCGGTATCGGGGGTTACGCCCTGACGCGCGGCTCGGGGCGGCCGGTGGGCGCTCCGTAGGGGGCCTACAGGTTCGCTTCGCGGCTGCGGGGGCGTGGGGGCTGGTCGCGCAGTTCCCCGCGCCCCTCTTTTCCGGTTGTCGGTCGACAGCCGGCCGG
>NZ_JBEYYU010000048.1:13249-72675 GCF_040645755.1 Streptomyces sp. NPDC046716
TGGCCCCTTCCCGCGCAGTTCCCCGCGCCCCTCTTTTCCGGTTGTCGGTCGACAGCCGGCCGGTGGCCCCTTCCCGCGCAGTTCCCCGCGCCCCTCTTTTCCGGTTGTCGGTCGACAGCCGGCCGGTGGCCCCTTCCCGCGCAGTTCCCCGCGCCCCTGAGGCAGGCGCTGCGCGCCGCCTCCCCTGAGGCTGCGACTCCGCCGCGCCTCCTTGTCGAAGCGCCGGACGGGGCGCGCCTCTCTGCCGAGGCGCCGCATGGGGCGCGCCTCTCTGTCGAGGTGCCGGACGGGGCGCGCCTCTCTTGATGAGATGGCGCACGCAGTGCGCATCTCAGGGGCGCGGGGAACTGCGCGACCAGCCACGGCGAGAGCCGCGCGTGACGGACGGCACAGGGGCGCGGGGAACTGCGCGAGAAGCCCCGCCGGGGCGCGCCCGGCTACGAAGTCGTCAGGCGTCCGCGGCGAGGAGCCGCTTGGCCAGGGCGCCGTCACCCGAGACGGCGACCCGCCCGGCACGCGCTGCCTCCACCACCCCGACCTCCCCCCGGGCAACGGCCCCGCACACCTCCGCGTCCAACTCCAGCCGCACATCAGCAACCCCGCCCCCCAGGGGACCGTCCCCGTACACCGGCTCCCCGCCCAACCGCAGGTGGAACTCCCCTTCATCCACCCGCACCTCGACGACCCCCACTTCCCCGAGCGCCTCCAACTGCCGCAACAACGGCAGGGCCAGCCAATGCGCCCGCACCGCGTCGGTGGGCCGCCGCTCGGCGAGATCGGCCGCGCCCCACTCCCCCAGCGCCTGGAGCACCGGCAGCAACCCCCGCCCGCGCGGGGTGAGTTCATACACGTACACCGAAGCGGGCGCACCGAGCCGCCGCCGGGCCGCGAGCCCGTCGCGCTCCATGTCCTTCAGCCGCGAGGCCAGCATGTCCGTACTGACGCCGGGAAGGTCGGCGTGCAGATCGGTGTAGCGGCGCGGCCCGGCGAGGAGTTCGCGCACGATCAGGAGGGTCCAGCGGTCCCCGACGGAGTCGAGAGCGCGGGCCGCTGCGCAGTACTGGTCGTAGCTTCGGCGTGGCATGGCTCGCAGTCTATGCAACTTGTTGGACTTTCCAAGCGTCCACTTGGTAAAACCAAGTAACAACGGTTCAGCACAGTGACACCTGGTCCGCCTGGAGGGCAAGCGCATGGAGTTCCGGCAGTCGAGCAAGCTGAGCGAGGTCTGCTACGAGATCCGCGGCCCGGTGATCGAGCACGCCAACGCGCTGGAGGAGGCGGGCCACAGCGTCCTGCGCCTGAACACCGGAAACCCCGCGCTCTTCGGCTTCGAGGCGCCCGAGGAGATCGTCCAGGACATGATCCGGATGCTTCCGCAGGCGCACGGGTACACCGACTCGCGCGGCATCCTCTCGGCCCGCCGCGCGGTCGCCCAGCGCTACCAGACGCTCGGCCTGGAGGTCGACGTCGAGGACGTCTTCCTGGGCAACGGCGTGTCGGAGCTGGTCTCCATGGCCGTACAGGCGCTGATCGAGGACGGCGACGAAGTCCTCGTCCCCGCACCGGACTTCCCCCTGTGGACCGCGGTCACGACGCTCTCCGGCGGCAAGGCCGTGCACTATCTGTGCGACGAGCAGGCCGAGTGGTACCCGGACCTCGCCGACATGGAGTCGAAGATCACCGACCGCACCAGGGCGGTCGTCATCATCAACCCCAACAACCCCACCGGCGCCGTCTACCCCAAGGAGATCGTCGAGGGCATCCTCGACCTCGCCCGCCGCCACGGACTGATGGTCTTCGCGGACGAGATCTACGACCAGATCCTGTACGACGACGCCGTCCACCACAGCGCCGCCGCCCTCGCCCCCGACCTGGTCGTCCTCACCTTCTGCGGTCTTTCGAAGACGTATCGGGTGGCCGGGTTCCGCTCGGGCTGGCTGGTGATCACCGGGCCGAAGCAGCACGCGAAGAGCTATCTGGAGGGCCTGACGATGCTGGCCTCCATGCGGCTGTGCCCGAACGCGCCGGCCCAGTACGCCATCCAGGCCGCACTCGGCGGCCGCCAGTCCATCCATGAACTGACCGCCCCCGGGGGCCGGTTGCGCGAGCAGCGCGACAAGGCGTGGGAGAAGCTCAACGAGATCCCGGGCGTCAGCTGCGTCAAGCCCAAGGGCTCGCTCTACGCGTTCCCGCGCCTGGACCCGAAGGTGCACCCCATCGTCGACGACGAGAAGTTCGTCCTCGATCTGCTGCTGCGCGAGAAGATCCAGGTGGTGCAGGGCACGGGCTTCAACTGGCCGCGTCCCGACCACTTCCGGATCCTCACCCTCCCCTACGCTGACGATCTCGACGCCGCGATCAGCCGGATCGGGCGCTTCCTGAGCGGATACCGTCAGTGACCTCCTGCACCACCTGTCCGTACCCGAGCCACACCCAGTTCGCCTCGCCCGAGCTCGTCGGGCCCATCGTGAACGAGGGGTTCGACCGGGCCCTGGACCCCGCGTGGGCCGACTCGGGCGCGGCGACGGTCGAGGACTACACCCGCTGGTGCGGGCATCTGTGCGGGGCGACCTGTCTGCGGATGGCGCTCGGTGCCGGAGCGCCGTCCCTCTTCCAACTGCGCGACGGTGCGCTGAAGTTCGGCGCGTACACGGTGGACACCGACGGTGACATCCACGGAATGATCTACGCGCCGGCCGTGGCGTACCTGCGCCAGGAGCACGGCGTCGAGGCGGCGGTGCACCGGGAGCTGGCGGCGGACGGCATCGGCGCGCTCCTCGACGCGGGCCGGCTCGTCATCGCCTCCGTCCACTACGCGATCCGCCGCCCGCACGAGCCGGCGCCCGGCAGGGGCGGTCATCTGGTCCTGGTCACGGCCCGTACGGCGGACGGGTCCGGCTATCACTTCCACAATCCGTCGGGCACGGACGAGGCGACCCGCACCGCGTCGCTGCCGGTGGAGCGGTTCGCGGAGTTCTTCGCGGGACGCGGCATGTCGCTCGTCCCCCGACGTGCGGCGGTGCCGGAGGCGTAGCCTGCCCCCGGCACCTGGAATGCCGCTCATGTCGCGCCGGACCGCCTGGACCCCGGTCAGTCTCACAAGTCCCGCGTCCTGCCGTTGGACCACCGCCCATCGAGCTGGGCGGGCCGGATTCGAACCGGCACTACGGGATCGGGCCCGGGGACCCGCACTCCGGCGACGAGCGGCGCATGCTGAGTCTGGAGCGAGAGTCTGAGATTGACGACGGTACGCACTTCTCCGTGCGCACCGCGCTGTTCACGACAAGGCTCAGTTTCAGCTTTGCGCTCCTCGCGCACCCCGGCCGCCACCGTCACGCGGTGACGCCCGGGGAGTCTTCACGGTATCGGGACCGTGCCGGCGGCTCAGCCGAAGAGGTACCCGAAGATCGGGTCGCCGGCCCGCTGGTCGGTGACCTCCGACGCGTTCGCCTCCTCGCGGGCGAACTTGACCGCCTGCTGCACCTTCTCGACCCGGTCGAGGAGCTGCGACACGCGGCGGGCGGGCAGGGCGCCCGAGAACTTCACCGTCGTCCAGTACCCGACCGGCACGTCCTCGTAGTACACCTCGACCTGCGCCGGGTGCTTCTCGGTGGCCTCCGCCTTCACGTGGTTGCGCGGCACCTTCTTCGTGCGGACGGTCCGCACCGGCTCGGTGCGCCAGTCGTCGGTCGACGGGTCCTGCGTCCACGACTCGGCGGCGTCGAGCACGGGCAGCTTGCGCACGAGGGCGGCGAGGTCGGTCAACTGCTTCTCCAGGAACAGGAGATACGAGACCGGGGCCCGGCCGATGAGCACCTGCCCGTCGACGGTCACGTCGGCGCGCGCCTCGCAGTTCGCCCAGTCCTTCGTGGCGGTCACGTCGAACAGGCGGGTCAGCGACGTGGCGGTCTGCTTCAGCACGTCCTCGGCCCGCACCTGCACCCGGGTCGACTCGGGAGGCAGCTGCTCGCCCTCCTCGTCCTTGGGCTGGTACGTGCGCGCGATGCCGGCGAGCAGCGGCGCCTTCTGCAGTCCGTGGTGGGCTGTCGCGAGGTCCTGGTGGGCCTTGGCCTTCACGCCCTTCTCGACAGCGATGATCTGGTTGAGTTTCGTGGACACGTCTGTGACGGTAGCGAGTCGGCGGACGTGAAATCGACTGAATTAACGGCGCGTTGAGGGAGTACGACAACGGTGGACGCGGCTCTGATAGCGGTGCTCGGCACCCTGCTCGGCTCGGTGGTCACCCACTTCTTCCAGGGGCGGGCGAGCGTGCGCAGCGCGGAGCTGGCGCGCGCCGAGCAGGTGCGGCAGGAGCGGATCTCCACCTACAGCGCGTTCGCGGGCGCGCTGCACGACTACCGGCGCAGCCAGAACGACCGCTGGTTCCGGTCGCACGAGAACGCGCCGGAGGCGGTCGTGGACGCCTCCCGGTTCACGTCGTACGAGGCGCGGATCACCGCCCGGTCCGCGCTCACCCGCGTACAGCTGATCTGCGACGACGCACGCTTGCGTCAACTCGCCGAGCAGTCCTTCGAGTTCGTGAACTGTCTGCACGAGGCGACCGACGCGGACGACCGTGACCGGCGCTCCCAGCAGTCGAAGCGGACGCTGGACGCGTTCGTGTCGGCGGCGGCCCCGACGGTGCGCTGAGCGCGTACGAACACCTCCGCGCGGGCACCTCTTCCCCATGACGGACAAGCCGCTGCTGCTGCTCGACGTGGACGGCCCGCTCAACCCGTACGCGGACCGGTTCGCCCGGCTGCGCGGCTATCGCGCGCACCGGCTGAAGCCCTCGAACTGGATGTCGCGGCAGGAGCCGGGCTCGCGCCGGCACCGGCGGGGGCTGCGCGTGGTGCTGCACCCGGGGCACGGGGCGCTGCTGCGGGCGCTGCCGTACGAGCTGGCCTGGGCCACGACCTGGATGCACGAGGCGAACGAGATGATCGCGCCCGCGGTCGGGCTGCCGCGGGATCTGCCGGTCATCGAGTGGCCGCGGCTGTTCGCGACCGATCCGGACGGTCTGTACTGGAAGACGCGGACGCTCGTGGAGTGGGCGGCCGGGCGGCCCTTCGCCTGGGTCGACGACATGGTGACCGACGCCGACGTGGCGTACGTGGCCGAGCGTCACGGGGCGCCCGCGCTGCTGCTCACCGTCCATCCCCGGCACGGCCTGCGGACCGCGGATTTCGTGCGGCTGCGCTCCTGGGCCGAGGAGTTGGGCCGCTCGTAGAGCGTGTGGCGGGCCTCAGCGGCCGAGGACGGTGTCCAGGGCCGTCACCGGGTCCCGGGCCGGGTCGCCGCGGGGCCACCAGTCGTCGCGGCCCGGGTCGGACTCGTAGCCGTACCACAAGCCGTCGCGGCCGAGGCGGAGTTGGACCGACGGTGTGGAGAGGTGGTTGCGGCGGGGGCGGAACTCCGGGTGGCCCTGGGCGAGCAGCGCCGGGCGGGCCCGGTCGAAGGGGCCGGCGGGCGGGTCCCACTCCTCCTCCAGGACCGAGAGCCCCTCGAGGCCGCCCTGGCGCCAGGCGGCGACGGCGCGGGCCAGGTCGGCGGGGGTGCGGCCGGTGCCGCGGGAGAGCGAGGCGTAGAGCGTGCGGGTGGCGGCGGTGAGCCCCGAGCCGGGGTGTCCCGCGGCGACGCGGACGGCGTCCTGCCACGGGGTGAGCCCGGCGATCGGGTCGCTGCCGGTGGTGAGCAGGGCGTGCGCGCGGGCGCCCGCCTCGGTGGCCAGCAGATCGAGGGCGAGCGGGTCGGGGCCCTGCGGGTGCTGCGGGTAGGACGGCGGCCGCTCGGGGTGGTCCGGGGCGGGGAACTCCGGTGGGAGCGGGGGGAGTTCGGCGCGGGGCGCGAAGACGTCGCGGGCGGGGACCGTGTCGATCCCGGGGGCCGCCGCGCCGGTCTGCTCCGCCGCCGTGTGCGTGGCGTTGCGCCGGGTCAGCGACGTGAGCAGTTCCTGCTCGCCGCGTCCGCGCAGCAGGAACAGCACGAACGGGTCCTCGTCGAGGAGCCGCGCCGTCTGGTAGCAGAGCGCCGCCGCGTGCTTGCACGGGTGGGCGCGGTCGGGGCAGGTGCACTCGGGTGTCAGGTCGTCGGCGGTCGGCAGCAGGTCGACGACGGCGGCGAGCGCGTGCGGCACGTCCTTGTCGAGCAGGGAGGCCATGTGGTCGGGGCGGGCGGCCGCCGTGTCGAGGAAGCGGTCCCAGGCCTCGTCGGAGAGCGGGCGCAGGCGCAGTTCGGCCCGGTAGGGGCGGGGGCGGGAGCCGTGCACGTAGGCGACGGCGCGGCCCGGTGTGACGGTGATCGCGTCGACGTGGCCGCGGTCCGCGTAGGTCCGGCCGCGGGCGAGGCGGGCCGGGTCGAGGGCGGTGTCCTCCAGGGCGTCCACCCACGCGTTCCCCCACCAGGTCAGCGCCGCGTCGCCGGTCTGCGCGCGCGGCGGCAGCGGCGGGAAGGTGCGCCGGCCGTCGGTGTGCCGGGCCTGCGCCTGCTCGGCCGCCCGGGCCCGGCCGGGGATGTGGGCGCCGGGACGTCCGGTGTCGCCGCGTCTCATTCCGGCCCCCTCCTCAGCGATACGAGATCGCTCAGCTCACGGTCGGTCAGTTCGGTGAGCGCCGCCTCGCCGGAGCCGAGGACGGCGTCCGCCAGGGCCCGCTTGGCCGCGAGCAGTTCGGCGATCCGGTCCTCGACCGTGCCCTCGGTGATGAGCCGGTGCACCTGCACGGGCTGGGTCTGGCCGATGCGGTAGGCCCGGTCGGTGGCCTGCTCCTCCACCGCCGGGTTCCACCAGCGGTCGAAGTGGACGACATGGCCCGCGCGCGTGAGGTTGAGTCCGGTGCCCGCCGCCTTCAGGGACAGCAGGAAGACGGGGATCTCGCCGGACTGGAACCGGTCCACCATGCGCTCGCGCTCGGCGACCGGGGTGCCGCCGTGCAGCAGCTGGCTGGGGATCGCGCGGGTGGTCAGGTGGGTGGACAGGAGGCGGGCCATGGACACGTACTGGGTGAAGACCAGCACCGAGCCGCCGGAACCTCCTTCGGCGAGGATCGTGTCCAGCAGCTCGTCCAGCAGGGCGAGCTTGCCGGAGCGTCCGATCAGGCGCGGGCGGGTCTGCTCGCCCTCCTTCAGGTACTGGGCGGGGTGGTTGCACACCTGCTTCAGGGAGGTCAGCAGCTTCATGATGAGGCCGCGGCGGCCGATGCCCTCGGCTTCCTCGATCTGCGCCATGGACTCGCGGACGACCGCTTCGTAGAGCGAGGCCTGCTCGCGGGTGAGCGGCGCAGGGTGGTCGGACTCGGTCTTGGGCGGCAGCTCGGGGACGATGCCCGGGTCGGACTTCTTGCGGCGCAGGATGAAGGGGCGGACCAGCCGGGACAGGCGCTCGATCGCCTCGGGGTTCTCCAGCGGGCCCTCGCCCTCGACGGCCCGCGCGTGCCGGGCGCGGAAGGCCTTGAGCGGGCCGAGCAGGCCGGGGGTCGTCCAGTCGAGCAGCGCCCACAGCTCCGACAGGTTGTTCTCCACCGGGGTGCCGGTGAGGGCCACGCGCGCGGGGGTGTCGATGGTGCGCAGGGCCTTCGCCGTCGCCGAGTTGGGGTTCTTGACGTGCTGTGCCTCGTCGGCGACGACCATGCCCCAGTCGTGCCCGGCGAGGTCGGCGGCGCGGGTGCGCAGGGTGCCGTAGGTGGTGAGGACGAAGCCTCCGGTGCCGTCGTCGAGGCTGCGGTCGGCGCCGTGGAAGCGGCGGACGGGGACGCCGGGCGCGAACCTCTCGATCTCGCGCTGCCAGTTGCCGAGCAGCGACGCGGGGCAGACGACGAGGGTGGGCTGCGGCCGGTCGCGGCGCAGGTGCAGCGCGATGAGGGTGACCGTCTTGCCGAGGCCCATGTCGTCGGCGAGGCAGCCGCCGAGTCCGAGCGAGGTCATGAGGTCGAGCCAGGCGAGGCCGCGCAGTTGGTAGTCGCGCAGGGTGGCGCGCAGGGCGGGCGGCGGCTCGACCGTGTCGAGGCCCCGGGTGAGCCGGTCGCGCAGCTCGGCGAGGCGTCCGGTGGGCACGGCGGCGACCCGCTCGCCGTCGACCTCGGCCTCCCCGGTGAGGGCGACCGCGAGGGCGTCGACGGGCTGGAGGAGGCCCAGCTCCCGCTTGCGTGCCTTGCGGACGAGGTCGGGGTCGACGACCACCCACTGGTCGCGGAGCCGGACGACGGCCCGGTGCGACTCGGCGAGCCGGTCCATCTCCCGCTCGGTCAGCGGGTCGCCGTCGAGCGCCAGCTGCCAGTTGAACGCCATCAGGTCGTCGGCGTCGAAGAACGTCGTGCCGTCGGTCGCCGAGCCCGGCGCGGTCCGCGCGCGCACCACGGCGGTGGCGGTCAGCGAGCGGGCCAGCTCGCGCGGCCAGTGCAGGGAGACACCGGCCTTGGCGAGCCGCGCCGCGCCGGGCCCGAGCAGGTCGATCAGCTCGCTCTCGGCGAGGGCCAGCACGTCGGGGACGTCCTGCTCCAGGAGGCGGCCGAGTGGCGGCCAGGCGGCGACCGCCCGGCGCACCGCGAGCACGGCGTCGATCCGGGCGCGCGGCCCGAAGTGGTCGTCGGCGTCGCCCGCCCACAGGTGTGCGGCGTCGACCACGCGCGTGGGGTCGGCGAGGCTGTGCACCTGTACGACGGCGGTCCCCGCGCGGCGCGCCTCGGGGGCGGGCGGGGCGCCGGTGCCGTCGTCGGCGCCCTCTGCGGGGTCCTCGGTGTCGAACAGGTCCTTGTTCGACAGGTCGAGCCGGAGGGAGATCTTCACGCCCGCGTCGAGCCCGGCGGCCGCCTCCACCGCCCAGGGCCGCGCCTGCGGGATGTGCTGTGCGGCGGCGGCGGCGAACGGGGCGCCCGCCGCGTGCGCCGCCGCCGGGGTGCGCGGCAGCGCGTCGGCCACGGCGTCGAGGAACGCCCGCACCAGCGCCTGCGGATCGGGCACCTGGACGGGCCTGCGGCCGGCCACCGGCACGGCGAAGCCCTCGGGCGGCAGGGCGGCGGCGATCCCCTTGAGCTGGGCGACGTCGTCCTCGTCGAGCGGGCCCGCGCGCCAGGCGTCGTGGTCGGACGCGGTGAGTCCGGGCAGCAGCCGGCCGCGGGCGACGAGATGCAGCGCGTGCGCGGCGGCCGCGCCCCAGGCCGCGGCGGCGGGGTGGGCGCCCGCGGTGCGGCGGGCCCGCACCAGCAGGGGCAGCGCGTCGACGACGGGCAGGACGAGGGCGGGCACCTGGCGGCTGCGCACGCCCGCTCCGTGCGGCCGCACCACGGCGATCTCCGCGTCGGCGCCCGGCAGGCCCGCCGGGTCGTCCGGGGACCAGAACGCGATCCGGCCCTCGCGCGGCAGCGGCGCGGGCAGGAAGACGGCGGCGGCGCGCAGCACGGCACCCGGCAGTTCCGGCACGGCGACCCGGCCTCCTCTCTCTGCGCTCGGCGGACCCGCTCGGCCCGCTCGATCCCTACGATCCGTTCGATCTCTGAAACCTTACGGGCCGGGTCGGACAATCCCCGCTGCCTGCGGTGACGCGCGCCCCGGGTACGGTTCCAGCGAGAATGTCCCTTGCATGTCCTGTGAACCATTTCGGACCCTGACAGAACGGTGCGCGCCTTGGGTGACCTGCTCCTTGTCCGGCACGGCGAGACCGAGTGGGCCCTGACGGGCCAGCACACCGGCCTCACCGACCTCCCGCTGACCGAGAACGGTCGGGAGGAGGCGCGCCGGGTCGCGCCGCTCGTCGGCAGCTACCACGTGGGCGCCGTCTTCGTCAGCCCGCTGCAGCGCGCGCGGGAGACCGCCGAACTGGCCGGCCTCTCCCGTGTCACCGTCGATCACGACCTGGTCGAATGGGACTACGGCGCCTACGAGGGCGTGACCACGCGGGAGATCCAGCGCACGCGGCCCGACTGGTTCCTCTTCGACGACGGGGTGCCGGAGGGGCCGCCGGAGCATCCCGGTGAGACGCCCGAGGAGGTGGGGGCGCGGGCCGACCGGATGCTGTCCAAGGTCGACGCGGCCCTCGCCAACAACGAGGGCAGCGTGGTGCTCGTCTCGCACGGTCACTTCCTGCGGGTGCTGACCGCGCGCCGGCTGGGGCTGCCGCCGTCGGGCGGTGCCCACTTCCTGCTGTCGACCGGCACGGTGAGCCGGCTGACCTTCGAGCACGGCAGGCCCGTGATCTCGGGCTGGAACCTGCGGCCCTGAGGCCGTTGTCAGTCCGGTCGTGCACCATCGTCGGCAGGGAGTCCGCGGCCGACGGCACTCCCGAGACGGGGGTGTGCCATGACCAGACCGCCGACCGCCGCACAGCGGCGCGTCATCGAGGCCGCCGAGCCGGAGACGGGCCGGATCACCGGGACCGGGACCCAGCTCGCGCGGCTCGTCGCGCTGCGCCTCGCGTTCCGGCACCCCCGGCCGCCGCACGACCACTTCCTGACGCCGGCGGGCCACCGGATCCGCGAGGCCGCCGACGCGGCGCCACCAACCGGACCGCGCCCGGAGCCCGCGGCGGAGCCGTCCGCGCCGGGCGGGGTCTTCACGGCGCGGCTGGGCGGTGAGCCGGACGCCGTCGCCACGCCGGCGCGGGCCCGTGAGGTGCGCACGGCCTGGCAGGGGCTGCTGGAGATACGCCGGATGACGCATCCGGACGGGGCGACCGACCGGCCGTGTGTGTGGGAGCGGGGCCGCCTCGCGCACTCCGCGGCCCTCGCCCTGGAGGCGGCGGGCTGTGTCCCGGCGACAGAGACGCTGCCCGGCTACCGGGTGACGGACACCCCGCAGCCCGAGGCCGTCGCCGTCCGGCATCCCGAGCCCGCCGCCCTCACGGCCTGCGCGGAGGCGCTCCGCCGGGCGGGCTGGCAGGTGAGCGAGCACGCGCGGCCGCGCGGCGGCCGCTATCTGCTGGCCTCACCGAGACGGACCTGAGCCGGGCGTCCCGGTGCGGAATGCCGGGCGGCGGCGCCCGGTTGAACCCGTCGACCGGACCTGAGCGAGCGCTCAGGTCGGCCCACCACCAGGTTCACCTGGTCGTCGAGAGGATCATCGTGACAGAGCCGTTCTCCGTCCGGGTCGAGGTACGCGGGTACGAGACCGACACGCAGGGCCATCTCAACCAGGCGGTGTACCTGCAGTACGCGGAGCACGCCCGGTGGGAGATGCTGCGGCGCGGCGGCATCGAGCAGCACGATCTGCTCGCGCGGCGGGTGGGTCCCGTCGTGCTGGAGACGACCATCCGCTACCTGCGGGAGCTGCGCGCGGGCGACGCCGTGGACGTGGAGTGCGTCTTCGAGTGGGGCGAGGGCAAGACGTTCCGCGTGCTCCAGGCGATCCGGCGGACCGACGGCACCCTGTCGGCCGAGATCACCGGCGTGGGCGGCGTGCTGGACCTCGACCGGCGCAAGCTGGTGGCGCACCCCGGGGAGATCTTCAAGGAGCTCGCGCAGGACCCCGCCGTCTTCGGCCTGTAGTGCCCGGCGGCCGCTCCCGCCGGCCGCCCGCACGCCCAACTCCCCGCACCCCGGGCCGCCTTGACGGGTATACGTCACGCCGAATTTCTGGTAGGAAACCTTCCTAACAGTCGACGGAACGACGAACTCCCCTCTGGAGGACCCGTGCCCACCCCCCACATACGCACCTCCCGCCCCTCCCGTCGCACCATGCTCGCCCTCCTCGGGGCCACGGCCGTAGCGGCCCCGCTGCTGACCACCCAGCTCGCCGGCGCGGCTCCGGTCGCCGCCGCCGGGGTCGACGATCCGGCGAAGAAGGAGATCGCCATGAAGCTGGTGTCGAGCGCGGAGAACTCCTCGCTCGACTGGAAGGCCCAGTACGAGTACATCGAGGACATCGGCGACGGCCGCGGCTACACCGCCGGGATCATCGGCTTCTGCTCCGGCACCCACGACATGCTCGACCTCGTCGAGCTCTACGCCGAACGCAAGCCCGGCAACGTCCTCGCGAAGTACCTGCCCGCGCTGCGCGACGTCGACGGCAGCGACTCGCACGACGGCCTGGACCCGGACTTCCCGAAGGACTGGGCGAAGGCGGCCCAGGACTCCGCGTTCCAGCAGGCGCAGAACGACGAGCGCGACCGGGTGTACTTCAACCCGGCGGTCGAGCAGGGCAAGGCCGACGGGGTCGGCACGCTCGGCCAGTTCACGTACTACGACGCCATCGTGATGCACGGCGACGGAGGCGACCCGACGAGCTTCTCCGGCATCCGCAAGCGCGCCCTGGGCCAGGCGAAGCCGCCGGCGCAGGGCGGCGACGAGACCACCTGGCTGAACGCCTTCCTCGACGCGCGGGTGTGGGCGATGAAGCAGGAGGAGGCGCACAGCGACACCAGCCGCGTCGACACCGCCCAGCGCGTGTTCCTGCAGAAGGGCAACCTGAACCTGGACCCGCCGCTGGACTGGAAGGTCTACGGGGACAGTTACCACATCGGCTGACCAGCACCCCCGAAGGAGCCCGGACAGCACCGACGCCGCCCCCGGATCTCGGGAGCGGCGTCGGCCTTGCGGAAGAGGACGGTCGAGGGCGGGTCCGGCGGGTCAGTGCGCGGCGGCGGACGTCGTGCGCTGCTCCGCGATCGCCCCGCCCGACTCCATCGGGGCCGTCACGTCGTCCGCTTCGCGTCCGCGGCCCAGGTGGTTGAAGACCAGGTTGAGCAGGACCGCCGCGACGCAGCCGGTGGAGATGCCCGAGTCCAGGATGATCTTCGCGCGCTCCGGGAACGCGTGGTAGAACTCCGGCGCCGCGATGGGGATCAGGCCCACGGCGAGCGAGACGGCGACGATCAGGACGTTGTTGTCCTTGTCCAGGCCCGCCTTGACGAGGGTCTGGATACCGCTGGCCGCGACCGAGCCGAAGAGGACGACGCCCGCGCCGCCGAGGACCGGGCGGGGCACGACCGCGATCAGGGACGCGGCCATCGGGCACAGACCCATCAGGACGAGGAAGCCGCCGCCGACCGCGACCACGAACCGGCTGCGGATCCTGGTCATCGCCACCAGGCCGATGTTCTGGGCGAAGGCGCTGCACATGAAGCCGTTGAAGACCGGGCTGATCGCCGTGCCGAGGGTGTCGGCGCGCAGGCCGGCCGCGATGGTCTTCTCGTCGGCGGGACGGTCGACGATCTCGCCGAGCGCGAGCATGTCCGCCGTCGACTCCGTCATCGACACGACCATGACGACGATCATCGACACGATGGCCGCGCCGGCGAACTGCGGGGCGCCGAAGTGGAACGGGGTCGGGAAGCCGACGATGTCCGCGTCGCCGACCGGCGAGAAGTCCGTGACGCCGAACGGGATCGCGACGAGCGTGCCGACGACCAGGCCGAGCAGCACCGCGATCTGCTTGACGAAGCCGGTGGTGAACCGGCGCAGCAGCAGCACGATGACGAGGGTGATCCCGGCGAGGGCCAGGTTCTTCATGGAGCCGTAGTCGGCGGCCTTGGCGTCGGGCCCCTGGGCCCAGCCGAAGGCGACCGGCATCAGCGAGATGCCGATGAGCGTGATGACCGTACCCGTGACGACCGGCGGGAAGAAACGAATCGCCTTGGAGAAGAAGGGCGCGGCGATGAAGCCGAGGAGGCCCGCGACGATCACCGCGCCGAAGATGATCGGCAGGGCGTCGCTCTTGTCCTTCGTGGAGTCGACGACGGCGAGCATCGGGGCCACGCCCGCGAACGTCACGCCGTTGACGAAGGGCAGCCGGGCGCCGATCTTCCAGATGCCGAGCGTCTGGAGGAAGGTGGCGAGGCCCGCCGTGAAGAGGCAGGCGCCGGTCAGGAACGTGAGGTCCTTCGCCGAGAGACCTATGTAGGCGCCGACGATGAGTGGGGGCGCGACCACGCCCGCGTACATGGCGGCCACGTGCTGGAGGCCGGTCGTCGCCATCTTGAGCGGGGGCAGGGTCTCGTCGACCGGATGTTTGGTATGTCCCGCTTCCTGGTCGGCGGGGGTGGTGCCTTGCTTGGTGAACCTGGGCTTCGTCGCCACTGCGGCTCCTCCGGTTGTTTTCCAGTCCCGGACGGTCGCCGGCACTTTTCGCTTCTGGGAGGTGGTGCAAGGTCGTGCGGTGGTACCCGATATGCGGTTGTCGTGCGCCCAGGTAGTGCGGACCGCCCCGGGAACGTGAAGCTTTGGGCCACGTTCCGGGGCGGCACCCGAGCAGCCCGCTCGGCTGCTCGGGTCCGGCCGGGGACCGTCCTCCCCGGCCGGACTTCTCGGGTCAGGCCCGCGCGGCGATCCGCGCCAGGCGCTGCGCCTCGTCCCGCGTGGAGCGGGCGATGGCGTCCTCGTCGACGTGCAGGAGGCGGCTGTCCTCCACCACCGGTACGCCGTTGACGAGGGAGAGGGTGACCGGGGCGGCCGCGCCGAAGACGAGCGCGGTGACCGGGTCGAGGATGGAGGAGTGGGCGAGGGTGTCCATCTTCCACAGCACGAGGTCGGCCAGCTTCCCGGCCTCCAGGGAGCCGATCTCCGCCGCCCTGCCCAGCACCTGGGCGCCGCCGTACGTGCCGAGGCGCAGCGCCTGACGGGCGTTCAGGGCGGCCTCGCGGTGGGCGCCGAGGCGGTTGATCAGGAGCGCGTTGCGCAGTTCGGTGTGGAGTTCGCCGGACTCGTTGGAGGCGGTGCCGTCGACGCCGAGGCCGACCGGGACACCGGCGGCGAGCATGTCGGGGACGCGGGCGATGCCGGCCGCGAGGCGGGCGTTGGACGACGGGCAGTGCGCGACACCCGTCTTCGTGCGGCCGAACGCGGCGATGTCGGAGTCGTTCATGTGGACGCTGTGCGCCATCCACACGTCCTCACCGAGCCAGCCCGTCGACTCGAAGTAGTCGGTGGGGCCCATGCCGAACAGCTCGTGGCAGAACTTCTCCTCCTCGACCGTCTCGCTGCCGTGGGTGTGCAGCCGTACGCCGAGACGGCGGGCCAACTCGGCGCCCTGCTTGAGGAGTTCGGTGGAGACGGAGAACGGCGAGCAGGGGGCGACGGCCACCTGGGTCATCGCGCCGAAGGAGGCGTCGTGGTGCTTCTTGACGGTCTCCTCGGTCGCCGCGAGGGCGCCTTCGAGGGTCTCGACGGCGAAGTCCGGCGGCAGGCCGCCGTCCTTCTCGCTGCGGTCCATGGAGCCGCGGGCCAGGGTGAAGCGCACGCCCATCTCGGAGGCGGCACGGATGATCGACCCGGAGAGGTCGCCCGACCCCTGCGGGAAGACGTAGTGGTGATCCATCGCGGTGGTGACACCGCCGCGGGCCATCATCGCGAGGGAGCCCTGCGCGGCCGCGTACGTCATCTGCTCGTCGATGCGCGCCCAGGTCGGGTACAGCGCCACCAGCCAGTTGAACAGGTTGTGGTCCGTCGCCAGACCGCGGGTGATCCACTGGTAGAAGTGGTGGTGCGTGTTGACCAGGCCGGGCGTGACGAGGTGGCCGGTGCCGTCGATGCGGCGCACGACGTTCTCGAGGCCCTCGGGCGCGCTGCCCGCGCCGATGGACTCGATGACGTTGCCCGCGACGACGATGTGGCCCGAGGCGTACTCGGTGTCCTGGGCGTCGACCGTCGCGATGGCGACGTTCTCGATGACGATGCGGTCTGCCGAAGAAGAAGCCGTGGAAGGTGCCATGGTGCTTCCTTCATTTCTTGAGTGGCGATTGGGCACGGCAGGACCCTAGGAGGATTTGAGTGCCGCGGGCGCGCTGGCGCTGCCGCGGGTGCCGAGATGGTGGAAGAAGAGGTTCAGCGATACGGCGACGAGCGCGCCGGCGCTGATGCCGGAGCCGAGCACGGTCTGCGCCCAGGCCGGGAAGTCGGCGTAGAAGGTGGGCGCGGCGAGCGGGATGATGCCCGCGCCGAGCGAGACGGCCACCAGGATGATGTTGGAGCTGTCGTCGAGGCCCGCCTCCGACAGCGTACGGATGCCGCTGACGGCGATGGAGCCGAAGAGGACGATGCCCGCGCCGCCGAGAACCGGCATGGGGACCATCGAGACGACCGCGCCGAGCACCGGGAAGGCGCCGAGGATCAGCAGGGCGCCGCCCGCGACGGCGACGACGTACCGGCTGCGCACCTTGGTGAGCGAGACGACGCCGACGTTCTGCGCGAAGGCGGAGGTGGGGAAGCCGCCGAAGACCGGGCCGAGGAAGGTGGCGATGCCGTCGGTGCGCAGCCCGCGCGTGATGGTCCTGCCATTGCAGTCGCGCTCGCAGATCTCGCCGATGGCCAGCATGCCGGCGCTCGACTCGGTCATCAGGACGAGCATGACGAGGCAGAGCGAGACGATCGCGGCGGGCTGGAACTCGGGCGTGCCGAAGGCGAACGGGGTCGGCAGGGCGGCCACCGGCGCCGACTTGATGGAGCTGAAGTCGGCCATGCCGAACGGGATCGCGGCGAGCGTGCCGATCAACAGGCCGAAGAGCAGGGCGACTTGCTTGACGAAGCCCTTGCCGAAGCGCTGGATCAGCAGGATCACGACGAGGGTGAAGCCGGCGAGTGCGAGGTAGCGCATGTCGCCGTAGTCGGCGGCGGTCTTGTCGCCGCCCTGGGCCCAGCCGACGGGCACGGGCATCAGGGTCACGCCGATGAGGGTGATGACGACGCCGGTGACGAGCGGCGGGAAGAAGCGCAGGAGCCGTCCGAAGAACGGTCCGATGGCGAGGCAGAAGACGCCCGCGACCATCACCGCCCCGTAGATGGCGGGGAGTTGGTCGCCGGTGGCGTTGGTCTCGGCGATGGCCAGCATGGGCGCGATGCCCGCCGACGACGCGGCGTTCACGAAGGGCAGCCGGTTGCCGACGAACCCCTTGACGCCGAGCGTCTGGAGCAGGGTGGCCACTCCGGCGATGAGCAGAGACGCGGCGATCAGCCGGGTCTGGCCGGCGGTGTCCAGGTGGACGGCCTGGCCGATGATGAGCGGAGGGGTGACGACGCCGGCGTACATGGCGGCGATGTGCTGGAGCGCGGCGGGGACGAGCCGCGAGGCGTGGAGCTTTTCGTCCACCGGGTGCACCTTGGTGACTTCGACGGTGCCGTCCGGCAGGGTGGAACACGGGCCTTCGGCCGGCCCCTTTGCAGGCGTTGCCATGTTGTTCCCTCCGGGAGGGGGTGCCCCCGCCCACTGCGGGTGGGTGGGGGCACGCCTCACAAGGACTCACGAGGACATGACGATGACCTCAGAGGTTGGTCATGTCGGTCGGGATGCGCTGCTCGGCGCCGTCGCGCAGGATGGTGGCCTCGATCAGGCCGTACGGGCGGTCGGCGGCCCAGTACACGGCGCCGTCCTTCGCCTCGTTCTCCAGGCCGAAGGCCGAGAGGTCCTGGCGGAAGTGGTGCTTGTTCGGCGCGGAGAAGCGGATCTCGTCGATCTCGGCGCGGTTGTTGATGACGCGCGAACCCATCTGGAAGAGGGTCTGCTGGAGCGAGAGCGAGTACGTCTCGACGAAGGCCTGGAGGATGTGCTTCCTGGCCTGCTCGTAGGACTTGTTCCACTGGGGCGTGCGCTCGCCCTCGGCGCCCGTCCAGTTGTGCCGCCACCACGTGGAGAGCGACGTGGCGAGGATGCGGTCGTAGTCCTCCTTGAGCGTCGTGTACTTGTCCTTGATGTAGCCCCAGAACTCGGAGTTCGTGGTGTTCATGACCGTCAGGTCCTTGAGACCGGACAGCACCTCGAACTTCTCGCCGTCGTAGGTGACCTGCACGAGCCGCGTCTCCTGGCCCTTGCGGACGAAGGAGTGCTGGACCTCGTCGGCACCGATGAAGTTGGAGCCCGCGTCGGAGCCGGCGATGCGCTCCCAGGCGTACTCCTCGATGCGGATGCGCGACCGGTGGATGGACGGCTGGCTGTCGACGAAGTGCCGGGCAAGCTCTATCCCGTACTGCTCCGCCGACTCGATGCCGTGTTCCTTGGCGAAGGCGAAGCAGGTGTTCTTGGTGGTGTCGGTCGGCAGGCAGTTGGCGTTCGACCCGGTGAGGTGGACGTCGGAGAGGTCACCGCTGAGGGCGACCGAGACGTTCAGGTCCTTGATGTGGTGAGTGTCGCCGTCCCGCGTGATCTTTACGACTCGGTTCTCGGCCTTGCCGTACTGGTTCTGTCCCAGGATCGTGGGCATGTCTGCTAGCTCCCTCGGTAAACGGAGTAGCCGAACGGGTTGAGCAGCAGCGGTACGTGGTAGTGCTCGCCCGGCGTGACGGCGAACGTGATCGCCACCTCCGGGAAGAACGCTCCGCTCGTGCCGCTGTCCCGACTCGCGGGGGCGTCCTGCTGCGCATCGGCTTGCTTTTTGTCGAAGTACGCCTCGGTCTCGAAGTCGAGCCGTACGTGGGTGGTTCCCTCCGGCAGGGCCGGGAGGTCCTTGCAGCGCCCGTCAGCGTCGGTGGCCGAACCGCCGAGCGCCGCCCAGGCGGCGCCCGAACCGGCGCGTGCCGCAAGGGAGATGGCGACGCCCTCGGCGGGGCGTCCGATGCTGGTGTCCAGGATGTGCGTGGACACCGACGCCGTGGTCTCGGTGCTCATCAGGCGTTGTCCCCTTCTTCTGCGAGGCGGGTCAGGCGGATGCGGTTGATCTTGCCCAGTTCGGTGCGGACGATCGCCCGCTCCTGCTCGGGCGTGTTCGCGATGCGCGCCTTGAGGGCCTCGAGCATCTGTGCGCCGGTGGCTCCGGTGGCGCAGATGAGGAAGACATGTCCGAACCGGTCCTGGTAGGCCAGGTTCAGTTCGAGCATCTCCGCCTTGAGTTCCTCGGAGGCCCCCGCCATGCCGCGCTGCTCGCGCGAGGAGGTCGGGTCGCCGGGCTTCGGGCGGCCGATCGGCGGGTGCCCCGCCATCGCCTCGGTGAGGTCGTCGGCGCTCAGCTCGGCCGTCGCGGCGTCGCTGGCCTCGAAAAGGGCCTCTACGGTGGCGAAGGGGCGCTGGGCGAGCAGCTTGCTCCCCCACGCCGATGAAGCACACACCTCGTGGAGCTCGGCCTGGGCCGCGCTCTCGTCCGAGGCGTTGAACCGGGTCAACCCCCGATGTGTGCCTGATGTACCTGAAGTCACGGGATGCCTCCGTGGCCTTGTGCTGGACGGGCTGCGGATAGCTAACGCCCTCGGAAACACCGCGTCAACACTTTGTTGAAAACTTGGAGTGACGAAAACCGCCGTTCGATAGTCGGACGGCGGTTCGGGAAGAGGAGGATCTGTGCAGGTCAGGTGGCCTTCTCGCGGTTGAGGTAGTTGTACACCGTGAAGCGCGATACGCCCAGGGCGCCGGCCACGGTCTCCACCCCGTGCCGCACGGAGAAGGCGCCGCGCGCCTCCAGGACGCGTACGACCTCCTGCTTCTCCTTGCGGTCGAGGTCCGCCAGCGGCTTGCCCTGCTTGCGCTCCATGGCGGCCAGGATGTGATCGAGGGAGTCGGCCAGCTGGGGCAGCCTGACGGCCAGCACGTCCACGCCCTCCCAGCTCAGCACGACGTCGTCCTGGCCGGCCGCCTGCGGCGGCATCATCTCGCCCCCCATGGCGTCGACGAGCGGCTTGACCGCCCGGACGAAGGGGTCGGAGGCATCGTCAACGATCCCGGTCACTTATCGCCCTCCCCGGACTCGTCCCCGATCACATTCACCTGGAGCGAGACCCGGGTGGCCCCGGCCGCGAGCGCCTTGCGCAGCATCGCGTCGACCGCGGTCAGCACCCCGTCGGACTCCCCCTCCGCGGTGTTGCCGAACGGGCCGACGTCGACCGCGTCCAGGTCGGCCCCCTCCAGGACGTCCCGGGCGACCACCGCGTGCGGCGGCGCCTCGTCGAGGTCGAAGGGCTCGGTCGTGAACTCCACTCTCAATCGCACGCGCTCAACCTAACGCCGTCGGCGGTTTTTCCGGCAGCCCCTCTTGACAGCCATCGACCCCCACAGGCAATCTTCCATTAAGCAGAAACGAACTTCCGCAATACGGAACAACTTACGGAAGGGAGCGCCGACCCTCATGGGATTCGCAGATCAGCGCTTCAACGTCAACCTGTCGATCCTCTTCACGGAACTCCCGCTCCTGGAGCGTCCCGCGGCCGCCGCCGCGGCGGGCTTCACCGCGGTCGAGCTGTGGTGGCCCTGGGTCGACGCCCCCACCCCCGCACAGTCCGAGCTGGACTCCCTGCGCACCGCGATCACGGAAGCGGGCGTCCAGCTGACCGGCCTGAACTTCTACGCGGGGCAGCTGCCGGGCCCCGACCGGGGCGCCCTGTCGATCCCCGGCGAGGAGAGCGACAGGTTCCGGGCGAACATCGACATCGCGGCCGACTTCGCGCGGTCGCTCGGCTGCAAGGCGCTCAACGCCCTGTACGGCAACCGCGTGGACGGTGTCGACGAGGCGACGCAGGACGCGCTCGCCCTGGAGAACCTGACGCTGGCGGCCCGCGCGGCCGACCGCGTCGGCGCCGTGCTGCTCATCGAGGCGCTCAACGCGCCGGAGTCGCCGAAGTGCCCGATCGTGAGCGCCCCCAAGGCGATCGAGATCGTGGACAAGGTGAACGCGGCGACCGGCCTCGGCAACGCCAGGTTCCTGATGGACCTGTACCACCTGTCGATGAACGGCGAGGACCTGCCGCAGGTCATCAGCGCCTACGCCGACAAGACGGCCCACGTGCAGATCGCCGACAACCCGGGCCGCGGCGCGCCGGGCACCGGCTCGCTGCCGCTGGAGGAGCTGCTCGACCAGCTGACGAAGGCCGGTTACGAGGGCTATGTCGGCCTGGAGTACAAGCCGGGCGACCGCCCGAGCGCCGAGGCCTTCGACTGGCTGCCGCGCGAGCACCGCGCCGCCTGAGCACCTGCCGGTCGCGCCAACTCATCGACGTACCACTGCTTTCCCAGCCTTTGGAGTCATCCTCATGAGCAACAACCTCCCCAAGGTCGCGTGGATCGGGCTCGGCATCATGGGTTCGCCCATGTCGGAGAACCTGATCAAGGCCGGTTACGACGTCACGGGCTTCACCCTGGAGCAGGACAAGCTGGACCGGCTCACCGCGGCCGGCGGCACGGCCGTGAAGTCGATCGCCGAGGCCGTCAAGGACGCCGACGTCATCGTCACGATGGTGCCCGCCTCCCCGCAGGTCGAGGCGATCGCCTACGGCCCCGAGGGCATCCTCGAGAACGCGAGGTCGGGTGCGCTGATCGTCGACATGTCGTCGATCATCCCGCAGACCTCGGTCGACCTGGCGAAGAACGCCCAGGAGAAGGGCATCCGCGTCATCGACGCCCCCGTCTCCGGCGGCGAGGCCGGCGCCATCGAGGCCGTGCTGTCCATCATGGTCGGCGGTGAGCAGGCCGACTTCGACGAGGCCAAGCCGCTCCTGGACGCGCTCGGCAAGACCATCGTGCTGTGCGGTCCGCACGGCTCGGGCCAGACCGTGAAGGCCGCCAACCAGCTGATCGTCGCCGTGAACATCCAGGCGTGCGCCGAGGCCGTGGTCTTCCTGGAGAAGTCCGGCGTGGACCTGAAGGCCGCGCTCGACGTCCTCAACGGCGGGCTCGCCGGCTCCACCGTGCTGACCCGCAAGAAGGACAACTTCCTCAACCGGGACTTCAAGCCGGGCTTCCGCATCGACCTGCACCACAAGGACATGGGCATCGTCACCGACGCCGCCCGCAACGTCGGCGCGGCCCTGCCCGTCGGCGGCGTGGTCGCCCAGCTGGTCGCCTCGCTGCGCGCCCAGGGCGACGGCGGCCTGGACCACTCGGCCCTGCTCCGCTCGGTCGAGCGCCTCTCGGGCAACCAGGTCGCGTAACCCTCCAAGACTTCCGGGCCGTGGCGGCGCTGACACCTGTCCTGTCGCGCCCAGGCGTCGCCGCGGCCCGGAACCACTCATGCCCAATGGTTCAACAAAATGTTGAACAAGCTCCACCCGGAACTTCAACAAACTGTTGACGTAGCTGTTCAGGGGTCCTTACGCTCCCCCACATCGCAGCCATCGTCAGCAGCCATTGCACGGAAGGTCGCCTCGAACCCATGCCGAAAACGCCGAATCGTGTGCTCACGACCGAGTCCGGCGCGCCTGTCGCCGACAACCAGAACTCCGCCACCGCAGGCGTCGGCGGCCCGATCCTGCTCCAGGACCAGCACCTCCTGGAGAAGCTCGCCCGCTTCAACCGCGAGCGCATCCCGGAGCGCGTGGTGCACGCCCGCGGCTCCGGCGCCTACGGCCACTTCGAGGTGACCGACGACGTCACCGGTTTCACCCACGCCGACTTCCTCAGCACGATCGGCAAGCGCACCGAGGTCTTCCTGCGCTTCTCGACCGTCGCCGACAACCTCGGCGGCGCGGACGCCGTCCGCGACCCGCGCGGCTTCGCGCTCAAGTTCTACACCGAAGAGGGCAACTACGACCTCGTCGGCAACAACACCCCGGTGTTCTTCATCAAGGACCCGCTGAAGTTCCCCGACTTCATCCACTCCCAGAAGCGCGACCCGTTCACGGGCAAGCAGGAGCCGGAGAACGTCTGGGACTTCTGGGCGCACGCCCCCGAGGCCACGCACCAGGTGACCTGGCTGATGGGCGACCGCGGCATCCCGGCCTCGTACCGGCACATGAACGGCTACGGCTCGCACACCTACCAGTGGACGAACGAGCAGGGCGAAGCCTTCTTCGTGAAGTACCACTTCAAGACGAACCAGGGCATCCGCTCGCTCTCCGCCGAGCAGGCCCAGGAGATCGTCGGCAAGGACGCCAACTCGCACCAGACGGACCTGCTGCAGGCCATCGAGCGCGGTGTGCACCCGTCCTGGACGCTCTACGTGCAGATCATGCCGGCGGCCGAGGCGGCCGACTACCGCTTCAACCCGTTCGACCTCACCAAGGTGTGGCCGCACAACGACTACCCGCTGCAGCGCGTGGGCCGGCTGGTCCTCGACCGCAACCCGGACAACGTCTTCGCCGAGGTCGAGCAGGCCGCGTTCTCCCCGAACAACTTCGTGCCCGGCATCGGTCCCTCCCCGGACAAGATGCTCCAGGGTCGGCTGTTCGCCTACGCGGACGCGCACCGCTACCGCCTGGGCGTCAACCACACCCAGCTGCCGGTCAACGCGCCGAAGGCGACCGAGGCGGACAACTACGGCCGTGACGGTCTGATGGCGACCAACGCCTACGGCCGCACCCGCAAGAACTACGAGCCGAACTCCTTCGACGGCCCGGTCGAGACCGGCCGCCCGCTGGCCGCGCCGGTGGCCGTCGCCGGGTACACGGGCACGCACGAGGCCCCGGCCCACACCAAGGACGACGACTTCTTCCAGGCGGGCGAGCTGTACCGCCTGATGTCGGAGGACGAGAAGGGACGTCTGGTGGCGAACATCGCCGGCGGGCTCTCCCAGGTCTCGCACGACGACATCGTGGAGAAGAACCTCGCCCACTTCCACGCCGCCGACCCCGAGTACGGCAAGCGCGTGGAGGAGGCGGTCCGCGCCCTGCGCGAGGACTGAGCCCCACCCGCCCTCCGGGGCGGCGCACAGACTGCGTACGGGACCGATGGGAGGTCGGCTCCGTACGCGCAGACCCGAACCGCTTCGGGACCCGGATGAGGGGTGGTCCCGGGGCGGTGCGGGCGGACGAGGACCGCGGCGGCCGTTCGAGCCAGTGCGGTGGTGAAGGTTCCCGGCCCCCTGTCGACCTGAGGCAGGCGGCCCGCGGAACCGTCGTACAGCCGCCGCGGTCCCAGCCACTGCGAGGACTCCGTCCGGTGGCGCGCATGCATGTCTCGCCAGTCGCGCGCCGTCGGACGGCCACCACCTCCCGCACCGGAGCCCCCGGGTACGACGGTCCGTACCCGGGGGCTCCGCTCTGCGTTCCCTCACATGCTGACGCGGCAGTACAGCCGGTGGCCCGACACCAGGGCCTCGCGCGCCAGCTCGGCGAACGACTCGACCAGCGCCGCCAGTTCGTCCTCGGACTCGTCCCCGTCGAACTCCTCGGTGCGGCCCCAGGCCACCGCGGCCGACCGCAGCGCCGCCGGCTCGGCGTCCGCCAGCGCGTCCCGCACCCCGTCCGTCAGCGTCGTCACGACGACCGCGCAGTCCCCCTCCTGCGCGACGAGGGCGCACTGGCGGGGCTGGGCCCGCACCTCCTCGTAGCCGCGGCCGGTCAGCAGCGCCTCCAGGCGGGCCACCATCACGGACGGGTCGATGCCGTTGCCGCAGACCGCGCCGGGCACCTCGCCGGCGTCCAGCGCCTCCGCCGCCGTCTCGTCGTCGACTGCACTGAAGTAGTCCATCCATGCACCCATGCGGCACTCCCCGTGGATCTTCGGCCGATGCCTTGAACGGTAGGGCACCCCACTGACAACACAAGCAGGCGGGCCACCGGTGCACCGGTGGCCCGCCTGGGTCCTTGGGGACGCCCTTTACGGCATCAGACCTTCAGAGGACGGATCGACGTGGGCGCGTGGCCCGGCTCCGTCGCGATCTCCTCGAACTCCTTGACCGCGCTGATGTCGGCCGTGGGGCTCATCGAGATGTTCGTGATGCGCTCCAGGATCGCCTCGACGACGACCGGGACCCGGTGGTCCTGGGCGAGCTTCTTGGCGCGCTCCAGGGCCTCGCCCAGCTCGCTGGGGTCGGTCACCCGGATCGCCTTGCAGCCCAGGCCCTCGGCGACCTTGACGTGGTCGACGCCGTAGACGCCGAGCTCCGGGCTGTTCTGGTTCTCGAACTCCAGGTTGACCTGAAAGTTGATGTCGAGGCCGATCTGGGCCTGGCGGATCAGGCCCAGGTAGGCGTTGTTCACCAGGACGTGGACGTACGGGATGCGGTGCTGCGCGCCGACCGCCAGCTCCTCGATCATGAACTGGAAGTCGTAGTCGCCGGAGAGGGCGACGACCTGGGTGTCCGGGTCGGCCTTGGCGACACCGAGCGCGGCCGGGATCGTCCAGCCGAGCGGGCCCGCCTGGCCGCAGTTGATCCAGTGGCGCGGCTTGTAGACGTGCAGCATCTGGGCGCCGGCGATCTGCGACAGACCGATCGTGGTGACGTAGCGCGTGTCCTTGCCGAACGCCTTGTTCATCTCCTCGTAGACGCGCTGCGGCTTCATGGGGATGTCGTCGAAGTGCGTACGGCGCAGGAGGGTCTCCTTGCGCTCCAGGTGCGAGGCGACCCACGCCGAGCGGTCCGGCAGCTTGCCCGCGGCCTTCAGCTCCTTGGCGACCTCGACGAACAGTTCGAGGGCGGCCTTGGCGTCGGAGGTGATCCCGTAGTCCGGCGCGAAGATCTTGCCGATCTGGGTCGGCTCGATGTCGACGTGGACGAACGTACGGCCCTCGCGGTACACGTCCAGCTTGTAGCCGGTGTGGCGGTTGGCCCAGCGGTTGCCGATGCCGAGGACGAAGTCCGACTCCAGGAACGTGGCGTTGCCGTAGCGGTGGCCGGTCTGCTGGCCGACCATGCCCGCGTTCAGGTCGTGGTCGTCCGGGATGGTGCCCCAGCCCATCAGGGTGGGCACGACCGGGGTGTCGGTGATCTCGGCGAACTCGACCAGCAGGTCGGAGGCGTCCGCGTTGATGATGCCGCCACCGGCGATGATCAGCGGGCGCTCGGACTCGACCAGGAGCCGGATCGCCTTCTCGATCTGCGCGCGGGTCGCGGCCGGCTTGTAGACCGGCAGCGGCTCGTACGTCTCCGGGTCGAACTCGATCTCGGTCTGCTGGACGTCGATCGGCAGGTCGATGAGGACCGGACCGGGACGGCCCGAGCGCATCAGGTGGAACGCCTGCTGGAAGACGCCGGGGACCTGCGCGGCCTCCAGGACCGTGACGGCCATCTTCGCGACCGGCTTGGCGATCGAGGAGATGTCGACGGCCTGGAAGTCCTCCTTGTGGATCAGGTGCGTGGGCGCCTGGCCCGTGATGCACAGGATCGGGATCGAGTCGCCGATCGCGGAGTACAGACCGGTGATCATGTCGGTGCCGGCCGGCCCCGAGGTACCGATGCAGACCCCGATGTTCCCGGGGTTGGCACGGGTGTAGCCCTCGGCCATGTGCGAGGCGCCCTCGACGTGGCGGGCGAGCGTGTGGTCGATGCCACCGCTCTCCTTGAGCTCCTTGTAGAAGGGGTTGATGGCGGCACCGGGCACGCCGAACGCGTTGCTGACGCCCTCGCGCTTGAGGATCTCAACGGCCGCGCGGGCGGCGGTCATTCGAGCCATGAGTGCTCCCGACTCCTCCTGTGACCGACGGTCACTGTCTTGGCTGTTCGTTCTTCGGATGTCGGATTCGCGCTCCCGTCGCGCCCCGCGGCGAGCTCTGAAGTCCGTTGTTCATTTCCACATTGTGGAAACTAGCTTCTGCTATATGGAAGCAATGTAGAGGGGCGCCAGGAAGGCCGTCAAGGTGGATGATGAGACTCGAACGATCCGGAATCCTTCGGCCCACAAGGGGGTGTGATGGCCGAGCCCGTACGCGTGCGCTGCCCGGCCTGCCCGCGCGAGCACACGTACGTCCCCGCGGCGCTGCCGTGCGCGTGCGGTGCGCCGGTGGCCCCGCCGCTGGTGCGCGGCGCCGCCGCCGAGGAGGTCAGCGACCACACCTGGGACGACGACTGGGTCACCCTGCGGTGCCCGGTGTGCGGCCGCCGCGACCGCTGGCCCCGGCCCGAACTGGGCTGCGACTGCGGCGCCCTGCTGCGCCTGCCGGTCCAGGACGACCAGGCGCCGCCGCCCCAGCACATACCGCTGCCGCGGACGGCGACCCCGCCGCGGCCCGCGTTCCGTCCCGTCGCCATCCGCACCGCGCGCGACGCGGTGACCGCCGTCGCGCTGTATCTGCGCTGGCTCGGCTACCCGGACGTGCGCCGCGCCGACCAGCGCCCGCCCTCCGGCATCGGGCTCGCCGCGCGCGGGCTCGTGGCCCAGCTGGAGCCCTCCGTGCGGCCCGCGACGGTGCGCGACGTGGAGTGCCTGTGGCTGCAGTCGATGACGGAGTCGGCGGCCTGCGTCTACTTCTCCCTCGCGGGCTACGCGGACGAGGCCCGCACCCGCGCGGACGAGCTGATGGTGCCCCTGTTCGTGCTCGACCTGACCGGGGAGCCGCAGCCGGTGAACAGCCCGGCGGACGAGATGATCGCCGGGGGTACCTGAGGCAGGCCCGGCGCATACTGGCTCCATGATCATTCGTATCGCCGAGGCCGCCGAACTGCCCCGCCTGCAAGAGCTGGAGAGGGCCGCGGGCGAGCTGTTCCGCCCGCTCGGCATGGACGCCGTCGCCGACGACGAGCCGCCCGCGCTCGCCGACCTGGAGCGCCACCGCGCCGCCGGACACGCCTGGGTGGCCGTCGACGACTCCGGCAAGGTGCTCGCGTACCTGGTCGGCGAGGCGGTGGACGGCGCCTTCCACATCGAGCAGGTCACCGTCCACCCGGACACCGCCCGGCGCGGGGTCGGCCGGGCGCTGATCGCGCACGCCGCCGACCACTCCCGGCGCAAGGGCCTGGCGGGGCTGACCCTGACCACCTTCACCGAGGTGCCCTGGAACGCCCCGTACTACGAGCGGCTGGGCTTCCACCGCCTGACCGGCGCCGCGCTCACCCCGGGCCTGCGCCGGATCCGCGCGGCGGAGGCCGAACTCGGCCTCGACCGGTGGCCCCGGGTCTGCATGCGGCGGGAGCCGTAGTCCACCGCCGCTCAGACACCCAGGCGGCGGGTCAGAGCGTGCCTGCCGAGCAGCAGGGCCGCGCCGGTGACCAGCGCGGCGGCACCCAGCGCGAGGAACCAGCCGGGGCCCGGCACCCGGTCGCCGGCCACCTTGAGCGCATTGCCGCCGACACCCCCGCCCAACGCCCCGGCCAGCCAGAACAGGGCCACCATCCGGCTCACGAACGCGGCCGGGGCGATCGCCGTGGTGGCGCTCATCCCGATCGGGGCGAAGGCCACCTCGCCCGCGGCCAGCAGCAGGAAGGCGAGCACCAGCCACACCGGGGAGACCCGCGACCCGTCGGCCGCGGCCGTCGCGGCCCCCGCCATCACGAGGTAGGCGGCGGCCGTGGCCGCCATCCCCACCGCGTACTTGACGGCCGTGGGCATCCGGTCGCCCGCCCGGCGCCACAGCCGGGCGAAGAACGGCGCGAGCACCAGCACGAACAGCGGGACGGCGGCCTGGAACCAGCTGGCGGGCACCGTGTGACCGAGCACCTCCCGGTCGGTGGCGTGCTTGGCGAACAGCGCGAACGCCGAGCCTCCTTGCAGGAAGAGCGCCCAGAAGACGGCGGCGGCGAGGAACAGCCACACATAGGTGCGTACGCGGACCCGTTCCGCGGCGGTGAGCCGCGGGGTGCGCAGCAGCCGCCAGAAGCAGACCACCGGCAGGACCACGCACAACAGGCCGACGAGCGCCATGAGATGAGCGATGCGGAAGGTGCCGAGGAGACCGTCCACGGTGTAACCGACGATCACCACGGCGCTCGCGGCAAGGGTGGCGCGCAGGACGCGGGCGCGTTCGGCCGGGGTCGCGCCGTGTTCCGGGGCGCTGCCCGTGTCGCCGAAGTGGCGGGCGCCGCGCACGTACTGGAAGAGACCGGCGCCCATGCCGAGGGCGGCCGCGGCGAAGCCCAGGTGCCAGTTGACGCCCTCGCCGAGCGCGCCCACGACGATCGGCGCGACCAGCGCACTGACCTGCACGCTCATATAGAAGACGGCGAATCCCGCGTCCCGGCCCGCGCGGTCCCGGCGGTCGTAGAACGCGCTGAGCAGGGCGGCCATGTTGGGCTTCAGCAGCCCGGTGCCGAGGGCGATCAGAAGCAGCCCGGGGCCCAGCGAGGCGGCGACGGGCACCGAGAGCGTCAGATGCCCGAGCGCGATGAGGATCCCTCCGTACAGGACGCCGCGCCGGGCGCCGAGCACCCGGTCGCCGATCCACCCGCCCGGAACCGAGGCGAGGAAGGTGGCGGCCATGTAGAGGCCGTACAGCAGGGCGGCGTCGCCGCTCGCCATGCCGAGGCCGCCGCGGCTCTCGTCCTCCGTCGCGTACAGGACGAGGATCGCGGTCATGCCGTAGAAGCTGAAGCGCTCCCAGACGTCCGTGCCGAAGAGGGTGCTGAACCAGCGCGGCCGGCGCGGGAGTCCGGCGCGGGGCCGCAGGGCGGCGGGGCGCTCGGTGTCGGTGGGTCGGGGCGGGGCGGCCATGGCTCCTCCGTGCGGTGTGGGGCAGGTCCGCCGAGCCTGGCCGGGGGCGTTCGACGCGAGGTCGAGGAAGGGTCGAGAGCGGACCTCGGGCGGCGTCCGGCCCGGGGGACGGGTGCCGGACGCCGCCGGAGGGAGGAGGGCCGGCCTGCCGCCGGAGCGGCGGCCAGGGGGGCGACCGTCATGCGCACCGCCGGGCCGGCCCGGCTCCCCCGCCCTGCGGGAACCGCTCCCTCACGCCCCCAAGGGAACAGCCCCGGGCTCGGGGGCCGCTCGCGCGGACCTCGTGCCTCCGCGCCGCCGGGCGGTGCGCGGCTCAAGCCGGGCTCGAGTCGTTCTCGACCACAACTCCCTTTCCTGTGAGGGGCGTTCATTACGCTGTCCCCTATGTGGCTCATGGGATTTTTGGGGGCATTCGTCGTCATCGGGCTTCCGGCCCTGCTGGCCCGGCGGCTGCTGGGGATGCGGGCCGGGGCGCTGCGGGTGCTGGTGGCCGCGCTGGTCGGCGTCACGGTGTCCGGCACGCTCATCGGCCCGCAGTTGCAGCAGCCGGGGCGCGGCCCCGCGCTGCTCACCCTCATGCTCGGCACCGGACTGCTCACCGCGATGGTCTGTCTCGTCGCGCTCGATCTCGCCGTGCCCCGGGGCCGTGTGCAGCCGCTCGGCCGGCTCCGGGCGCTGCGCGGACGCTTCGCCCGGATACGCCGCTACTCGGAGATCGTCGGCCTGCTCGGCCGCCACGGGCTCGGCCCCTATCTCACCGGCCGGCAGCCCACGGGCGGCACCCGGCACGAACAGCTGGCGCGCGAGCTGCGCGAGGCGCTCCAGGCGGGCGGCACCACCTTCGTGAAGCTGGGTCAGCTGATGTCGACCCGCCGGGACCTGCTGCCGGAACCGTACGTGGCCGAACTGAGCCGCCTTCAGGACCGGGTGCCGACGGCGCCCTGGCCGCAGGTGGAGGCCGTGCTGCGAGCGGCGCTGGGCGCTCCCGCCGAGGAGGTGTTCGCCCGGTTCGACCGCACACCGCTCGCCGCGGCGTCCGTGGCGCAGGTGCACGCGGCCGAGCTGCGCGACGGCACCCGGGTCATCGTCAAGGTGCGCAGGCCCGGGATCGACCGGGTCGTCGAGCGCGACCTGGACATCGTCCAGCGCCTCGCCCGCACGCTGGAGGCACGGACCCGCTGGGGGCGGTCGCTCGGGGTCGAGGAGCTGGCCCGCGGCTTCGCGGTGGCGCTCCGCGAGGAGCTGGACTTCCGGGTGGAGGCCCGGAATCTGGCCGTGATGCGCCGCGCGGCCGGTGAGCGCAGGGACGGCGGCGTCACCCTGCCCGGCCTGCACGAGGAGCTGAGCGGCGAGGACGTGCTGGTCCTCGAACGCATCGACGGGATTCCGCTCGGCCGGGCCCGGCCGGACAGCCCCGAACACGGCACGAAGCTGGCATCGACCCTGCTCACCTGTCTGCTCGACCAGATCATGTACGACGGCGTCTTCCACGCGGACCCGCACCCCGGCAACGTCATGCTGCTGCCCGACGGCAGCCCGGCGCTGCTCGACTTCGGCTCCGTGGGCCGTCTCGACGGGGGGCTGCGCGCCGCGATGGCCGGTCTGTTCCTCGCGGTGGACCGCGGGGACCCGGCGGCCCTGCGCGACGCCCTGCTGGAGGTGACGGAGCGTCCGGAGGACGTCGACGAACAGCGGCTGCAGCGGGCGCTCGGGCAGTTCAGCGGCCGGCATCTGGTGCGCGGGGCGGCGCCGGACGTGCGGATGTTCACCGATCTGTTCCGGCTGGTCGCCGACTTCCGGCTGACGGTGCCGCCGGAGATCGCCGCGGTGTTCCGGGCGCTGGCCACCCTGGAGGGCACGCTGGACCGGGTCGCGACGGGCTTCGACATCCTGGCGGCGTCCCGCTCCTACGCCTCCGCGCGGCTGATCCGCCAGCTGGAACCGGAGACGGTCCGGGACGCCGCCCGCGACGAACTGCTCGCCCTGCTGCCGGTGCTGCGCCGGCTTCCGCGCCGGATCGACCGCATCAGCGGGGCGCTGGAGGAGGGCCGGCTCGGCGTGAACGTCCGCCTGTTGGCCGACCCGAGGGACCGCCGGGTGATCGGCGACCTGCTCGGCCGGGTGCTGCTGACCGGCCTGGGGGTCTTCTTCGGCGTCGTCGGGGTGCAGCTCCTGCAGACCGGCGGGGGGCCGCGGGTGACGGACGATCTGAGCCTGTACGCCTTGATCGGCTGCCATCTGCTGGTGCTCTCCGCGGCGGTGGTGCTCCGCACGATCCACGTGCTGACCCGGCCGCAGCCCTGACCGGCCGGCCCGCCGTCACCCGGCCAGGACCGTGTCCGGGGTGCCCCGGCGGACGATGCGTCCCCGATCCATCACCAGGACCTCGTCCAGGGCGTCGAGGCCCTCCAGCCGGTGAGTGACCAGGACGAGGGAGCGGCCGCGGGTCGCGGTGAGGACGTCGGCGAGGACCGCGTCGGCGGTCGCCGGGTCCAGGCCCTCGGTCGGTTCGTCGAGCAGGAGGACGGGCGGTGCGGCGAGCAGGGCGCGGGCCAGGACGAGGCGTCGGCGCTGGCCGCCGGAGAGGCGGTCGCCGTCGGAGCCGACGATCGTGTCGAGCCCGTGCGGCAGCGACAGCACCCACTCCAGGAGCCCGGCGCGGTCCAGCGCCTCGTGCAGCTCGGCGTCCGGTGCCCCGGGCCGGGCGAACACCAGGTTGTTGCGGAGCGAGGTGTGGAAGACGTGCGCGTCCTGGAGCGCTCCGCTGACCGCACCGCGCAGCGCCGCCTCGGGCACGTCGGCCAGGTCCGTGCCGTCCAGCAGGATCCCGCCCCGCCGCGGCGGGACGAACCGGGCGAGCGCGGCGAGCAGCGTCGACTTGCCCGCGCCGCTGGCCCCGATGACCGCGACCCGGCGGCCGGGCGGCAGGTCGAGGTCGACGCCGCGCAGGGCGTCAGGACCATCGGGCCGGTGGCTGACGTACAGGTCGCGCACGGACAGGTGCGCCGTGTCCCGGGCCCGGTCGACGGGGATGTCCGGTGCGGCGGCCGGGCCCGCCGGACGCAGCAGGGCCCGCACCCGGCGGGCACCTTCCGGCAGTGCCATCAGGCGCTGGGCGGCCCCGGGCAGCGGGGTGAGCGGTTCGAACGCGGCGAGGGCCAGCAGCGGCAGGGTCACCGACCAGACGGCGGCGGCCCCCGTGTGGGCGCAGGTCAGTGCGACGGCCAGCGCCGTGCCGCCCTGGACGACCGTCAGGGCGGCGGCGGCGAGCGCGTTCGCCAGCGCCGTGCCCCGGTCGTGCGCGCGCAGGCGGCGGGCGGCGGCCACGGCCCCGTCGGTCTCCCGTCGGGCCGCGCCGAAGACGGTCAGATCGGCCGCGCCGTCGAGCAGGTCGACGGTGCGCACGGCGAGTTCGGCGCGCAGGGCCGCACCGGCGCGCGCCGACCGCGCCGACGCCGCCGCCGTGAGGGCGGGCACCAGCAGTCCGCCGACGAGCAGGCCGGCGCCGAGGACGAGGGCGGCCGGTGGGCTGACCAGGAACGTGCCGCAGAACGCGGCGAGCGCGACGGCCAGCGCCGACAGAGCGGGCAGCGCCACCCGCAGCAGCGCGTCCTGGACGAGGTCGACGTCGGCGACCAGCCGGGAGGCGGCGTCCGCGTCGCGGACGGTGCGGGCGTCGTCGCCGGGCGGGCGGGCGGCGAGCGCGCCGAAGACCCGGCCGCGCAGCCGGGCCACCCCGCGCAGCGCGACGTCGTGGCCGGCCAATCGCTCCCCGTAGCGCAGCAGTCCGCGCGTCACGGCGAGCGTGCGGACGGCGACGATCGCGACGGACAGGGCGCCCATCGGGGGCTGCTGCGCCGCCCGGGCGATGAGCCACGCGGCGAGCGCCAGCAGTCCGGTGCCGGCCAGGTCGGCGAGGACGGCCAGGGCGGCGGCGGGCAGCAGCCGCCACAGCGGACCGGCCGTGCGCAGGACGGAGACCAACGGGAACAGGGCCCGGATCCCGCCGCGTTCGATGCGGCGCGGGCGCGGCTTCAGCACGGTTCTCCCCGGGGCGAGGTCGGTCACGACACGGCCTCCGCCACCAGCACCCGGCCGTCCCGCACCACGAGGGTGCGGTCGGCGCCCGCCAGGAGGCGGGGGCGGTGGGCGACAAGCAGGACGGTGCGGGTGGACATCAGGCGTTCGCTCGCGGTGAGCACGGCCGCCTCGCTGTCGGCGTCGAGTCCCGCGGTGGGTTCGTCGAGCAGGACGAGCGGGGCGTGTTCGCGCAGGAAGGCGCGGGCGAGGGCGATGCGGCGGCGCTGCCCCGCGGACAGTCCGGTGCCGCGGGCGCCGAGCCGGGTGGCGTAGCCGTCGGGCAGGGCGGCGACGAAGTCGTGGGCGGCGGCCGCGCGTGCGGCGCGTTCGACGGCGGCGTCGGTGGCGTCCGGGTCGCCGAGGCGGATGTTGTCGGAGACCGCGCGGTCGAAGAGGTAGGGGCTCTGCGGTACCCAGGCGACGGTGTCGCGCCAGGCGTCGAGGTCGAGTCCGGCGAGGTCCCGGCCGCCGATCAGGACGCGTCCTTCGTCGGGCCGTACGAGGCCGAGCAGCAGCGCAAGGAGGGTCGACTTGCCCGCGCCGCTGGGGCCGGTGAGGGCGATCCGCTCCCCCGGCTCGACGGTGAACGAGACGTCGTGCAGGACGGGTTGCGGGCGTCCGGGCAGTCGTACGGTGACGTGGTCGACCTCGATGCGTTCGCCGGCGCCCGTGGGGCGGGGCCGGGCGCGCGGCGACGGTTCGGGGCGGCCCTCGTCGAGCTGGGCGAACGCCGTGCGCGCGGTCTGGGTGCCCTCGGCGGCGGCGTGGAACTGGCTGCCCAGGACGCGCAGCGGCAGATACGCCTCGGGGGCGAGCAGCAGCACGCTCAGCGCGGTCGTCAGGTCCAGGGAGCCGCCGAGCAGGCGCAGGCCGACCGGGACGGCGATCAGGGCGAGCGAGAGGGTGGCCACCGTGTCCAGGACCAGGGTGGACAGGAAGGTGATGCGCAGGGTGCGCACGGTGGCCCGGCGGTGGTCGTCCGCGACGTGCTCGACGATCCCCTCCTGGGCGCCGGCCCGGCCGAACGTGCGCAGGGTCGGCAGGCCGCGCAGGGCGTCGTGGAAGTGCCCGCCGAGCCGGGCGAGGGCCGTCCACTGACGGGCGGTGGCGTCCCGGGTGTGCAGGCCGACGAGTGCGCCGAAGACCGGTACGAGCGGCAGGGTGACGAGCAGGACGACCGCGCTGAGCGGGTCGTGGACGGCTGTCGCCACCAGCACGGCGGGGGGCACGAGCGCGGCCACGAGCAGCTGCGGCAGGTAGCCGACGACATACGGGTCGAGGGCGTCGAGGCCGCGGGTCAGCAGGGTGCTGACCTCGCCGGAGCGGCGCTGCGGCGCGGCATAGGAGCTGCGGCGCGCGGCGTTCTCCAACAGGCTGGTGCGCAGCGCGAGTTTGAGCCCGGCGGCGGCCCGCTGCGCGGCGGCGGCCCGCAGCCAGCCGGCGGCGCCGCGGGCCACGACGGATACGGCCGCGCCGGCCAGGGCGCCGGTGGACGGCGGGTGGCCGGCGAACACCTCGGCGAGCAGCCGGGCCAGCGCGAGCGCCTGTCCGACGGTGCCGGCGGCGCCGAGCAGCGCGCCTGCCGCCACCAGGGCGCCGAGGCTCCGGGCCCGGGGCGTCAGGGCGAGCAGCCGGCCGCGTACGGCGCGGTCGGAGTCGGGAGCGGATCGCCGTCCCATCAGAAGTACGCCGGCGAGCGCTCGTCGGCCTTGGCGCGGTGCGCCCACCACTGCATGGCCTGGAACGCCAGCAGTACGGGGAGCACGAGGAGCACCACCGGGCCGACGACGCCGAGCGTCGAGGGGTCGGCCGCGGCCTCGGCGACGGAGAGGTGCGCGGAGCCGCCCGCGGTGCTGACGACGGCCTGCGGGAAGTGCGCGGCGCCGATGAACAGGACGGGGGCGAGCGCGGCGAAGGCGCTGACGACGGGGGCCGCCCAGGCGCCGCGGGCGGCGAGCCCGGGGGCGAGGAAGAGCGCCGCCAGCACGGCCAGGAACAGCAGGGCGACCGGCACCGGGTTGAGCAGTCCGGCCCGCGGGGTGGCGTCGGCGACCAGCGCGACGGCGGTGAGCACGGCCAGGCCCGCCGCGGCCGGGGCCAGCCGGCGGGCGTACCCGGCGGCCCGCACGCTGACGGCACCGACGGTGCGCACCGCGAGGAAGACGGCGGCGTGCAGGGCGACCACGGCGACGGCGGTCAGCGCGGACAGCACGGTCACGGGACGCAGCAGCACGGACGCGTCGACGGCGAGGTGGGTGCCCTTGACCGGCAGGGCGCCAATGAGGGCGCCGCCCAGGGTGCCCCACATCAGGGCGAGGACCACACAGGCGGCCTGGACGAGTCCGTCCCAGAGCCCGTTGCGGCGTCCGTCGGCCGTGCGGCGGCGGAACTGGGTGGCCGCCTCGCGCACGAGGAGCGCCGCGACGGCGAACACGATCACGGGGTACATCCCGCTGATGACGCTGGACTCGAGTCCGGGGAAGCCGCCCAGGGTCACGCCGGCGGCGGCGATCAGCCAGACCTCGTTGCCGAGGAAGAAGGGCCCGGTCGCGGCGGCGACGACATGCCGCTCGACGTCGTCACGGGCCAGCCGGCGGCCGATGATGCCGGTGCCGAGGGTGATGCCGTCCAGGGCGAGGTAGCCGGCGGCGAGCAGCCCCAGCAGCGCGTACCAGATGTTGTGCCACACGATGAACTCCCAGTGGGTTCGGCGCTGTCGAAGGGCGTCAGAAGGACGGGGCCGACGTCGGCTCGGCCGTCTCGGTGTCCACGTCCGGCGCGTGGGCGGGGTCCTGTTCGCCGCGGCTCGCGGGGACGGCGGCGCCGGGCTCGCGGCCCAGGTGCGAGCCGTCGGGTCCGCGCCTGGCGAACCGCAGCAGCAGCGTCCAGTCCACGACGAGCAGCACGACGACGAGGGTGCCGAAGACGATGAGCGAGGTGAGGACGGTGCCCGCGCCGAGCCCCGGGGTGAGGGCGTCCTCGGTCTTCAGCACGCCGTAGACGACCCATGGCTGACGGCCCACCTCGCGGAAGACCCAGCCGGCGATGTTCGAGATGTACGGCAGCACGAGCGCGGCGCTGAGCAGCCAGAGCAGGACCTTGCGCCGGATCAGATTGCGTTTGATCATGAACAGCACGCCGATGACGGCGATCAGCATCATGAAGAGCGCCGGGATGATCATGACGAACTCGGCGGTCTGGCTGAAGCCCGGCGGGAAGTAGTTGCCGGGGCCGAACTTGTCGGTGAAGGTGTCGACCATGGCCTGGGCCCGGTCCGAGCGCGTGCCGTACTTGGTGGGCGTCTCCTTGACGGAGTAGCCGATCTGCCAGCCGCCCAGGGAGGCGGTGAGCAGGATGAACACCGGGGTGAGCGGCAGCGCGAGCTTCATCGAGGACCAGAAGAACTCCTCGTGCCCGGTACGCCGGCGCAGGTGCCAGGCGCTCACCGCGACGATGAAGAAGGACCCGGTGACCAGGGAGCCCGCGAGGATGTGGGACTCGGCGGCCAGCGCGTTGGGGTTGGTGAGCAGCTCGGTGAAGGAGGTGAGGCGGGCGGTGCCGTCCTTCATCTCGTAGCCGACGGGGTGGTTGAGGAAGCCGTTGGCGGTGAGGACGAAGAAGACCGAGGCGTACGCGGTGAGCGCGACCAGCCACAGCAGCACGGTGTGCAGGGTGCGGCCCATCCGGTGCCAGCCGAAGATCCACAGTCCGAGCAGGGTGGACTCGGCGAAGAACGCGACCAGGGTCTCGATGGCCAGCGGGGCGCCGAAGACGTTGCCGACGAAGTGGGTCAGGCCGCTCCAGGTGAGGCCGAACTGGAACTCCATCACGATGCCGGTGCCGATGCCCAGGGCGTAGTTGATGACGTAGAGCTGGCCCCAGAAGCGGGTCTGGCGGCGGTGTGCCTCCTTGCCCGTGACGGCCCATCGGGTCTGCATCACGACCAGGTACGTCACGAGCCCGAGCGTCAGGGCGACGAACAGGTAGTGGGAGATGGCGGTGATGGCGAACTGGAGCCGTGCGGGTACGAGCACGTCGTCCACGGTGGTTCCCCTCGGTCGGCTTGGGCGGCCGGAAGTCGTTGGCGGCTTGCGTGGTGCCGCGGGCGGATGGACGGCCCGTCCACTTCAGCCGAGCGGCCTCGAGCACCGCTCGCACGCCGGTGGAGGGCGGCTGGAGCGGGCCGCGGGCGTCCGGTGGGGGTGGACGGCCCGCGGCCCGCGGTCTCAGGAGCGGGCCGAGTAGGCGAACTCGTCGTGCTCGATGGCCAGCTCGTCGGTGTACACGAGGTCGAGATAGCGCTCGCCCCGGTCGGCCAGCAGCGTCAGGACGCGGCTGGGGCGCGGGAGTTCGGGCAGGAGTTCCTCGATGGCCGTCACCACCGAGCCGGAGGAGCCGCCGGCGAAGATCGCCTCCTGGCGCAGCAGCCGGTGGCAGCCGCGGACGGCGGCCGCGTCGTCGATGTGCACGACCCGGTCGATCTCGCCCGGGGTGAGCAGTTCGGGCACCCGGCTGGAACCGACCCCGGGGAGCATTCTGGGGCCGGGCGGGGTGCCGAAGATGACCGAGCCCACCGCGTCGACGGCGACCACCTTCAGCCGCGGCCAGACGTGGCGCAGCCCGCGGGCGAGTCCGTGCAGGGTGCCGGTGGTGCTGACGGCGGCGACGAGGACGTCGACGCCGTCCGGGCAGTCGTCGATGACCTCGCGGGCGGTGGTGGCCGCGTGGGTCTCCCAGTTGAGCTGGTTCGCGTACTGGTTGATCCACACGGCGTCCGGGTCGGCGGTCAGCAGGTCCTGGACCCGGGCGAGCCGGGTGTGCAGATAGCCGCCCGCGGTGTCGGGTTCGGCGACCATCTCGATCTCGGCGCCGAACTGGCGCAGGATGCGCAGGTTGGTCCGGGAGGCGTGCGGGTCGACGACGGCGGTGAAGCGCAGCCCGTACCGGATCGCCACCATGGCGAGGGCCACCCCGAAGTTGCCGGAGGTGCTCTCGACGATGTGGGTGCCCGGCCGGATCATGCCGTCGGCGATGCCGCGCTCCACGATGTAGCGCGCGGAGCGGTCCTTGACGCTGCCGCCGGGGTTGAGCATCTCCAGCTTGGCGAGGACCTCGATGCCGTCCTGCGGGAAGAGCCGGCTCAGCCGCACGAGCGGGGTGCCGCCGACGCAGTCGGTGATGGAGTCGCGGATCACGCCGCCTCCAGGGCCGCGCCGAACAGGTTCCGGCAGCCGTCGAGGCCCTCGATGGTGCTCTCCCGCTCGGCGGCGGGGCTCAGCTCCCACTGGGCCCGGGTCAGGCGCCAGCGGGTGAGGGCCACGGGCGTGCCCCGGCGGGCCTGCACCTCGATGCCGTCCGGGTGGTAGCCGAGCTTCTTGTTGACGGCGAGGGCGGCGGCGCCGTCCTCGTAGACGGCGGAGGTGGCGTGCCGGGCGCCGAGTCCTTCGAAGGCGAGGCGCAGCGCCGCGGCCCGCATCTCGGTGCCGATGCCCCGGCCCTGGTGGCCGCGGGCCAGCCAGCTCTCGGTGGCCACTTCGGCCAGCGTCGGGAACGCGCGGGCCTGCAGTCCCTGGACGCCGACGGGCTCGCCGTCCAGGAAGACGGCGAGGCCCAGGTTCCAGTAGTCGGGGCGGGTCAGGGCGAGCCCCTTCCACAGGTACTGAAGGACGCGGCCCGCCACCACCTGCGGCAGGGCGTTGCTCCAGCCGCCCTGGAAGGGGGCGGCGTCGGGGGCGTGGATGCCCTGGTCGGCGACGAGTTCGGCGAGGGTGCGCAGATCGTGCTCGTCGGGTACGCGCAGCTCGAGCCGGGGCGTGGTCAGCCGGAGCCGGAACTGGGGTGCCCAGAGGGCCAGGGCCGCCCGGTCCCGGGTGACGGCGGGGGACGGTGGGTCGGCGGGGCCGGGTGCGGTTTCAGGGATGTTCTCAGCCATGGGGGAATGCTCCGCAGACGGTCTCAAAGGGCAGTGGAAGACGTCTCGACCTGAGGCCGGGCCGGCAGCCGGGGCGCCGGCCGGGGCCGGGTCGCGAGCCGCCGGACGCCGACCACCAGGCCGGACGCGATGAGGACCGGCCACAGCACGTCGGGCAGTGCGCCGACGGTGCCGGCCAGGCCGAGCAGCAGGAAGGCCGCGGCGCGCAGCCGGCGCAGCCGGGCCGGTCCGGGCGCCGGTACGGCGAGCAGCACACCGGCGATCACCAGCGCCCCGCAGGCCACGACGTTCAGGGGCTTCAGCGTGTCGAAGGCGTCACCGAATCCGCCGCGCACGGCGGCCAGCGGCGGTACCACCCAGAACCAGGCGAGACCGGCGACGGCGAGGACCCCGCCGAGCCGCTCGGGCGTGGCGTGCCACCTGCGGCGGATCCCGCGCTCGGCGAGGTCGACCGCGTTGAACGGGCTGTACAGGACGGGCCTGCGGCTGAGCAGCAGGGCGGGCAGCGCGGCCAGTTCGAGGCCGCCGTAGCCGCTGAGTCCCGCGACGAGCACGGAGAACTCGGTGAACAGGGCGACGCCCAGGGCGGCTCCGTCGGGCAGCACGCCGATCGGGTAGAGCAGCATCGGCAGCAGGAACAGGCCGCCGCCCGGCCAGCCGGACAGTCCGTGCCCGGCGCCGCGGCGCAGCAGCGGTCCCGCGAGGTGCAGCAGCGCCGTGTAGACGAGCACGAGGCCGAGGGCGGTGCCGGCCGCGGCGAGCAGTTCGCCGCCGCTGTCGCCGTGCGCCTTGGTGGTGACGATCTGGGTGAGCGCGGCGGCGCCGGCCGCGATGCGCACCAGCCGTCCGGCGGGTCCGGCGTCGCGGCCGATCACGGGGGCCCTCACAGCTCCACCCGGACGCCGTAGCGACGCAGCCAGTCGTCGAGCCCGAGCAGCATCTCGACGTTGGCGCGGGCGACCCAGGCGCGCATGCCGCTGTCCAGGACGGACGGGTCCTCGATGAGGGAGCGCACGGCCGCGGTGTCGGCGAGGGGCGCGGCCGGGGCGGTGGGGTCGGCGAGCAGTCCGGCCATGCCGTCGCACAGGGCGCGGCCGTAGGCCGGGTCCTGGGTGACCGGGTAGGGGCTCTTGGCCCGGTTGACGACGTCGTCGGGGAGCAGGTCGGCGACGGCGGCGCGCAGCAGGGACTTCTCCCGGCCGTCGAAGCTCTTGAGCGACCACGGCACGTTGTAGGCGTAGTTGACCAGGCGCCAGTCGCAGAACGGCATCCGGGTGCCGAGGCCGGCCGCCGCGCCGAGCGACTCGTCGTGGCTGAGCAGCGTCTCCAGCCAGCGGGTGAGGTGGAAGTACGTGATCTCGCGCATCCGCAGGGTCTGGCCGCTCTCCCCGTCGAGCCGGGGGACCTGGGCCATGCTCGTGGTGTAGGCGTCGCCGCAGTACGCGTTGAGGTCCAGCTTGCCGAGCAGGTCGGGGGCGAGCAGGTCGCCGCCCAGGCCGTGCTTGCCGCCGCCGAAGCGGGCCATGGCCACCCAGGGCAGGGTGGGGGCCTCGACGAGTTCCTTGTTGTGCACCCAGGCGAAGCCACCGAAGACGGCGTCGGCGATCTCGCCCAGCAGCACGGAGCCCACGTGTTCGCGCACCGCGCGGCAGAGCAGGTACAGCGAGGTGTTCATGTTGCCGAGCGGGCTCGGCACGTCCTTGGCGCGCAGCACCGCGGAGCGGACCGCGGGGTCGATGATGTCGGCGGTGTCCAGGACCAGGTCGGTGTGCTGGGTGCCCAGGTGGCGCACGACGGACTGCACGAAGGGGGCGTCGGGGCTGCCCCAGATCTCGTCCTGCTTGAACTCCTCGGCGTCGCCGAAGGAGACGGTGAAGGTGCGCACCGGCTCGCCGCCGCGCTCGCGCAGCGCCTCGTGGGCCAGGGCGGTGACCGCGCTGGAGTCGATGCCGCCGGACAGCAGGATGCCGGGTACCGCGCCGGTGCCCAGGGTGCGGCGCACGGAGGCGCCGAGCAGCTCGCGCACCCGGGCGATGGTCTGCTCCTGGTCGTCGGTGTGCTCCTCGGCGGTCAACTCCCAGTACTTGTGCGCCGTTTCGCCCTGCGGCGTGATGCGCAGCACGTGGCCCGGGGGCACCTGCCGGAAGCCCTTGAGGATGCCGTGCCCGGAGGTGCCGGCGTAGGAGAACAGCTCGCGCAGGCCGTCGGCGTCGATGACCGGCTCGACGGCGGGATGGGCCAGGATCGCCTTGCGCTCGGAACCGAACAGGACGCCCGAGGACAGCCGGTAGTAGTAGAGCGGCTGGTTGCCGAGCCGGTCCCGGGCGAGGACCAGGGTCCGCTCGCGCTCGGCCCAGAGGGCGACGGCGAAGGCGCCGTCGAGGTGTTCGGCGAAGTGCTCGCCCCAGCGCAGATAGGCGCGGCCGACGAGTTCGGCCTGCGGGGCGGGGCCGCGGACACCGAGTTCGGCGCGGAGCGCGTCGGTGTCGTAGAGGACGCCGGTGACGGTGGCGGCCAGGACGGTGCGGCCGCCCTCCTCGAGGACCCAGGGCTGCTGCGGGCGCCCGCTGCCGTCGGCGTCGGACCAGCGGGCGCCGAGGGCCGCGTGCTCGGCGGACCACAGCCGTTCGCCGTCGCCGCCGCGCTGGGCCAGGGCCGCGGTCATGGCCAGCAGCGTGGGCCGTTCACGCCGCAGATCTCTTCCGTGATCGATCCAGCCTGTGATTCCTGACATCGGTTCGGGCTCCTTTTCGGCGGTGGAGCCACAGGCTGGCGGCGGTACCTCAAGTTTGGCTGGACGGGCCCTCCAGCGCGGATGACGACGATGCGGGACGGCCGGGACCCGAATCTCACGGGCCGGGCCTTCGGTACCGGAAGGGAGAGTGGCCGTGGGCAAGGAGCCCGAGATCATCCAGGAGCCGTCCGAGGAGTCGACCGACGTCCTGATCGTGGGAGGCGGCATCACGGGGCTGAGCTGCGCACTGTTCCTGCGCCATCACGGGGTGCGCTGCGTCCTGGTGGAGCGGCACGCGTCGACGTCCATCCATCCGCGGGCCTGGGGCTGGTACCCGCGCACGCTGGAGCTGCTGCGCTCGGTCGGGGCGGAGGAGCAGATCCTGGCGGCGGCGGCCGGGTACGCGGACCATCGGCGGCAGGCGACGGTGGAGTCGCTGGCGGGCCGGGAGGTGCGGGCGGCGATGCTGCCGGAGCCCGGCGATCTGCGGGACCTGACCCCGTCCCGGCAGATCTCGCTGGGCCAGGACAGGGTGGAGCCGATCGTGCGCGCGGCGGCCTCCCGGGCCGGCGCGGAGCTGCGGTTCGGCGCCGAACTGACCTCGTTCGAGCGGCCCGAGGGGCCGGACGGGCCGGTGGTGGGCCAGGTGAAGGACCGGGCGACCGGGGCCGGGCGCCGGATCAGGGCCCGCTGGCTGGTGGCGGCGGACGGCGGGCGCAGCCCGGTCCGCGAGACGCTGGGCATCGCGCGCGCGGGCCGGGGCACGCTGCAGCACCAGGTGAGCATCCTGTTCCGGGCGGACCTCGAAGGGCCGCTGGACGGACGCCGGTTCTCCATCTGCCAGATCGAGAACGACGAGCTCAGCGGCGCGGTGCTGGGCCACGACGACACGCTGCGGCGCGGCACCCTGATCCTGCGGTACAAGCCCGAGGAGGGCGAGCAGCCGGAGGACTTCGACACCGACCGGTGTGTGCGCCTGGTGCGTTCGGCGCTCGGTGTGCCGGACGCCGAGGTGGAGATCATCGGCGTACTGCCGTGGGAGCTGGCGGCGCTGACCGCCGAGCGGTACCGGGACGGCTCCGCGTTCCTGATCGGGGACGCCGCGCACGTCATCCCGCCCATCGGCGGCTACGGCGCGAACACCGGGATCCACGACGCGCACAACCTGGCGTGGAAGCTGGCCACGGTGCTGCGCGGGGAGGCGGACGAGGCGCTGCTCGACACCTACGAGGCGGAGCGCAGGCCCGTCGCCCTGGCCACCGTGGAGCAGGCGCAGTTGCGGCTGCTGACCCGCTCGGGCCGGGCGGACGAGCAACAGCGCGCGGCCACCCTGGACGTGCTCACGGTGATGCTCGGCCACGCCTATCCGGCGGCTCCGGGCGCGGATCCGCAGCTGCCCGGGTTCCGGGAGCCGGGCGAGCTGAGCGGTGAGCCCGGCACCCGGGCGCCGCACGTGCCGGTGCGTATGGGCGACGGCGTCGAGGGCTCGCTGCTCGACGTGTACGGCACCGAGCCGGTGCTGCTGTGCGGTGCGGCCGGCGCGGCGTGGCGGCGGGCCGGCGAGGAGGCCGCCGAGAGCGCCGGGGCGCGGCTGCGGGTGTGCGCGGTCGGGTCGGACGTCTCGGAGCTCGGCACGCCGTCGCGGGCCGGGTGGCACACGCGGTACGGGGTGGGCGCCGACGGCGCCGTCCTGGTGCGGCCGGACGGCTTCGTGGCGTGGCGCTCGGCGGACGCGCCGGCGGACGGCGCCGGGGAGCTGACCGCGGCGCTGCTGCGGATGCTGGCGCGCTGACCGCACGGCGAACGGGCCGTCACCCCGGGGAGAGGGTGACGGCCCGTTCGCCGTGCGGAAGGGGCGCTACGACACGGTGAAGTTGGCCATCATCGCCATGTCCTCGTGCTCGAGGTTGTGGCAGTGGAAGACGTACTTCCCGGTGTAGCCGTCGAAGCGGACGAGCACGCTCAGCTTCTCGTTGGGCATCAGCCGTGCCGTGTCCTTCCAGCCCACGTCCTCGGGGTTGAGGGAGGTGGAGCCGCCCCGCTTGTACACCTGGAACGGCGACAGGTGGATGTGCACGGGGTGGTGGGTGGAGGAGGTGAACTCCCAGATCTCGGTCTCGCCGCGCTTGACGTCGGCCCAGCTGCGGTCGGGGCTGAACACCTGGCCGTTGATCTTGTACATGCTGTGCCCGTTCTCGCGGAACTCGGCGAAGGTGAAGGTGCGGGTGCGCACCGCCTTCGCCGGGTCGAGCCGCTCGACCGTGGACAGCGTGGCCGGCACGCTGGAGCCGTCGCTCACCTTGGCCCCGACGACGAACTGCATCAGCTCCGCGGTGCCGCCGTCGCCGAGGCTGTTCTTCAGGGTGACCTTGGTGCCGGGCGCGTAGGCGCCGAAGTCGACGACGACGTCGAAGCGTTCGCCCGGCACCATGTAGATGGAGTCCATCGTCTGGGGCTTGGCGAGCAGTCCGCCGTCGCTGCCGACCAGGGTGAAGGGTGCGCCGGAGCCCGGCTTCGGGTCCAGCTTCACGCGGTAGCGGCGGGAGTTGGAGGCGTTGAGCAGCCGCAGCCGGTACTTCGCGCCCTGCACCTCGAACTTCGGCCACGGCACGCCGTTGACCAGGATGACGTCGCCGGTCATGCCGTTGTGCGCGTCGCCGGTGACGCCCGGAGTGGTCTTGAGTGTCGGGTCGATGGAGGGGTAGACCAGCTTGCCGTCCGCGTCGAACGCCCGGTCCGCGATGATCACCGGCACGTCGCGTTCGCCCTTGGGCAGCGGCAGCGCGTCCTCCACGTCGTCGTGCACCAGGTAGAGGCCGAACAGGCCGCGCCAGACCTGCGGTCCGGTGAAGTCCATCCGGTGGTCGTGGTACCAGAGGGTCGAGGCCCGGTGGTCGTTCGGGTAGGTGTAGTCCCGCGAGCCGTCGGAGGTCTCCCCCGCCATCTTCATGCCGGCGTGGTGCTCCGCGTGCGCCGCCGGCCAGCCGGACGTGGGCAGCACCAGGTCGGTCGGGTATCCGTCGCTGGTCTGCGGGGTGTGGCCGCCGTGCAGATGGGTCACCAGGGGCACGGGCAGGTCGTTGCGGGTGCGGACCACCGCGGTGCGGCCCTTGCGGACCGCGAAGGTCGGGCCGGGGAAGAGGCCGTTGTAGCCGAAGATCTCGGTCTGCAGGCCGGGCAGGATCTCGACCTTGGCGACCTGTGCCCGTACGTCGAAGTAGTCGGTCGTGCCCGCGCTGGAGGTCGGCTGGATCACCGGGGGCTTCTTGAAGGGAAGGGTGAAGTGGGCGGGCAGGGCGGCCTGTTCGGAGCGGAGCACCGCACCGCTGTCACCGCCGTTGTCGCATCCCGCGGCGAACGGGAGGGCGAGACCGGCGGAGCCGGCCCCGATGACGCCGAGCAGGCGGCGCCGGGAGAGAGGAGACATGTCCGTCCTAGTCGATGACGATGAGGTCGCGGTCCAGGGTGGTCAGCAGCCGGTTGCCGTCGGCCGTGACCACGAACGGGTCCTCCACGTGGACGCCGCCGAGGCCGAACTCGTAGTACGGCGTCTCGGAGTTGACGACGGTGCCCTCCTCGATCACATCCGGGTTGCCGGGGGTGATCAGGACCGGTTCGTAGATCTCCGCGCCGATGCCGTGGCCCACGTGGTGTCTGCGGTAGTGCGGCACTCCCGCGTCGCGGACCGCCTCGACCGTGCGGTCGAAGAGCTCTCCGCCGGTCATGCCGGGTTTGGCGGCGTCGAGGGCCGCCTGCTCCCCCGCGAGCATCGCCGCGTACACCGCGGTGAGCCGGGGCGCGGGCGGTCCGAAGCTGGCGGTGCGGGCGATGTCGGACCAGTAGCCGCGCCAGGTGCAGCCCGCGTCGAACCAGATGGAGTCGCCGCGGCGCAGCGGGGCGGTGGTGGGCCGGGTCTGGCCGAGGACGCCGTCGCGGCCGAACTTGATGAGGGTGAAGCGGGGCCGGCCGCCGCCGCGGACGACGGCGGTCTCGAACTCGCGCACCATGTCCTGCTCGGTGACGCCGGGGGCGGCGATGGCGAGCGCGGCCCGCACCCCGTTCTCGGCCAGCGCCGCCGCCTCGGTGATCCGGGAGATCTCGGTGGCGCTCTTGACCTTGCGGATCCTGTGCAGCACGGCGGCCGCCGGGACGACGCTGCTGCCGGGCAGCGCCTCGGCGAGCCGCTCCAGGAAGCCGAGCGGTGCCGCGTTCTCGTCGACCCCGATCCGGGCCCCGGCCAGGCCCGCCTCGGTGAGGACGCCGACGAGGGCGCTCAGCGCGTCCGGGACGACCGGGGCGTCCACCCCGATCTCCTTGAACCGCCGCTCGCGCTCGGTGAGTTCGAGCCCCGCGGGCAGCTCGCGGTGGAACGTGCCGTAGCCGACGACACCGCTGAGCGCGGTGGTGGCGTCCAGGAACTGGTCCACGTCCCCGCGCGAGCTGGCGAAGTACGGGGCGTCGGGCCGGTCCCGGGTGACCACGGCCAGCGCCCGGCTGCTGTAGGGGTGGTTCTGCCCGCCGACGCTGGAGACGCCGGTCAGATACAGCACGTTCTCGGCGGAGGTGGCCACCAGCGCGTCCAGCCCGGCCGCGGCGAGGTGGCGGGCGACGCGCCGCGCGTCGCCCGTCACAGGGAGAGCCTGACCCGGTAGTGGTCCAGCCACAGGTTGAGCTGGAGCATCAGTTCCACGTCGGCGCGGGCCATCCGGTCCTTGGTGAGCCGCTCCAGGCTCGACGCGACCGCGCCGGCCGCCGTCGCGTCCATGATCTGGCGCACCGGCGCGTCCGGGTCGGCGAGCACGGCCTTCATGGCGCGCTGCAGACCGGCCGGGTAGTCGGGGTGGTTGGAGACCGGGGAGGCGCTGCGGTGCCGGTTGAGGACCGACTCGGGCATCAGGTCGGCGACGGCCGCGCGCAGGATGCCCTTCTCGATGCCCCGCCGGTTGTGCATCTCGTTGGGGATGTTGTACGCGTACTGCACCAGCTCGGGATGGTTGATGGGCGTACGCAGCTGGAGGCCGGCCGCGGAGTAGGAGCCCGCGTCGATGCCGAACCGGGTGTTCATCAGGTAGGCGACGCGCCGCATGTGGCGCTGCCACTCGTCCTCCTCGGGCAGGTACTCGACCTCGGCGACCGCCGTGTCGTACATGTCCTTGTAGTAGCCCTGGAAGTCGAGCGCGGCGAGCGCGTCGGCGTTGAACAGGCCGGTGCCGAAGCCGTTCGCGGCGCCGTACTTCTGGGCGAGCGCCACCCACGGGAACGTGCCGGACAGGACCAGGTCCTTGTGCGTGAACCAGGTCGCGCCCTGGAAGTACTTGTCGCCGCCGTACCCGGCGAAGACGACCTTGCAGCCCTCCTGCGCGGCCCGCTGCACCGTCAGGTACTGGGCGGTGTCCATGTCGTACTGGCGCGTGGGGAAGTCCTTCGACTTCAGCATGCCGAGGCGCACGATCGGGTCCAGGATGTCGCCCGTCTCCAGCTCCACCACGGTGTGGTCGGCGCCGATGTGGGCGGCGACCTCCTGGGCGAACGGCGTGTCGTGCGTGCTGCGCATGACGTCGGCCTGGAACTCGCTGCTGCGGAACTCGATGGTGAAGGCGCGCAGGCTGCCGCTCTGCGAGCGGGCCATCGAGTCCGCGGCCAGGCTCGCGACGGCCGAGGAGTCGGCGCCGCCGGAGAGCATCACCAGCATCTGGGCCGGGTCGTCGGTGAGGTTCTCCTCGACGCTGCGCGCCAGGATCTCCCGCACGGTGGCGACGGTGGTGTCGTAGTCGTCGGTGTGCGGCCGGGTGCTGATCCCCCAGTACTTGCGGCGGCGCAGGCCCGCGCGGCCCCAGTGGGCGATCTCGGCCGCGCCGATCCGGTCGAAGCCGGAGAAGATGCCGCCGTGCGGCAGCGCCTGGGACACCGCCTCGCGCAGTCCGGCCGCGTCCACGACCGGGTCCACCTCGGGGTGGGCGAGCAGCACCTTGCGCTCGGAGCCGAAGACCATGCCGGTGGCGGTGCGGGTCCAGTACAGCGGCTGGCCGCCCAGGTGGTCTCGGGCCAGCACCATCTCCTCGGTGCGGCCGTCCCAGATGGCCACCGCCCAGGCGCCGTTGAGGCGCGGCAGGAAGTCGGCGCCCCACTCGCGGTAGGCGTACGCGATCAGCGCCGTGGGGCCGGCCCCGTCGGGCAGCGGCACTCCGGCCGCGACCAGGTCGGCGCCGAGCGCGTCGGTGCCGGTGGGCCAGCCGGTGAGGCAGGCGACGATGTCGTGCTCGCCGGCCCGCACGATGTACGGCTGTTCCTCGGGTGCGCCGTCGACGTGCAGCAGGCGGGCGCCGAGCGCGGCGTGCTCGCCCGTCCACACCGCCTCCGCGTCGGGTCCGCGCTGCGCCAGGGTGGCGGCCATCGCCGTGACCACCGGGCGCTGCCGGCGCAGGTCTCTGTCGAAGTCGATCCAGCCAACGAGCCCGGACACGCCCTCACCTCTCGTCTCTGCTCTGTCTGCGTCTGAATGGTTCGGATGAGCCGGCGTCAGCATCCGGGGCGGCGGTCGTGCCCCGCATGAGCGGCAGTCGAAGGGCCGGCCCGCGGGGCGCACCAACGATCCTCGAGCCGCGCTCGGTGACCGGTCCGGACAGTGGCGGAGACCGTGTCATCGGTCTCGGAAGAACTCGTCGGAAGAACTCAGAGGAGGCGTACGTGACCACCCGACCGACTGTGCCGCGCAGCTCCTGGCTCGCGCTGGGCGCTGTGCTGCTCGCCGGATTCCTGCACACCTTCGACGTCACCGTGGTGAGCGTCGCGGCCCCGTCGATCCAGGACGGACTCGGCACGTCCGACGCGGCCGTGCAGTGGCTGCTGGCCGGATACAGCCTGGCGTTCGCCCTGCTCCTGGTGACCGCGGGCCGGCTGGGCGACGCCTACGGGCGCCGTCCGCTGGTGCTGTGGGGCATCGTCTCGTTCACCCTCGCCTCGGCGCTCTGCGCGGCCGCGCCCGGCACCGGGGTGCTGCTGGCCGCGCGCGTGCTCCAGGGGCTGTCGGCGGCGCTGCTCGCTCCGCAGATCGCGCCGGTGATCATCCTGCTGTTCCCGGCCGGACGGCGCGGCGCCGCCTTCGGGGTGCAGGCCGCGGTGATCGCGGCGGCCACCTGCTCGGGGCCCGTGCTCGGCGGGCTGCTGGCGCACGCCGATCTGTTCGGCGTCGGCTGGCGCGCGGTGTTCCTGGTGAATCTGCCCGTGGGGGTGCTCGCCCTGGTGCTGGCCCTGTGCTGGCTGCCCGCCGAGCGGAGCGCCGAACGGGCGCCGCGCCTGGACCTGGTCGGCGTCGGCACCGCCACGGCGGGGCTGCTGCTGCTCCTGGTGCCGCTGGTGGAGGGACGGGAGTCGGGGCATCCGTGGCTGCTGATGCCGCTGTCCCTGGCCGGTCTGGTGGTGCTCGCCGGGCTCGTCCCGCTGCAGCGCCGGGCCGCCCGGCGCGGGCGCACCCCGCTGCTGGCGCCCGATCTGTTCCGCGGCCGCGCCTTCCCGTCCGGCGCGGCGGTGAACTTCCTCGTGATGGGCGCCGTGGCCTCGTTCTTCCTGGTCTACGTCGTCCATCTGCAGGAGGGGCTGGGCTTCAGCGCGCGGCAGACCGGCTTCACCCTGCTCCCGTTCGCCCTGTCCGCCGCGGTGGCCTCCGGCGCCTCGGTGCCGCTGACCGGCCGCCTCGGGCGCCCCCTTCTGGAGTGCGGGGCGCTGCTGATGGCGCTCGGCACCGGCACCCTGCTGTGGACGACGCTCGCGCAGGGCGCCGGCCTCGAACCGCTGGAGGTGCTGCCCGGACTGGTGCTGTGCGGCGCGGGGATGGGGCTGCTGAGCCCGCCGCTGTACAACATCACGCTCTCCTCGATGGACAAGGGCGGCATCGGCTCGGCGAGCGGGGTGTTCGCCACGTTCGGGCAGATCGGCAACGCGTCCGGGGTGGCCGTCGTGGGCACGGTGTTCTACGGCGTCGCGGGCGACGCGCTCGGCTCGGGACCGGCGATCGGCTGGTCGCTCGGCTGCCAACTGGCCATGTGCCTCGGGGCGTTGGCGCTGTTGCGGATCGGTATTCCGCGGCCGTCGCGCCCGGCCGGTACCGCCGGTGCCGACGAGCGGATCGCGGCCGTACCGGAGGGCGCGGCCGGCTGAGGGACCCGGCCGGAACGCCGAAGGGCGCCGGCCGCGAAGGGAGTTCCCTTCGCGGCCGGCGCCCTTCGCGCGGCCCCGCGGGTCAGGTCGCGGGGACCGCGGGCTCGAGGTGCCGGACGACCTCGGTGACGTACATCGCGCCGCCCCTGCGGTACGGCTTGAGCCGCATGCGGTGCAGCACGTGCTGCGGGCTCGACTCGAAGGCCCGGAACCGGGGTTCGTCGGACCAGTCGGTGAGCACCCAGTACACGCCCTCGTCCTCGGTGTCCCGCACCAGCGTCTGCCCCAGGTTGGCGGGCTCGGCGGAGATCGCCTCGGCCACCTCCTGCCAGGTCCGCTCGAAGTCCGCCGCCAGCTCCGGGAAGACCTCCATCCGGAGGATCACCCTGTGTGTCATGCCTGCGCTCCCTCTCCCTGGAGTCCTTCGGGCCGTCCCTCGTTGGCGAGGAGCCTGCGCACGACGCCGCGCAGGGTGTTGCGGGCGAACACGGGGGTGTCCGCGCAGCGCCAGGCGACCACCCCGTCGGGGCGGACCAGCACCGCGCCCTGGGCCGTCACGCCGTACCGTTCGGGCCAGCGGTCCTCGATGTCGGTGAGTTCCGCGCCGATGCCGTGCAGGGCGAGGGGCACGCCGAGTTCGTGCGCGACGGCCCGCGCGGCCTCCCGCCAGGCCCGGTTGTCGGGGCCGGTGAGCAGCACCGGTTCGGTGCCGAACAGGTCGAGGACGGACAGCTCGGCGCCTCCCCTGCGCAGCCGCAGGTGCGGGGCGCGGCTGCCCGGCCGGCCGTCGTTCTCCGCGGACCAGACGCCGTGGCCCGGCAGCACCCCGTCGTCCCAGGGGGTCACCGCCGAGGAGCGGTAGCGCCAGGACAGCCACACCAGGGCGTCCTCGACGATGCCGTCCGGGGCCGGCGGTGTCTCGGCCTCCGCGCCGAACAGCCGGGGCCGGTCCTGGGAGCGCAGCACCGCCTGCTCGACGGTGGCCTCGCAGATCGGGCGGCGCTCCTCGTCGTAGCTGTCGAGCAGCTCCGCACCCGCCCAGCCGTCGAGCACGGCGGCCAGTTTCCAGGCCAGGTTGTGCGCGTCCTGGATGCCGGTGCTGGAGCCGAACCCGCCGCTGGGCGGCATCACATGGGCGGCGTCGCCGACGAGGAACACCCGGTCGTCGCGGTAGCGCCCGGCGGTGCGGGCCGCGCCCTCCCACGGGGAGACGGACCGGATGCGGGGGCTGAGCGACTCCACTCCGCAGGCCGCCCGGACCAGATCGGCGCAGCGCTCCTCGGTGAAGGACTCCAGGTCCTCCTCGGCCGGGTCGTAGGCGACGTGCAGCAGCCAGTCCTCGGCGTTGTCCAGCGGCATCAGGGCGCCGCGCAGCCGGTCGTTGAACGTGTAGCACATCAGGAACCGGCGCCCGGCCAGCTGCTCGGACAGGTCGGCCCGGAAGTGGATGTTGACGTAGGAGCCGAGGGTCCGGCCGTCGAAGGGGATGCCGAGGTCGGTGCGGATCCCGCTGTGCGCGCCGTCGGCGGCCACCAGATAGCGGGCCTTGATGCTGCGCCGCACCGCGGTGGCGCGGTCCTGGACGAGGGCGGTGACCTCCTCCCCCGGCGGTCCCTCCTGCTCGAAGGAGATCAGTTCGGTGCCGAACCGGAGGGCGACGCCGAGGCGTTCGGCGCGGGTGCGCAGCACGTCCTCCAGTTCGCCCTGGTGGCAGAGGCACCAGCCGGTCGGCGACAGGTTGCCCACGTCGGCGCCGACGTCCATGACGTACTTCTCGTCGAGGACGCCCAGTTCGGGCCCGGCCAGCGAACGGGCCGCGAGGACACCGGAGTTGTCCGCGAGCGTCCGGGCCGAGGGCGTGGCGCGCAGTTCCTCCTCCACGCCCGCGGCCCGCATCAGCTCCATGGCGCGCGGGTGCACTCCGCGCGAGCGCGGGTGGCCGGACAGCTCCGGCCGGCGTTCGACCAGCAGGCAGTCCACGCCCTGCTGGGCGAGGAAGACGGCGGTGGACAGTCCCGCGAGTCCCCCGCCGACCACCAGGACATCGGTGTTCCTGAGCGTGTTCCGGGCGCTGCTCAGCATGGTGCCCCCTCGCGTTCCGCCGGGTGCTCGACGAGCACCGACGCGTCCTTGTCCCCGTCGCCCGCGGCGAGCACCCGCGCGAAGCGTTCGCGCACCAGGTCGAGGACGGGCATGGCGGTGCCCTGCTCGCCGGCCGCCTCCACCGCGATGCGGATGTCCTTCTCCATCAGCGCGGAGCGGAAGAACGCCGGTTCGTAGGTGCGCTTGAGCATCAGGTCGGCCCGGAACCGCATCACCATGGAGCTGAATCCACTGGCCGAGACCGCGCCGATCAGCTGGTCGCGGTCGAGTCCCGCGCCGACGCCGTACTCGACGGCCTCGGCCAGCGCGGCGACCTGGGCGCCGAGCAGGAGGTTGAGGATGAGCTTCATGCTGGTGGCGGTGGAGGGGGCGCCGAGGTGCACGACCTCGCTGCCGATGGCCTCCAGGACCGGGCGGGCCTCGTACACGTCCTGCGCCTCGCCGGCGGTGAACACCCGCAGTTCGCCCTTGCGGGCCTGGAGCGGATTGCCGACGACACAGGCCTCGACCCGGCGCAGCCCCTTGGCGGCGAGGCGGGCCGCGGCCTCCCTTGCGTAGCCGGGGGACACGGTGGAGGTGTCGATGACGACCGCGCCCTCGGCGAGCACCGGGACCACGCGGCCGAACAGGATCTCCTCGACGGCGTTCTCGTCGCTGAGGCTGAGCAGGACGAGCTGGTGTCCGGCGGCGGCGCGCTCGGGGGCGTCGGTGAGCCGGGCGCCCGCCTCGACGAGCGGGGCCGCCTTGGCGGCGGTCCGGTTGTAGACGGTCAGGGCGTACCCGGTCTCCAGCAGCCGGCGGGCCATGCCGCCGCCCATGTTGCCGAGACCGATCACGGCCAACTGGCGCTTTTCCATGCTGCGTTGTCTCCTCTGTGCGCTCGGGCGATGGGCAGGGCCTGGCTCGACCCTCAGTAGGCGGCGTCCACGTGGTAGAGGGCGAAGGGGGCGCCGGAGCGGGTGTCGCGGAAGGGGCGCAGCGGTGCGGTGTCCTGCCGGTGCTCCGCCCCCTCCTCCCAGGCCCGGAACGCGGCGAGCGACTCCCAGCGGCTCATCACGGCGAGCGCGGTGGGGTCGGCGGGGCTGCGCAGCAGCTCGTTGCCGAGCATGCCGGGCACCCCCGCCAGCCGTTCGCTGACCTGGTGGTAGGCGGCCCGGACGGCGGCCAGCTGGCCGTCGTCGAGGGCCGCCTGGTACACCAGCACCCGCACCTCGCCGGAGGTGTCACCGGGCACGGCCGGCCGCCCTGCCCTCGATGCCGTGCAGCACCTCCATGACGTGGAAGCTGCCGCCCTTGCGGAACGGGTGCAGGGTGGCCCGGTGCTCGAGATGGGCCGGGCTGTCCTCGAAGGCGCGGAACTGCGGCTCGTCGACCCAGTCGCTGACGATGACGTACGTGTTGTCGGCGCCGGACTCGCGGGACAGGGACTGCCCCAGGTTGGCGGGGTGCCCGGTGACGGCCTCGGTGCCGGCCAGCCACGCCTGCTCGAAGTCGCCCTCCTTGCCGGGCTCGATCTCCATGCGGAGCATCACTCGGAAGGCCATCAGGAGATTCCCCCGTCGACGCCGATGGTGTTGCCGGTGACGTACCGGGACAGGTCGCTGGCCAGCCACAGGATCGCGCCCGCGACCTCGTCCGGGGTGCCGAGCCGGCCCAGGGCCGTCTTGGCGCCGTACCGCTCGGACATCAGCTTCTGCTGCTCCGCGGGCATGCCGTGGAAGTTCTCGGTCTCGATGACGCCGAGCGCGACGACGTTGAAGCGGATGCCCTGCCCGCCGAACTCCTTGGCCAGCGACCGGTTCAGGCCGACGAGGGCCGCCTTGGTCGCGGTGTAGTGCGAGCGCAGCGGAATGCCCGCGTCGACGGCGCGGGAGCCGATCGACACCACCGAGGAACCGGCGCCGAGCAGCGGCAGGGCGTGCTGGATGACCAGGTGCGCGCCGGTGACGTTGGTGGTGAGGATGCGCTGCCACTCCTCCAGGGGCAGCTCGGCGTACGGGATGTGGCTGATGGCGCCGGCGTTGTTGACCAGCAGGTCGAGCCGGTCGCCGTGCAGTTCCCGGACCCGGACGAGCAGGCCGGCGATCTCCTCGGGCCGTGACAGGTCGGCCCGCACCACGTGGTGGTCGCCGCCGATGTCCTTCAGCTCCCGCTCCAGGGAGGCGACGTACTCGCTGTCGTTCTGGTAGCAGGTGACGACGTCGACACCGGCCCGGGCGAGCGCGAGCACGATGCCCCGGCCGACCCCGCGGGTGCCTCCGGTGACCAGGGCCTTCTTGCCCTTGAGGTCGAGATCCATGGGTGTGTCCTCCGTGAGTTCGTGGGTTCGTGGGTTCGTGAGAAGGCGTCGAGTGCGTGCGGCGGGCTCAGAGCAGGAGGCCGAGCGCGGCGCAGTTGACGACGAGCGCGGTGATGGTGAGCAGGCTGCGCCGCTTGTTCCACAGCCCCCACGCGTGGCGCGGGTCGCGGAAGTCCGCCGGGATGTTCTGCGGGTCGATGGTCCGCATCCAGCGGTTGACCGGTGCGTTCTTCGTGACGGAGATGAGCGCCGTGGCCGCGGCGAGCAGTGCGGCGAGCGCGAACAGGGTGCGGGCGCCGGTGCCGTTCCCGGACAGGGCGAGCACCACGTCGAGCACCACGGTGGCGATCAGGCAGACCGGCATGGCCGGGTCGTAGCGCTGCCCGAAGAACGCGTGGGCGTGCACGTAGCGGTCGGTGGGCAGCGAGGCGAGATAGGGGAAGCCGCCGAGCTGGGTGCCGAAGAGGACTCCGGCGGCGAGGCCGTTGCACAGCAGCAGCAGCGGGGCGAGATAGTTCAGCACCGTCGCGCCTCAGCGGACCAGGGCACGGGCCGCGGCTTCGACGCGTTCCTTGATGAGCTTCATCTGCACCTTGGTGTTGACGTTCAGGTGCTCGGTCATCGCGTCGTCGGTCGCCGGGGCGGCGGGCTTCATGTGGAAGTCCTGGATCCAGCGCATGCGCACGCCGCCGGCGGGCTCCTCGGTGTACTCCCAGAAGATGTTCATGAACTCGAAGGGGCCGGTCTCCACGCGCTCGGCGCGCACGGTGCGGGCCGCCGGGTCGGCGGTGCGCCGGGAGACCCAGCTCCAGACGTTGCCGTCCTCGTCGGGGTGCATGGTGAGCCGGAAGACGACGGTGTCGCCGTCCCGCTCCAGGACGTCGGCGGAGGCGTACTCGCTGAACAGGTTGGGCCAGTTGGGGACGTCGTTGGTCAGCTCCCAGACGATGTCGAGGGGTGCGTCGATGACGATGTGGTTGTCGGTGTGCCCGGCCATGGGACTCTCCTCGGGACGGCTCTCGGTACGGAAATGGGGGCGTGCGGGTGCGCGGTGGGTCAGCGGCCCAGGACCAGGGCCGAGGTGAAGCCGCCGTGGCCGCGGGCCAGCACCAGCGCGTGGCGCAGCGGCCGTTCCCTGGGCGCGCCGGTGACCAGGTCGATGGTGAGACCGGGCGCCGGTTCGGCCACGTGCGCGGTGTGCGGGACGACGCCCTCGCGCAGGGCCAGCAGCGCGGTGGCCACGTCGAGCGGCGCGCCGCCGCCGTAGAGCCGGCCGGTGAGCACCTTGGGCGCGGTGACGGGGACGCCGTGCGGCCCGAACACGGCGGTGATGGCCGCCGCCTCGTCGCGGTCGTCGGCCGGCACCCCGGAGGCGTCGGCGAAGACCACGTCGATGTCGGACGGTTCGAGCCCCGCGTCGGCGAGGGCCGCCCGGATCGTGCGCGGCAGTGCCCGCGGCCGCTCCGACTCGGGGGCCGGGTCGAAGCCCGCCGCGTAGCCGAGCACCCGGCCGTAGCCGACGCCCCGTTCGGCGGCGTCCGCGGCCTGTTCGACGACCAGGATCGCGCCGCCCTCGCCCGGCAGATGGCCGCTGGCCGCCGGGTCGAAGGGCAGATAGGCCCGGTCCGGGTCCTGGACGGTGGACAGCTTGCCGGTGCTCAGCTGCGCGGTCAGGCCGTACGGGCACAGCGAGGCGTCGGTGCCGCCGGTGACGACGAGCCGGGCGCCGCGCCGCACGAGCCGTCTGGCCTGGCCGATGGCGTCGAGCCCGCCGGCCTGTTCGCAGGCGAGCACGCCGCACGGGCCGCGCATCTTGTGCCGGATGGAGAGCTGGCCGGTGGTGGCGGCGTAGAACCAGGCGATGGACTGGTAGGCGCCGACCCAGCTGGGGTCGTTGCGGTACAGGGCCGTCATCTCGTTCTGGCCGAACTCGGTGCCGCCGGACGACGAGGAGGTCACCACCGCCATGTCGTACTCGGGCAGGGAGTCGAGGTCGGCGCCGCTGTCGGCGAGCGCCGCCTCGCCGGCCGCGAACGCCAGGTGCGTCCAGTGGTCGGTCTGCGCGATGAGCCGGCTCGGCACGTTGGCCGCGGTGTCGAAGTCCGGCACCTGGCCGGCGTGGCGCACCGGGTAGCCGGACGCGTCGAAGCGGGCGATGGGGCCGAGCGCCGACTTGCCGGCGAGCACCGCCGACCAGTGGGCCTCGACGCCGATGCCGGTGGGCGCGACGATGCCCAGGCCGGTGATGACGGGAGCGGTCGGATCGGTCACGGTCATGCACTCCTTCCGGCCGCGGCGGCCGCGGTGTCCGGCCGGGCCAGCACCATGGCGCTCTGGAAGCCGCCGAAGCCGCTACCGACGGAGAGCACGACGTCCATGGCGTGCTCGCGCGCGGTGACCGGCACGTAGTCCAGGTCGCACAGCGGGTCCTTGGTGCTCAGGTTCGCGGTGGGCGGGACGACCTGGCGGTCCAGCGCCAGCGCGCAGGCGGCCACTTCGATGGAGCCGATCGCGCCGAGCGAGTGCCCGACCATCGACTTGATGGAGCTGACGGGCACGTCGTAGGCGTGCGCGCCGAGGCTCCGCTTGAACGCGGCGGTCTCGTGCCGGTCGTTCTGCTTGGTGCCGGAGCCGTGCGCGTTGATGTAGTCGACGGTGGTCGGATCCAGCTTGGCCTGGTCCAGGGCGACGGTGATGGCCTCGGCCATCTCCCGCCCGTCGGGCTTGAGTCCGGTCATGTGGTACGCGTTGCTGCGGCCGGCGAACCCGACGATCTCCGCGTAGACGCGGGCGCCGCGGGCGAGCGCGGCGGACCGCTCCTCCACGATCAGGACGGCGGACCCCTCGCCGAGGACGAAGCCGTCCCGGTTGCCGTCGAAGGGGCGCGAGGCGTGCTCGGGGTCCGCGTTGTTCGGGGTGGTCGCCTTGATGGCGTCGAAGCACGCGGAGGTGATCGGCGAGATGGGCGCGTCGGTGGCCCCGGCGACCACGACGTCGGCCGAGCCCTCCTCGATGAGCTGCACCGCGTGGCCGATGGAGTCCAGGCCCGAGGTGCAGCCGGTGGAGACCAGGGCCACGGGTCCCTCGGCCCCGGTCTCCCAGGCGACCTCCACGGCGAGCGTGGAGGGCACCATGTAGCCGTACAGGTGCGGGACGCCGTACTCGTGGTCGACGAGCCACTTGCGGCCGCTGTCGGAGAGGGTGACGTACTCCTCCTCCAGGCCCATGGTGCAGCCGACGGCGCTGCCGATGCTGACCGCGACGCGCTCGGGCGCGGTGGCGGACAGGTCGAGCCCGCTGTCCGCCACCGCCTCCCGGGCGCTGACCACGGCGAACTGCGCGGCCCTGTCCATCCGCCGGATCTGACGCGGGGTCAGCCCGGCGCCGGCGGCGTCGAAGTCCACCTCCGCGGCGACCTGGGAGCGGAACGCCGACGGGTCGAACAGTGAGATGCGCCGGGTGGCCGTGCGGCCCTCGGACAGCGTCCGCCAGAAGGCCTCCCGGCCCACCCCGCCCGGCACGACCGCGCCGATACCGGTGATGACGGCACGTCGGCTCACCGGGCACCGCCCACATCGGGGTTGGCGCGCTCGGGGTGCTGGGCCTGCTCGGTGTCGACGTGGCCGAGCTCGGGGCGCGGCGCGAGCGGCGACAGGTGGAAGGCCAGACGGGCCTGCGTGTCACCGGTGTTGACCAGCCGGTGCCGGACGCCGATCGGCACCAGCAGCGAGTCGCCGGCGCCGAGCTGCACCACGTCGCGGCCGTCCAGCGTCATCTCGAGGGTGCCCTCGACGACGTGCAGGAACTCCTCGGAGTACGGGTGGTAGTGCTCGGTCACCCAGTCGCCGGCCTCCATGGTCATGACGCCGCCGAAGCCGGAGCCGCAGCCGACCGTCTTGGGGCTGAGGGTGACGCGCATGTCGCCACCGCGCTTGGTGTTGGCCTCGACCTCGCCGGCGGCCACCTTCACGGTGCGGGTGATGGCGGTGGTCACTGGATCCGCCCTCCGTCCTTGGTCCAGATGTAGAAGGGGTCGGCCATGGCGTCCTTGGGCTCTTTCCAGGCCGGGTCGTACGGCTCCACGCACTCGGCGAGCCGGGTGTTGATGTCGTCGTAGAGCGGGTGGCTGCGGGCCCGGTACAGGTTGGGGCCGATGTCGTCGTCGGCCTCCACCAGGTGGAAGTACAGGCCGTGGAACTTGAAGAGCGTGCGGCGGCTGACGCCGATCATGTGCGGCAGATCGGTGGAGTCGGAGTCCTCGAAGATCTTGGCGATGTCGTCCGTCTTGTCCGGCCGCAGCTTCGCGACGATCAGGGTTCGGTGCACGTCGTCCCTCCCATCGGGGTCGGTGTTCGCGAGGGAACGTCGCACCGCGTTCTGGAGACCCGGTCGAACTCCTCTCCAGTGAGGACGGCTCGAGCCCGCCCCGAGCCGCACCGGCTGTCCTGGCCCGGAGAACGCCGGAACCAGAAGGGGAGCAGGCATGCCGTTCGCAGCCATCACGTACGACATCGAGCCGGGTCACGAGAAGGAACTCACCGAGATATTCGGCAACTTCAGGCGGGTGCGGGGCAGCCGGGTCGAGGGCGCCGCGGGGCAGCAGCTGGGCACGATCGTGGCGACCGCCGTCTTCCTGCGCGACGACACCCTGGTGCGCGTCATCGAGTACACCGGCGACCTGGAGGCCGTCGCCCGGCACATGGCGGCGCAGCCGGGCGTGCGCGAGGTGGAGAAGAAGCTGAAGCCGTATCTGAGCCGGCCGCGGGACACCGACACGGTGGAGGGGTTCGTGGCCACCTTCAAGCGGTCCCTGCTGACCACGGTCGCCGAGATCTCGGCCCGGGACGTCCCGGCGCCGGCCGCCTAGGCTCCGTACCCGCACGAAGGCGAGGCCGCGCCCCCGGGGCTGGAGCGTGGACACCGAGGCCGAGGTCGACGCCTGGGTGGAGTCGGTCGTCCTGCCCTCCCCGTCCCGCTCCGACTCCC
>NZ_JBEYYU010000049.1:0-67314 GCF_040645755.1 Streptomyces sp. NPDC046716
CCGGCATGCGCCGCCACCTCGCGGGCGGCACCGGCAACGAACTCGTCCCCGCCGGCGGCACCGGCGGCCGCGAACGGACGGGGCCCCACTCTCGTACGTACCCAACTGCCTGTGCCTGCCTGCCTGTTACCGCTGGAAGGACGACCGTAGATGCTGGTCGAGCCAGGCGGTCCATCCGGCCACGTCGATGTTGTCGTAGGGGAAGGTGAACGGTCCGAGCGACCCCGTGACCAGATCGAGCGAATCGTGGCGCGCGAAGAAGACCGACTCCACCTGTCCGCCGGGCCGCCGGTACTCCTGCGGGAACCACATCTCGATCTCCTGCCAGAAGTCGACCTGCGAGTTCTGACCGCCCTTGGGCGTCCCCTTCTTGACCTCGGCCTCGTCGAACCGGAACCCGAGATTCGAGTACGCCTGCAGCAGCGCGTCCTGCGCGGGCAGGGCATGCACCTGGATCTCGTCGAAGTCACCGGGGTCGACGGAGTTCTCGATGGACAGCTCCGTACGCACGGCCACCCGCGCCCCCTTGAGCGGACGCCCGCCGAGCACATGGGTCAGCGGCGTCTCCCACGGCACGTCCATGGTGACCTGCCCGTTGACCGAGTCCCCGGCGCGCAGCGCGACGCGCTCGCCGAGCACCAGCGACTTGAGGACACCGGGGTTGCCCCACAGCACCTCGGTCTCCTCCCGGTCCTCGAACCGGGCGACGAGCTGGATCCGGATCTGCTGCAGCTCGATGTCCACGGAACCGCCCCGCAGCTCCACATTGCAGTGCAACTGGTCACCCGGCCGCACGGCACTGGTGTTGAGCGTGGTCTCGACATCGGGCGCACCGACCCCGAGCGAACTGAGGAACTTGCGGAATGCCATGAAATCTCCCCCGAGCCGCTGGCCCCAGTGCCTGGGCGGTCCAGGCATGTCGCGACCCGCCCGGGCACCCTAACCGGCACTCACACCAGCAGGCTCGCGAAGCCCGCGAACATCAGCAGGACTCGGAAGACGATGGCGAGGACCAGCCCGATGCCGCCGATCACCCACAGCCAACTCTCCGTGCTGGTGGCCCACTTGGGCAGCGTCGCGGTGCCCTCGCTGTACGTCGGGCCGATGCCCTTCTTGGGGAAGTGGCCGGCGCCGACACAGGTGATGCTGTAGCCCAGGAAGATCATCGCGAAGAAGCCGAGGCACAGGCAGTTGGCGATCGACAGCCAGCTCGTGACGTAGAGACCGCCGTCGGAGGAGCGGTTGACGTCGATCTTGTAGCCCGGCTCGTAGCCCCGGTCGTAGTCCTGCTCGCGGATCTTGCCGATGGCGTCGCCGTCACCACCGCCCTGGTTCCCGTCCAGGACGAGCCGCGCGGACTTGTCCACGACCTCGCCGTCGGAGGAGCGGAACGTCCCCTCGCAGGCCAGTTCCCGTACGCGCTTGCTCGAATGCGAGCCGCTGGCGCGACCGCCGGAGCTGAACTGCGTGTCGCACGTGCTGATGGTCAACTCGCCCCGTGTCCCCACGAGGCCCGAGGACATCGCGGCGGTCGAGAACCCGTACCAGATGACCGCGAGCGCGGCGACGGCCACCGCGACGCCGAACCACCGCCCGATCGGCGAAGGCGGCTCGGGTGTGGTGGCGGTTCCCTCGGCGGGCGACGGCGAGGAAGCCGAGGGAGTCGAGGAGGGGGGAGGAACGGGCGAGGTGGGAGAGGTCATGTCGAAGATTCCGTGAGAGGCCCGGTGGTGGGGGGAATGCCAGGTCATCGGCACTTTAATGGGCGCCCGTGGCGGTACCAGGTGCGGGGCGTGAAGAGTGAGTGCCTGCTGCGCCGCCTGGTGATGTGGTCGACTACAGTACGACATTCGGCTCCGCGGAGCCGGTACTGGCAGGAGATCGGCAGGGGGAACAGGCCATGGCGGGCGCTGGGTACGACATCGACGCGGACGTTCTGAAGTCCCAGGGGCGGGTTTTCGCCCGTCTCGGTGAGGATTTCGGTTCCGCGGCGAAGAAGTCGGGCGACGCGATCGAGGAGCTCGAAGGCGGATTCGGTGACGACGACGCCGGAGTCGCCACCACGATCCTCGACTTCTACAAGCCGATCAGCGCCGGTATCCGTGACTCGCTGGAGCACCTCACGGAGGCCCTGAAGGGCGTCGGCGAGAAGCTGGACTCCATGGCCGAGCAGTACGACACGACTGAGCAGGATCATTACCAGGCGCTGATGCAGGCGTCCCAGAACCGCGGGGCCTGACCCCTCCCGATCGCTGAGGAGCAGGCACGTGGCCTGGGACGAGATCACCGTACTGCCGCCGGAACTCGACTGGATCCTGGACCTTCTCGGGTTCGACTGGCCGAATCTCAACGAAGTCAAGATGATCGAGGCCGCCAACGAGTGGCTTCAGCTCGGCCAGGCCGCGGCCGACGCGCAGACGCAGGGCAATGCGGCGGCCCAGCCGATCACCAGCTTCTCCGGCGACGCCGTCGAGAAGTTCACCGAGGAGTGGGGCAAGTTCGCGGACGCCGCCCTGGGCGTCGGCTACCTCGACGTGATCACGGTGGCCTCGGGCGCGCTGGCAGGGGCGCTCACGGCGTGCGCGGCCATCGTGGCCGAGATGAAGCTGGCCATCATCATCCAGCTTATCGATCTAGCCATCGAGTTCGCGGCGGCGCAGGCGAGCGCGGTCTTCACTCTCGGAGCGTCCGAGGCGGCCTTCGCCGCCCGCGTCGTCATGGTCAGGCAGCTCGTGGGTCGCCTGCTCAAGGAAGCCGCGCAGCGGGTCTGGCAGGCCATCCAGGAAGCTCTCAAGGAGCGGGTCGTCAAGGAGGCGAAGACCATCCTCGAGGACCTGGCCAAGGACACCCTGAAGTCCGTCGCCAGCGAGGCCGCGACGCAGAGCATCAAGGTGAGCCTCGGCGCCGGGGGCAGTGTCCAGGAGTCCCTCCTCGGATTCGGCGCCGCCGCCGTCAACCCTGCGATGGGCAAGGTGGCCGGCGAGATCTCGGTGAACGACGACGGCAACGGCTACGACTTCGAGGCCAAGGCCGGCGGAAAGGTCGTACAGGGCCTCGCGGCCGCCGACGCCGGCGACCCGAGCGGGCTGCGGACCGCCGTCCAGGGCGCCGGCGAGCTCTTCAACAACGCCACGGAGAAGCCGTCCGCGGAGTCGGGCACTTCGACACCCACCACGACGCCCACGTCCACGCCGTCCGAGCCGACGACGAGCACCCCGTCGGCACCGGCACCGGCTGCCGCTCCGACGCCGGCCGCAGCTTCGACGGGGGCGTCGGAGTCCGATCAGGTCCGCGCCACGTTCGGCTGACGCACCAACGAACCAGGTACGCATCCACAAGGGGGAGTCCCACACCATGAGCAACGGACCCGGAAACCGCGACCGCCTCGACGCGCTCGGCGAGCGCGACTATCCCATCGAGGACAAGAACCTCACAGAAGAGCAGAACGAGCACCTCACGGCGACGCTGCGCAAGGTCCGCGACATGCCGAACGCCCCGGCGCCGCTCCAGGACCTCGCGCGTCAACTCCTCTCCGGGCGGATGGAGTTGAAGGACGTGCTCGACAGTCCGGCCGGTCACCGCGCGCTCGGCGAGGGCCTCGCGCCGCTGCGTGAGCAGTGGAAGAACATGTCGCCGCAGGAGCGCCAGAAGGTGCGCGAGTACGACCCGGACGAGGACCCGAAGGGCGGCGGCGCCGTCCGCGACAGCCGGATCCGGTAGCGCCGGGAGAACGGGACCGTGACCGATTCCGCCGCCTGGGAGCGGCATCGCACCCGCCGCGACCACGTGAACCGGCGGCTGCGGGGCTGGCTCGTCGGAGGCGCCTTCGTCCTCGTCGGCGGCAGACTGGCGCTCTCCGGAATCGGCTGTCTCGACGGCCATCTCACGGTCTCGGCGCGCACCGGGTACGTCGCCGTGGAGTCCTGCGCGCCCTCCGGCGATCACTACGCCTGCACGGGCACCTTCAAGGACGACAAGAGCGGCGAGAAGACCGAAGGCGCGGTCCTGGAGCGCGATGCCACCGCCGTGCGCGGGGCCTGGCTGCCCGCTTTCCGGACGGACGGCGACGGGTACAAGGTCTCGTCCGACGGCGAACTCACCGTCGGAAAGCTCGCCCGCGCCCTCGCCTGGCTCGGCGGCGCGGCGCTGCTCCTCGCCGTGGGCGGCTTCTTCCTGCTCACCGGGTACATGCCGCGCGGCCGCTGGACCGAGCCCCGGTACCGCTTCGGCCGCGTCACGTTCGGAGAGGCCTGGCAGTTGCTCCGCGAGCGGCGCCCCGCCCTGCCGGTCCTCGGTACGCTCCTCGCGCTGTGCCCGCTGCTGGTCGGCGCGGGCTTCCTGGTGGCGGCGATGGCGTAGCCCGGACGCCGCCCCCCCCGCGCTAGAGCACGTACCCGAGAAGCAGTGACACCAGCGCCCCGAGCGCGCCGACCGCCCCGACCGCGATGACGACCGGCCGCGTCGCGCCACGGGCGGACGCGCGCCAGGCCTCGTTGTACGACACCTTGCACCCCTTGCCGGGGAAGTAGCCCGTGACCGTGCAGAAGATGCCGAGCGCGACGGCGATGAGCAGCGCGAAGGCGCCCGCGAAGTTGTACCCGGCGTGCTTGGCGTCGGAGACGACGTAGTCGAAGTCGCGGTCGGTGGAGACCGCCTCGCCTGCCTGGGTCACCGAGACCTTCTCGTCGGCGGCGTAGCGCATCTTGCCGTCCAGGACCGCGTTGATGTCCTTGGTCTTGCCGTCGTCCGAGGTGAACGTTCCGTAGCAGTCGTAGCTGCGCCGGGTCCGGTAGTGCCCGTGCGAGCGGTGCCGCTCGTACTTCACCGTGCACTTCTCGACCTTCAGCTCCCCGTGGGTGCCGCGCACCCCGGCCGCGTACAGGCCCTCCCAGCCGAAGAAACCGCTGAAGAGCAGTGCGACGACGATGATCCCGGCGCCGATCAGCCGGCCCAGGAACGGAACCTTGGGACCGGCCGGACCGCCCGCCGGGGGCTGCGGCGGGAACTGCTGCTGTGCCGGGGGCCCGAAAGACGGGGCCTGAGGCGGGGAGCCCTGAGGCGGCGGACCCCACGGCGGCGGTTGGGACTGGGGCTGCTGGTAAGGGTTCGGCTGGTGGTTGGCCATGTGGGGGTCTCGGGTTCCTCGCGGACGACGATGCGGACAGGGGCGCGGCCACGGCTGCACGGGTGAATGCGGACGGCAGGCCGCAGCACGTTAGCGCAGGTACATGGCGTGTGTGTGAGCACGTCGTGAGGATTGCGACAGCGGTGAATCACTGGTACGGGACGGCACTAGAGTGGCCCGGTCCGACGCGACACTGTTTTCAGGGGGAGCACATGGCAGGCACCGGTTTCGAGACCGATCCGGCGGTACTCAAGGACCAGGGCGGCGTCTTCACCGACCTCGGCGCCGACTTCAAGTCAGCCACCGAGAAGCTCAAGTCGGCGCTGGAGGCGGCCGAGTCCGACTGGGGCGAGGACGTCATCGGGACCTTCGCCGACATCTACGAGCCGGTGCGGGACGGCATGCTCGACTCGATGGAGCACCTCGCCTCGGAGCTCGACAAGATCGGCACCAATCTCGCGGTCATGGGCGCGCAGTACGAGCTGACCGAGGACGACCAGGCCCAGAGCATCGTCGCCTACGGCGCGCAGCGGCCCGACATCACGTACTGACACCGACCGGCGTACCGACTCGCACACACCCGCACACACACCTGACTCACGGGGCGACGGCCCGCTGCCGTCGCCGTCACCTAACACACGGGCGTACGCGTTCACGGGCGTACGCACACGGGGGAGCGACACACCATGGCCTTGATGCTGCCGTCCGAGATCGAGTGGGTCCTGGACCTGCTCGGCTACAGCTGGCCGGACGCCAACGAGGACAAGATCCACGAAGCGGCTCAGGCGTGGCGGGAGTTCGCCGAGGCGGTCCGCCAGGCACAGGGCACCGGAACCGGCGCGGCGCAGACCGTCTTCGGCGCCAACTCCGGTGAGGCGGTGGAGAGTTTCGGCGAGGCGTGGCAGAAGTTCTCGGGCCCCGGCGGCGGCTATCTGGAGGATGCCGCGCAGGCCGCCGAGATTCTGGCCTTCGCCCTCGACGCCGTGGCGCTGGTCGTCGTCGGCAGCAAGATCGCGGTGATCGCGCAGCTCATCGCCCTCGCCATCGAGATCGCCGCCGCGCAGGCGGCGGCGCCGTTCACCCTCGGTCTGTCGGAGATCGGCGCGGCGGGAGCCACCCAGGCGACCCGGCTCATCGTGCGCCGGCTGCTCGACGAGCTGAAGCAGCTGGTGATCAAGACGATCAAGGACGCCGTCGAGCAGGCCTCGGTGAAGGCGATCAAGGAGATGATCGTCGAGGTTCTGAAGGAGGCCGCCGTCGAGGCGGGCAAGTCGGCGGGCCAGAGCATCGTCGAGCAGGGCGTCAAGACGCACTTCGGCGCCCAGCAGAGCATCGACTTCGGCGCGGCGGCGGGAGCCGGCTACGACGCCTTCAAGGAGACGGCCGTCAGCGGCATCAAGGACGGCCTCCAGGAGAAGGTCGACGGGATCACGGGTCTCGCCGACCCGCAGACGTACATCGACGCGGGAACCGACCGTGCGACGGAAGTGGCGGGGAACCACGCCCAGTCGGGCCTGGACCGGCTGCGCGGAGGGACGGGCGCCGATGCGTCCGCGGAGGGCTCGGCGGCGACGTCGACAGCGTCAGGATCATCGACGGCGTCGGGATCGGCGTCGGCGTCCTCCTCCGGCACTTCGGCCGCCGCTTCCGCGGGTTCCTCGACCCCGGCCGCGGCGCCTGCGGAGCCCGCGCCCTCGGGGTCGGGGTCGAATACGACGGCGGAGGACGAGCGCGCCCGCGCGACGTTCGGCTGAAGCCTGTTGTGTTCGTGACAATGTGAGGGTCGTGTCACAGTGCAACCGATCACCGGGAACGGTCTTGGTGACCGTGTCAACTGTGACTAAAGTACAGTTGCGGCACTCTCGAGAAGTGCCCCCCGCGCCGGGTCTCCTGAGGAGCCCGTGAGCCGCGGGGACCGAAGTCGAATCTCATGGGGGCAAGTGGCCATGGCGGGTCAATTTAATGTCACGCACGAGGAGATGGTCGCGTTCAGCGGCCGCATCTCCCAGGTGAACGAGTCCGTCCAGGGCGAGATCCAGCGCCTGCAGACGGTGGTCGATTCGATCACCTCCGGCTGGAAGGGCACGGCGGCCACCGCGTACAACAACCTGCAGAACCAGGTGAACGAGGACGCGACCGCGCTGAACCGGGTCCTGAACGAGATCAAGGAAGCGATCGACGCGACGGCCAGCAACTACCAGTCGTCCGAGGAGGAGCAGGCCGCGTCCATCGGCCACATCTCCTCGGGTGCCGAGGCCTCCCCGTTCGGCTAGGCCGAACGGCATCGCTCGTCCTTCGGAGAGCTCGGCGTGAGCTCTTCGTGAGCCCGTAGAGCTTTCTCACCGTCCGTCCACAATCCCCCGGGGGAGACATCATGTCCGGTCAGGTTCTGGTCAATTTCCAGACCATTTCCCAGGCGTCCCAGGACGTCAAGTCCACCGCCAGCAACGTGCGCCAGCAGCTCGACGACCTCGAGGCCGGCGTCAAGCGCATCGCCGCGAGCTGGGAAGGTTCGGCCCAGGAGGGCTACCAGGCCAAGCAGAACGAGTGGGACCAGCGCGCCGCGTCCCTCCACTCGACGCTCGAGTCCATCGCCCGCGCCCTGGACACGGCCGCCCAGAACTACCAGCAGACCGAGCAGCGGAACACCAACGTCTGGTCGTGACGCTTCCTGCGTAGGCACGCAGCAAGCAGGGGCGGCAGGTGCACATGCACCTGCCGCCCCTGCGGCATTTCCGGAGCGAGGGTCAGTGGCCCTCGAGCCACGCGAGGCCCAGAGCCAGCGGCACCGTGGCGACGGCGATCGCAGCCGCCGTCGCCGTCATGCCGGGGCGGACCTCCCGATGGCCGACGACGCCCAGATATCCGGCGACCGGCGGGAGAAGGAACCCGATCAGGAGACTGAAGCGCCAGCCCTCTTCCGCGATGATGAAGACGCAGAGCGCCCAGCAGACCGGCACCGCCGCCAGGCACAGCATCCGTCCCTTGGACAGGAACCGGTCCAGGGCCTCACCGTCGCCACCGCCGAGAAAACTCATGCCCTACACCGCCTGGTTGTCGTAGGCGCTGCTGCCCACTTCGGGGAAGCCGTCCGCTGCCGAGAAGCCGTTGACCGCCGTCGAGAGGGTGAGAGCGATCGCGCTCAGGGCCGTCGCGAAGGTGTCGAACGCCTTGGACGCCTCCGCCCACATCCCCATGATCCGTATGGCCTGCGCCGCGGCCAGCGCGAACATCGCGACCGAGGCCGCCTGACCGCCGACGGGAATCGCGTTGACGGCCGCCGCCGCTGCCATGTTGACCATCCAGATCACCAGCAGGTCGCAGAACATCACCAGGAACGACTTCAGGAACTCCGCGAACTGGAAGGCCAATTGGGCCGCCTGCGCATAGCAGCTCTGGAGCGATTCGAAAGTCGCCTTGATCTCGTCGAGCTTCTTCGCGAATTCGTCGAAGTACACCGTGGCGGTGTCCGCCGCGTTGCCGTCCCAGGAGAGACCGACATTGCGGTTGCCCTTGCGGACGTTGGCGGCCAGGGCGTCGCAGCACGAGGCGAGGCTGCCCCAGGCGTCGGAGCAGTCGTTGTAGCCGTTCCAGTCGCCGAAGACCCAGTTGGTCACGATGCCGAAGGGGTCGAAGCCGAACAGCAGCTTGGACGCCTCCACGGCCATGGCGGAAGGGCTGCCGAAGTCGAGGGCGGTACCGAGGGTCTTCTGGACCGGGCTCATCTTGTACTCGTCGGCGTGCCCCGACCCGTACTCGACGAGCGGATTGCCGCTGTCGCCGCCCGGCTTCTTCAGTGCGCCGGCCGCGTCATTCGCGTCGGAGAAGTCCTGCGGGTCGCCGTCCGGGCCGAGGGACGGCGCCTTGGCACCCTGGGCACCGGCGTCGAAGCTCGCCGCCGCCTCCCGGTCCGTCTCCTGGTAGTACCCGGCGGAGCGGGTCAGTTCGCCCGCGGACGACTCCAGAACGCTCTTGACCTTCTCCAGGGCCTTCTTGGCCTCGCTCACATAGCGGTCGTGGTCGCCCGCGACGAGGTCCCAGGCATGGCCGCCCAGGGTTTCGTCGATCGTCGCGTACTTCCCCACGTACGACACCGCTTCCGCGCCGCCCTCCGCGGCACGCCCCACCAGCTTGCCGAAGCCGTCGATGGCGCCGGCGTCCACCCGAAAGCTCATGGGTCCCCCTGTTTGACGTGTCTGAAATGCCTGATGCGAGATGTGGTCGGTGCCGGTCGGTACCGGAGGCGAGGCGGGGTCAGTGCCGTGAGGTGCTCGTCAGTACAGGGACCAGCCGCTGCCGTCGTGGCGCGACCTGCCCGGTGCCGGACGCTCCTCCTGCTGCGTGCGCCGCTCTTCGTCCGCCTGCCGCTGCTCGTCGGCGATGCGGCGCTCACCCTCCGCCGCGAGTTCCTCGCGCTCGGCGTCGGACATCGCGGCCCACTTCTCGGCGACCGGCGCGGACTGCTCGACGGCCTGATCGGCGTAGGCGGACACGTCGGCCGCCTCCCGCAGCCCCATACGGCCGGAGAGGACCTCCTGCGCCATCTCCTTGAGTGCGCCGCCGCCCAGCCCCGAGGCGAGATGCTCGAGCGACTGCCGCAGGATCCTGGCCTGGGCGGGGTCCTGCCCGGTCATCTCCAGGAACTCGGAGTCGTCCACCGGCTTGTCGTGGGGATGCGGCACTGGGTACCTCGGCAGGTCGGTCGACGGACAGGAAAGAACCGCAACTTAGCAATACTTTCGTAAATTCCTCAACAGCCGACGCCGGAGTGGCAGACGGGAGCACCGGCCGGGAATCGGCTCAAACGGAGTCGCCCAGCGAAGCCAGCCCCGCCCCCAGACAAATGGCCGCGAACGCCCACCGTGTGCGCCCCATCCGGGCCAACGGCACGCCGCAGCCACCGACGACACCACCGACGAGGTAGAGCGCGGTCCACGCCCCGGCGCCGTCCTGGCCGAGCCGGACGCCGGTGAGGCCGACGGCGGCGAGTGCGACCACTGCGGCGATCGTGGCGTACACCCGGCGTGCCCGCCGGGCGTCGCGTCGCCGGTCCGCCGCGAGCTCCTGCCGTCCCTCGCTCCGGAACCGCGCGGCCGGCTCTTCGTCGTATTCCGTCCCACGGGTCATGCCGTGGACGGTAACGCCGCGGACCTCTGCCTGGTGGAGGTGACGACAGGTTCCCTACAATCCCTGCCCATGTCGATGAAGCCCGTGCAGGCTCCGGCGCCCACCGCCACAGTTGTCCGTACGGGTCAGCGCAACGCGAGCAGGATGCTGCCACTCGGCATCGTGCTGACGGCGGTGGGGCTGCTCGTCCTGTGCGCCGGGGTGGTGCTCGTCGCCGGCGTCGGCGACGGCGGGCCGCGGCTGCGGGGCATCGGCGGCATCGTGATCGGCCTGTTCATCCTCTTCATCGGCGTCACGAGCCTCATGTCGTCCTGGGCGTCGCGCCGTTCGACGGTGAGCATCGACCCGACGGGCCTGTGGGTGAGCGACGGCAAGGTGCGCAACGTCGTCCCCTGGCAGACCCTCGCCGGAGTCGGCCTCTACTGGAGCAGGTTCGGTCGCGGCGCGAAGGTCTACTCGATCGAGCTCTGCCCGTCGGACCCCATCGACCGCGACGACCCCGTCCTGTGGCCCCTGGTCCGCGACGAGGAGCCCCTGCGGCCGAACCTGCCGCGCCTGCGCTACCGTCTCCCCCTCCCGCCGAGTTCCCGGGACACGGTCGTCACGGCGATCCGGGCGCAGGTGCCCCAACTGTGGCTCGGCGAGGCGGAACGCGCGTCCGGGCACATCGGGATGCCCGACCGGAAGGGGCACCGGGAACGGATGCGGTGACACCCTCCGACCCGGCTCCCACCGGCCCACCTGCCCGGCAACGAAGGAATGACGCAATGCCCTCGGACAGCGCACTGCACCAACTGCTGAGCCGGGCCCGCGGCCCCATGGGCCCGGCCGTCGACCCCGGGCTGAGTCGGGCCGGGCTGAGTCGGGCCGGGCCGTGCTGAGCCGAGCCGGCCCGGATTGAACCGGGCCGGACGGAGCGCCGCGTTCCTTGCGTTCGAGCCGGGTCAGGCCCTCTCCACCGCAACCGCCGGAGCGCTGGCCGTCTCCTTGGCGAGGAGCCGGCCGGCGAGCGGCGCGAGGACCACGACGAGGGCGGTCCAGATCCGCCAGCCGCCGTTCACCGGCACGAGCAACGCGCCCACTGCGGCCACCGCGACCAGCAGCCCGGCCAGAAGCCCCACCGGCACCGTGCGCGGCCACAAAGCGCCGAGTTCCAGCAGCCGGGTCCGGCGACCGGCGTCGAGCGGAACCGGCCCGCGCGGCCCCGCGGCGATCCGGCTCGCGACGGCGCCGGGGACGCGGCCGGGCAGCTGCCAGCCGTCGTCGGCGACGAACTCCACGGCGGTCTTGGCCTTGCCGTCACCTCGCGGATTCCACACCAGCCAACCCGCACTGCCGGTGAGCAGGGGAGCCGCCGCCGTCAGCTTCGCCGAGACCACCAGCGGGACGTCGCCACCCGTCCCCGTACCGTCCTCTGTCGTCAGCATCAGGCACGCGTAACGGCTGGAGCCCTTCCCGCTCGTGCCCCCGTTCCGGGCATCGACGGCACCGCCGGTCTCCTCGACGTGCTCCGCCCGCCCCGTCACGGTCGCCCGCAGCGCCACCCAGTCACCGCCCACACGCCGCTCACGGCGGGGCCGCGACGCCACACCGGTCGCCACGGCCACCGCCAGCAGGACAGCGACGGTCCAAGCGACCGCGACGAAGAGAACGTTCCGGTAGGGCAGGGCACGCCCGTCGAGCTGCGCTTCGACGGCCTCGACGGAGACGTCACCGACCGCGCCGAGACCGGGCTGCTCGGGTGCATGGGCGACGGCGTACACCTCTCCCACCTCCCTGACTCCCTTGGCGTTGTACGCGCGGAACGTCGCGGGAACGTCTTCGCCGCCGTCCGCCGACGGCCCGTCAGAACCCCGGATCCCTTTAACAAGTCGGCAATGCCCTCAACTCCGCCACCAGGGAACGACTTTGCTCGACCCATAACCCCACCGGCCCAGCCATCGCGCTCGGCGCCAGTCCTCGTCCCGGCAGGCGACGTTGGTCAGCGGATGCCTGCCGGGCCACCTGTCCGATCATGGCGGCAGAGCGAAGTCCTTGAAGCGCACACGTTTTCGGTTTACGTGTCCTACACTCGGCGATCGCAGTGCTGACTGTGATCATCCGAAGCGGGGGCTTTGCACTATGTCCAACAGGACACGTATGTCATTGAGTTGCGGCAGCACGGTGATATCGCGCGGAGCCCGTCATGGCCTCTGACTTCGCGAGGTTGCTGAAGCAGGACTTCTCGGACGTAGAGGCATCCGCCACGGCCTGGCGCAAACTCTCCACCACCACAGACTCCTTGACGAGCCGTCACCGTTCCAGGGTCACCGGACCGCTGCACCACTCCTGGAAGGGCGACGACGCCGACAGCGCGCTCTACTTCCTGGAGGACGTCGAGTCGCGGCTCGGCGTGGTCGAGACCGAGGCGATGGCCGTCGCGCGGGTCGTCGACACCACGCGGGTCTGGATGGAGAACGCCCAGACCGCCCTGCGCAACGCCGTACGCCGCGCCGAACAGGACCACTTCGAGGTCGACGACGACGGCTGGGTCACCGACCCGACCACCGCCGACCTCCCGCACCAGGACCCCGACGCCCAGCAGGCCATCGCCGACCGCAACGGACTGCTCGGCGAGTACCGCGCCCGCATCGACGAGGCCCTCGCCGACGCACGCAAGGCCAGCGACGACGGCGCCAAGGCACTCGGCCGGCTGAACGGCGACATCCTCACCGACCCGTTCAACCACGACGCCGCGTCGGAGTCCGCCGACGACACCAGACGCGCCATGAAGGACATCGGGGTCCAGGACCCGCAGATCCCCAAGGACGACCCCAAGGCCGCCGCGGCCTGGTGGAAGGCGCTCAGCCCCGAGGAGCGGCAGGAGTACACCACGCTCTACCCGAAGCAGATCGGTGCGACGGACGGCCTGCCGACCGACGTGCGCGACGACGCGAACCGCACCGCCCTCGCCCAGGAACTCAACGCCCTCCAGGAGGGCAACTACGACGAGAACTTCCCCGGCGAGAGCGACGAGACCGTCAACCAGCGCCTGAAGAACGCCGAGTTGCTCAACGACCGCCTCGACGCGGGCGACAGCGCCCCCAAGGGCAAGGAGCTGTACCTCATCGGATACGACTCCAAGGACGACGGCCGGGCCATCATCGCGATGGGCAACCCGGACACGGCCGATCACACCGGGATTCTGGTGCCGGGGACGAACACCGACATGGAGGGGGTTCCGGGGCAGCTCAGTCGCATCGACAGGCTGCAGAGCGCCGCGGAGAGGGAGGCCGACGGCAAGAGCGTGGCCATGGTCACCTGGCTCGGCTACGACGCGCCCGAGGCCTCCGCGACCGACTTCAACAGCGTAGGCGGTACAGGACGGGCCGAGGAGGCCGCGCCCGACCTGCGTCAGTTCGTCGCAGGCACGCACGCCTCTCACGACGGGTCACCGAGCCACACCACCGTCCTGGGACACAGCTACGGCTCGACCGTGGTCGGTGCCGCCGCGGCCGGGGGCAGTGGTCTGGGCGCTGACGACGTGGTGGTCGTGGGAAGCCCCGGGATGACCGTGCACGAAGCCTCCGATCTCCAGATGGACCCGGAGCACGTCTGGGCCGGCGGAGCCAAGGACGATCCCATCATCAACAACTTCGCCGGACTCTCGCTCGGTGACGACCCCTTGTACTACACGTTCGGCGGGAACAACTTCGAAGTCGACACCAGCGGACACAGCGGCTACTGGGATCAAGGCAGTCACTCGCTCCGCAATCAGGGGGCAATCATCGCGGGCAAACCGCCCACTGAAGCACCGAAGGAAGTCAATGACGACCCGGAGCCGGGATCATTCATCGGTTGAAACCCGCCTAGTCCGCAGGGCGTTCGTCCTGTGCGCCGTACTGCTGATGACCGGAGGATGCATGTCCCAGGACGACGACCGGAACGCCCCGCTGCCGCGCATGGAGCGGGAGTCGGCACTGAAGTGGGCCAAAGGATATACCGCCCACCTGGCAGACGTGGCCGGGGTCGAGACCATCGCATCCACCGCCAAGACACACTTCGAGGATTGCATCGGGGCGAACGACGAGGTGGCCGAGGACGGCCGGTACAGCCTCTTCTACTACATCAACTCACCCGCTCCATCGACAGATCACACCCGCATAGTGCGCACCCTGCGGACCGAACTCACCAAGCATGGATACGAGATCACCTCGTACCGGGAGTTCAAGAGTGCATACGAGTCGTCCGCACTGAGTGCCCGGAACAAGAAGAACGACTATGTGGTGGAGGCGGACACCGTAGGCGACGGAAAGGACAAACCCCAGCGCTTCTCCTTCGCCGTGCGCACCCCGTGCATGCTCCCGCCCGGTGTCAAGCAGCAGCAGTTCTGAGACGTGGAGGCATCGGGGGAGGGGGAGCGCTCCCGCCGGGCGCAAAGCAACAACAACTCTGAGAAACGAGAGGGGACCGAGGAGTCGCGATGTCCAACGAAACGCACGTAGACCCAGCCGAACTCCGCGCTTCCGCCAAGGCCGCCGACGCGATAGCCGACGACCTCAAGGGTCCGGCGGATCAGGCGGTCAAGGAGGCCGACGCGGCGGGAGGCTCTCTCTCCGGCTGGTCCTTCGGCTCCGCCCTCCAGGAAATCTCCTCCAGCTGGAAACCGGCCCTGAACGGCCTGGAGGCCCGCGCCCGGGCCGGTGCCACCAACCTCCGCTCGTCGGCCGACGGCCACGAGTGGAACGACGAACGCACCGGCAAGGACTTCGAGAACCTGGGCGCGGGAGGGACCACCACGCAGGCCACGCCTGGTGAGATGCCTGCCGTACTGCGCAGGCCGGGTGACCAGGACGACAACTCCCCGTCGCACTCCATCGGGTCACCGCCCGAGGGCGGCGCACCGGTCGATCCGCGCACTCCGTACGGCACCAACATGCCCACCTACGACGACGGTTCGGTCGGCACGCGGCCCACCACGGGGGAGAACCCCTTCGGCTGAGCCGGGAACACCGTTCGGGAAGCGCCCGGTTGACGGCTGAATCTGTGGTACCGCTGACCTACGCTGCTTGCTGACGCAGCCGAGGATGACGACTGGCTGGCGAAGAGCCTCAAGGTGATCTTCGGTACAGTCGACAACTTCGAGACGGAGAAACGGAAGTTCGGCACCGTCGAGGCCACCTCCAGGACCGGAAGGTCCGCAACCAGCGCAACAACGTTGCCGCCTACTTCGCCGTGGTGAAGGGGGGCGCCCCAAGTGGTTCTGCGCGCTCAACCACTTCCAGTACCGACTCGTCGAGGAAAAGGAGGGGGACGAGATCACGTACCACGTCGAGGTCAAGAAGCGTCATGACTGGGGCATTCCCAGCGAGCGCCGCGCCACGGAGTCCGGGGGCCGCCCCGGGCCCATGGGCGTGGATCTGGAGCAAGCCGGCATCGCCCGCCTCGACAGCGCCGGCACGGCCATGGACTTCGACGTGTCCGGCTCCTCCGACGAGGTGACGGTCCGCTCATGAAAGGTCGGCGTGCGGAGTTCTCGAAGTGCTCGGACGAAGTGGAGAGCGAGCACGGTAGGGGCGGCGCGGATCGCGAGAGCAGCGAAAGCACCGGAAGCTCCCTGAAAATGATCGCGCTATGGGTCGGTCTCGTTCTCTGCGTCGCCTTCATCGCCTGGGTGGCTTGGGGGCTTCTCGAGTTCAACCACGACGTCGAAAACCCCAAAGAAGGCGGCTTCTCCGGCTGGCAGTGCGACGCGGGGCGCGACTGCGTTTCGTGAGGGCGATGTGTGGCAGATCGTCCCCGGCGTGCCACGCGCCGCGCTCCATGGGCACGGGCCAACGGCGCTTGCGAGGCACGCCGCTGACCGACAGGACGTCACTCCACTCGTTCTGTGTGCCCCCGGCCTCAAACCTGTATTTGGACGGACACCCCGTGCGCGTCAACGCCCCCCCGCTTCTTGCGAACGGCGGGAGACGTCACGGGTGCGTCTGGAGCACACGGCGTATGCGCCTCAGGGACCGGAGCGAAACCACGTAGAGGCCTTTTCGAGGTTGGTGGAAGCGTTGTTGAGGGCGGACTCGGCAGTGCGCAGCCCCGCCGTGGCCGCGTCGGCCTCCTCCTGACTGGAGTAGGTCTGGCCGCCGAGGCCAAGATCCGGATTCTGCTTGGCCCCGCTCGTAGGCCTTCTGCGCTGAATCGGCAGCGGACTTCCTCTCCCCGGCCTCCTCGTTGTACTTCTTCGCCAGATCCCGGTGGGAGGTGAGGGCGGCCTTCCAGGAGCCGAGGGCGGTGGCCGCCTTGCCCAAGGAGCGGGCAGCGTTCTTGACGTACGTGGGAATTTCGCCGTCGAGAGCATCGCGGATCGCGTCTGCGGCGTCGCCTTCCCAGTAGCTGCTCTCACCCAGGAGCCGATCTGCTCACCCCGGACATGGGCGAGCTTAGTGCGCGCCGCGCTCAGCTCGTCGACGCTGGCGTCCAGCGAGGCGACAAAATTTCCCAATGGCGGCATTCGCCCCGTCGTGCTCGGTGCCCGGGACTGGAGGGCCACGATATGCGGGATTGGGGATTCCGTTTTTGGCGGGGCAGGGGGGGTGCGGTGATGTATAGGGCGGCAAGCGAGGTACCCGGATGGGTGAACGGCATTTCCAGCAGAACGATTTGGGCCTTGACGGGGAGCTGGTGGTCGAGAAGGTGTCGGGGTGTGCGGCAGGTAGATGCAATGGGTATGCCACCTTTGTGCGTGTATCTACCACGGCTGTCGCGTAGTTGTGACAGGGAGCACCGGGCGAGGTGCGGGTGCCGTTCGATAGGCTAGAGACAGACTTGTGACAGGGGGCCGGACGTACTGCCCCACACGGGGATGAACAGGACTGACGGGACAAACGGGGAGGGCCAAGGGCATGGCCGGTGACGGGTACAAGGTCGATCTGAGCGCGCTCGACAACGTCATCAAGAAGGTGAACGGGATCATCGCCGACCTCGGGAAGACGAGCGAGGACACCAGGAGCAAGACGTACCTTCCGAAGACTGCGTTGGGCGCCGGCTTCGGCGAGGCTACGAAGCTGACCGCCGCGCACGATGACATGAAGGGCTCGCTCGAGGACGTCGTCCGGCACTTGGAGTCGGTGATGGACGACTTCGGTGCGAAGACGAAGCGAGCGCACGGGGCGTATCAGGACGCGGAAGCGGACACGGCCGGCGCGCTCCACGGGGCGAGCACAGGCTCGTCCTCGTCCACTGTGCCGACGTCCAATCCTGGATCGATGGCATGACGTACTGGGCGAGTAGCGGACGCGAAGGGGAGACGGGGCAGCGATGAGTGGTGACTACACGTACGAGGCGGATGCGTCCCGGGCTCCGCTCTCCCATACCGGGGACTTCAAGGGTGATCAAACCGTTGACTCTGTCAACGACGCTGTGCATGCGGTGACGAGCATGTTCGGTGGGGGGGAAAACCACTCCAGCGACTTCAAGAACCACAGCATGAACGAGATGCAGGACATGCTGCGGAACGCCAACCCGGGCGATGTGCGCAGTGCGGCGCGTGGCTGGGAGAGCGTTCATAACCAACTCGTCGACGCGGCGGCTGCTTACGAGCACGCCGTATCCGAAGTTCTCCAGCACTGGGAGGGCGGATCGGCCGACCAGTTCCAAGCCCGGTCGAAGGTCGTCGCGAAGAAGATCCACGACACGTCCACTTTCGCGACCTATGTCTCGCAGTCGATGGACAATGCCGCCACCAAGCTTGAGGAGATCAAGCCGGTGGTCATGGCGATGGAGAAACCGAGCGACGTCAGCAGCGCCAAGGACAAGGTGGGCGACTTCCTCTCGGGTGGGCGCGACGAGGATGGGCTCGCCAAAGACATCGCCAACACCAATGTGTCTGCGCAGGAGATCGTCGACGGTCGCGGAGGCGATATGTCGGCGGGGCGCGAGGCGCAGATGAAGATGGCTGTGCAGATGGAGGCGCTGGGGGCTGTTTACAACACCCAGACCAAGACGATGGGGTCTTGGAAGAGGATTAACGGCAGCAAGGATGACACCGAGGACTATCCGGGTGACCCTGGTGGCGTCGCTCCCGTGCCGATCGTCGCTGGTGAAGTAAGCAGGCCTTCCGCCAGCCGTGCCTCCGGCAGTATCAGTGGTTCCACTGGTTCGGGCTCGTCGATCAAGGGCGCCAAATCGCCGAACGTGAGCACCTCTGGGATTAGCGGTGGTATCGGCTCGCAGAAGCCCTCGGGCGGTTCACAGATCGGGTCTGGGAATCTCAGCTTTGGCGGCGGCTCGGGTGCTGGAACTGGCCCCGGGGCGGGCGCTGGGATTGGGGCTGGTGGCGGCATCAGTGGCGGAGTCTCTGGAGCCGGTGCAGGCGCGGGTGGCATCGGCGGTGCGGGCGTGGGCGGCGGAGTCGGTGCAGGCCTCGGTGCCGGTGCCGCAAGCCGTGGAGGAGGCGCCGCAGGTCGCGGCGCAGGTGTTGCCGGGCGTGGCGGAATGGGTGCTGGCGGTGCCGGGTCCGGGGCTGGTGGCAAGGCGGGAGCGGGTGCCAAGGGCAACTCGCTGGCCCGTACGAAGGGCGGAGCGATCGGCAAGTCCGTTGTGAAGCCTGGTTCCGGACAACAGGGCGGATCTGCTCTTCGCCAGAAGCCGAAGACTGCGACGGGTGGCACTGGGAAGAACGCCGGACGTAACGGTCTTGGCGGGCACGGTGCTCAGACGAACGGCAAGGACAAGAAGCGGCGCGACAGCGCCCGCCCGGACTACCTGGTCGAAGATGAGGAAACTTGGGCAAACGACCGAAAGGTCAACCCCAAGGTCGTGGAGTAGCCGGGTCTGCTGGTTAAGTGTGCGGTGAAGACGAGACGGGGCCCGCAGCCTTCGGGCTGTGGGCCCCGCCCTGTGAGGGATGAGGTGTTACGGCATGAGCTTCACGCGAGCGCTGCGCGCGGTCGGTGCCGCGGCAGCGGCGGGATCGGTGCTTTTCGCCGCTGCGCCGACCGCGTCAGCGGATCAAGTCCGAAATGACCAGTGGCCCCTAGCGGCGTTCGCGGCCGACAAGGTTTGGAGTGTCGCGACGGGGAAGGGCGTCACGGTTGCCGTTATCGACAACGGCTTCAAAACGGACCATGTCGACCTCGCTGGCCAGTTCCTCGAAGGTAAGGACTTCATCGACGGGGATACCTCGGTCGAACCGGATCCCGAGGGGGATAACCCAGGCCATGGCACGGCGATGGCTGGCATTATTGCTGGGCACGGCCATGGTGCGGGGCGCGCGAGTGGTGTGAAGGGGTTGGCTCCCGAGGCCAAGATCCTCCCTATCCGCGATAACGGATCTTCGGGGAGTGGGTACTACGGTCCTGCAATTCGTTACGCAGTCGATCATGGCGCCGATGTCATCAACATTTCTCAGGGGGCGGGTTCAGGAGACGACGGCGATGTCCTGTTGGAGCAGAGGGCGATCAAGTACGCCGTGGAACATGGTGTACCTGTCGTCACGGCGTCAGGCAACGACGGAAAAGAAGTCGCAGAGTCGGACATCAAATATCCCGCGGTTGAACCGGGTGTAGTCACCGTGGGCGCGGTGGAGTCGACTACGGAGATTTGGAATAAGTCCGACTACGGGCCTGAACTCATGCTTGCTGCGCCCGGCGTGAAAAACGTCGTCGCAGGTCTCGATGCCGACGGCTACAACTTGGGTAACGGTACCTCCGACTCCAGTGCCTACACTTCCGCCACCTTGGCCCTCCTCAAGCAAAAGTTCCCCGACCTCTCCGCAGGCCAACTGGTCAACCGCCTCGTCAAGACCGCCGGTCTGCCCGCCTCCGCGCAGGGCAAGTCGCTCCCCGACGAGCACTACGGCTACGGCTTCATCAAGCCGTACTCCGCCCTCACCAAGGACATCCCGGCCGGTCCCAAGAGCGGCCCGCTGAAGATCGACGAGCTGAACTCCGCCATCGCCAAGGGCCAGAGCAGCACCTCCTCGGCCCCGTCGTCCTCTTCGCCCGGAGACACCTCCAGTTCCTCCGACTCGTCGGACTCCGGCGGCATGAGCACCGGCCTGATCATCGCGATCGCCGCCGGCGTACTCGTCATCCTCGTGATCGTCGTCGTACTGATCGCGCGCAGCAAGAAGAACAACGGAAGCGGCCCGCCCCCGCCCCCCGGCGGCGGTTGGAACGGTGGCGGCAACCAGCCGTACCCGGGCCCGTACCAGCAGCAGGCGCCTCCCGCGCCGGGAGCGTACCCGCAGGCCCCCTCTCAACCGCCGTACGGCCAGCAGTAGTTACGGCCGACAGTCGGCAGTCGACACAGCTTCACCGCACCTGCGCCCTGCGCCCCGCGTCCGCCTCGGATGCGGGGCGCAGGGCATTCGTCCCGGGCTCGCCAGAGCCCAGCCCCGAGCCGAAACGGAGCGGGCGGGGCCCACGGTCTCCCGACCATGGGCCCCGCCCCTCCACCCCTTGTGCTCAGTAAGCAACCATGGACGGCGGCGGAGCGCCGACCCCCTGTTGCTGTTGTCGCTCCCACTCGCGGCGCTTGCGTCGGCCACTGCGGAACAGCAGGAAGCCGCCCACGCACACGAGCAGCCCGAACGCGAAGAAGGCGACGGAAACGACGGTGAGTTCGGAGTCCATGCCGTACGGGGCGCGTGCGGCCGTTCCGTCGTCGCCGGGGCCGAAGTGCTTCCCCGCGCCCGCCGAACCCACCGCCATGGCCTTGGCCGGGCTCATCTTGGCGGCAGCGGCGAGAGCGGCCTGCGCGTCGACCATGCCGTAGCCCGTTTGCGGGTTGTAACCCCGCTGACGCGTGGAAGCGGTGCTCTCCAGTGCCTGCGTGATCTGGTACGGGGCGAGCTTCGGGTGCTTCGAGCGGATCAGGGCGACCACGCCGGCCGTCAGAGCGGTGGCGGGGGACGTGCCGTCGATCAGCTCGGTGCCCTTCGTGCCGATCTTGGCCGCGGTGACATCCGCTCCGGGAGCCGATACGTCGACGTAGTTGTGGACAGTCGAGAACGACACCCGCCGGCCCTTGGAATCGGCCGCGGCGACGGTCACGACACCAGGGTCGCCGGAGGGGAAGGCGACCGTGTTCTCGTCCATGTTCTCGGTGTCACCGTCATTGCCCGCGCCGTTGACAACGGGGATTCCCTTGGCCAGCGCGTACTGGACCGCAGCGTCCAGCTCGCTGTCGAACGACGCCGAAATGCCCTCCATACCAAGGGAGATGGAGATGACATCGGCGCCGTGCTCGGCGGCGTAGCGGATGCCGGTGGTGAGTGTGTCCTCGCTTCCGGCGTTGTCGTCGCTCAGCACCCTGATGCCCAGCACCTTCGCCTGCGGGGCCACACTCAGAACGTTGGATGCCATCGCGGTGCCGTGCTCCCCGTAGGAAGCCGACGTCTTGTCCCCGCTGACGATGTTCGGGCCTTCAGTGGCGCGACCGTGGAGCGCGGGGTGATCCGTCTGGATCCCCGTGTCGAGCACGGCCACGGTGATGCCGGCCCCCTGGCTGACCTTCTGGGCCTGAGGTACTGACATAGCGCCCATTTCCCACCCGGGCGACGCGGCCTGGGCGGGTTCCTGGAGCATCCCGAACGCGATCACGGTGCTCAACGGGACCATCGCGGCTCGCAGGCACGCGTGCAGGCGGGGGCGGCCGGACCGGCCGGTTCGGTTGAATCGGGTGGATCGGCTGGATCGGCTGGATCGGTTACGCATCCTTGGGTTCACCCCACCTGATGACCTCGCCGATGTGTGCGGCGCTGATGGTGGCCACGGCATCGGCCAACCGTCCGTACTGCTGCGTCTCGTGCTTCTGTGTGAATGCCCACGGCTCGGGCAGGTGGCCCCAGTCGCGCTGTGTGTCGACTGATCCCATCGACAGGGCCATGACGTAAGGGGTTGGCGTCGTCCCTGCCACTACGCCTGAGACGGAGCCGACCAGCGCGGAGCGCTTCGACCACTCCGATGCCGGTGTCTTGGCCACTGGGTAGGGCGTGACGTCGGGACTGGCCGGCTCATCGGAGTTCGGGTCGGGGTACTGGTCGCTGAGCTGCTGCGAGGCAGCGGTATTGCGCAGCACGATGAGCGAGACCGTGGCCACCGACTCGCCGCCGTTGTCGACGTACGTAGCGCGCAGCACCGTCTTGCAGCCACCGTCGGTGGCTTGTTGGAGCAGCTTGCCACTCAGTGCCTCGTCGCACTTCGCAGGCTGGGCGATACCCTGGCGCACCCAGCCCGGGTTCTCGTACCGGGAATGCACGTCCGACACCTTGTCGGGGAAGAGCACGTCGCTCTTCAGGTTGTGCCAGGCCACGTCGGCGTAGGGATCGTTGAACTTCGTGATCCGGGCGTCCTTCACGTTGGCCGCGAACAGGCCGGCGCCGATGAGGACCGGCAGGACTCCGACGGCGAGGGTGATGATCCCCCAGACGCGGCGCGCTTTGCCCGGAGGCTTCATGCCGTGACCGGACATCTGACCCGGCATTTGGCCGGGCATCTGGCCCGGCGTCTGAGGGGCGTAGTACGGCGCTCCGGGGCTGGGCGGTGTGCCCGGCGCCGTGGTGTGGCCGACTGGCGGTGCGCCCCACGCGGGCGGCGGCGGAGTGGGCGGAACAGGGGGCACGGGAGGAGCCCCTGACTGATACGGATTGGCGTATCTCGGTTCCTGTGGCGGGGTGTTCATCTGCGTCTCTGATTCGTCGGCATCGTTGATGGCTTCTTGCTCGCTCGGTGAGGAGACTGGTCGGACACTCAGGCCTCGGGCGCACCATGCCTCGCACCATTGGTACGAACATACTCAGTCGGATGGAGGCTGTTGCAGTCGGCGCACATGTACAGCCCGACGTCGATTCTTGCCTCCACAAAAGCAACACCTCGCCTCCGCTCGGTCGCCTCAAGTGGCTCTGCTGCAGATGGCGTGGCGAGTGAGCAGGGGCAGTAGGTACGCTGCCGGGCCAAGGATCTTCTGGACAGCGATCCGAACGGAATCCGCATCAGGCGAGATCAGGTGAGCAGTGGGAGCCCGGGCTCGTCCCGTTTGGCGGCGGTGGTGGCCGCCCTGCGGGCAGCGATGGCGCAGAGCCCGGACCTTCTGACCTTCACGCTCGGTGGGACCGTCGACGAGGAGATCGCGGTCGGCGCGGAGACCGGTGGAGTGCCGAGGGAGTTTCTGGACTTCTGCCGTGTGCTGGACGGCGCGAGCTGCAATCCGTCCCTGGAGCTCTTCGGCCTGGAGGAGGCCATGGGGCTCCAGTTCTACTGCGGGCCGGTGGTCGACTCGCTGCCGGGGCTGTCTCCGGAGAAGCTGTTCTGTATCGGGACGATCAACCAGGCGGCGGTCTTCCTCGATCGGGCGGGCGGCGGTGTCCTCGGCGTTCCTGAGGCAGGGGCCGACTGGATCGATGCGGAGCAATTCGAGCAACTGGGCTCCGGTGTGGAGGCGTTCTTCCTGGAGCGGCTGGCTGTCCCGGAGGAGTATGTGCGGCTGGCATCGATCGACGACGAGTTGGTGGAGTACGACGACTGGTTGAAGCTGCTGCGGAGGGCCGGACTCGGGGGTTGAACGACGGGTGTCGTCCCTCTCAACCGCCTTACGTTCGCGTGGAGTTCCCGGCGCATCGGCGTCCCGGCGCATCGGAGCATCGCGCCATCCGCCCCGTGTCCTCAGGGGTGCGCGGCACCGTTACACGTTCGCCGCCGCGACCGCGCGCGGCACCAACGCGCTGCCGGTGCACGTGTACAGGGGGAACAGCACCATCATGCTCGACGACGGAACGGCGTACGTCGATTCAAACGGCAGGTCGAAGCTGGCCGAGAGCTTCGAGACATACGCGTACGACCCCCAGAGCCGCCTGAGACCCGGTGAGGTGTACGGGGCTCAGCTCGGCGGCGCCGAGCGGGACACGTACGTCGTGGGCGAGCCGGTCGCTCCTGTCGAGCCGGCGCGTCGCGTCGGTCTCTGGCTGCCGGTCGTCTCCTGGCCGCTGCGTCTGCCGTGCGGCGGCGTGCTGCTCGTCCTGCTGTCGTTGGTAGCCACGGCCGGGATGTCGACCGACGTCGCCGGGCGTGGGCGTTGGGGGCTGGCGACTGCGGCAGTGGTGGGACTGCTGGGGGCCCGTGTCGCCTGTCTGCGGAGTGAGAGTGGTCGAGAACGGAGGGCGGGCCGGGAGTGGGGCTCGCGCCGGGGCTGGGGCCGGAGGGTGCGCTGAGGTGTAGGGCCGCGCATCGCCGGTCATGGCCTTCTTCCCCTTTCCCCGCCCCGTCCCATGCCCGCGTCGGTCGTGGCCTGTCGCGCAGGCTGGGCCACCCGGCGGAGCTGGGCCCCGGCGGACTACTGGCGTTGAGCCGGACGCTCGATGCCCGCCCGCTTCGCCGTCTCGATCCGGCCCGGCCCGGCGTCGTCCCGGTCCTCGGGCCCCGCGGCTCAGTCCCTGGGTGTCAGGAGGAGCATGTCGCCGCAGGTCGGCACGATGAGTGCGCCGCCGAACGGCTCGTCGCCGGCGAACCAGGCGCCGTTCGTGATGTCGGGCGGCCATCCGCCACGTAACACGCCCTTGGCGCGCAAGGTGAAGGGACTCGCGCTGCGATCTCCCAGGCACGGATAGAGCGTGCTGCCGCCCTCTCGGCCCATCTTCTCCACCGTGAAGCGTCGGGCAGTTGACCGAACAAAGGTCCCAGTCACAGTAAGATCCGGTACCTTGTACCCCCTGATTGGCATGACCTCGTCGAAATGCCGAACGACGGGATCGGTCGGGCGCGCCGTTCACGTGTACGGGCGACATGACGTTCGTAGTCGAGTGCGTGAACCGACAGGCGTGCATGCCACGGAACAACGGGGATGGGACAAGGGATGGCTACGCCCTTTGACGCGTCACAGCGCACTGGAACCGCCCAGACACGGATCGACTTGCTGTCCGCGGACGGCAGCGGTGGTGGCGGTGGCGGTGGGACCACCAACGTGGACACTCGGCGGCTGGACCAGGCCGCCAACGCTCTCGTCGACCTGCGTGGTGACACCGACAACGTCGACAACACCGCTGACGACGACTGCCTGAGCGCCTCCACGGGCCTCAACAAGCACAGCGCCGGGAGCAGGGCCGAGGGAGGTTCCTGGGCGACGGCCGGCTCGTTGGTGACCATGGACGTCCGCTGGGGATCCCAGGTCATCCATCTCAAGGGCATGCTGCAGGACATCAGCGACAAACTCCACACCACCTCCGGTCACTACACCCGTACCGAGCAGGAGGAGAAGGCCCGCCAGGCCGCGATCGGCACTCCCTTCGGGTAGACCGTGCCAGGACTGTCCACGGGCTGCGTCCCCGGACGGTTCGCGGAACCTGACCGCGCCTCACACCCGCCACCCGCCCGCCGGGCGGACAGGAGCTGCCGCACATGGTGTCCATTCCTTACCTCGATGAGGCCGATCTCGGTCCGCTGGCCGATGCCGCTGCCTCTTGGCGGGCGCTGCCCGCCAAGTACGAGTCTCTGCAGAGTGAGTTCGACAAGCGCGTCATCAACCACCTCAAGGGTCATTGGGAGGGTGACGCGGCCGAAGCCGCTTTTGTCACCATGGCCAAGGTCCGTACGGAGTACGAGAACGCCGCCGTCGAGGCGGGACGCATAGGCAAGTTGCTTCAGGACGCGCACACCGAGTTCGCCGCCTACCAGAAGCAGCTCCGCGCCCTGCTCGACGAGGCGCGCGACGACCACTACAAGGTGCACGACGACGGCAGGGTCGAGGACGTCGACCCGAGGCAGGACAGTCCGACCGCGTCGGGGACGCCGGGTCTCGCCGAGGAGCGTCAGGACAAGCTGGACTCGCTGGTGTCCCGGCTGACGCGGGTGCTTGAGCAGGCCACCGCCGCGGACGAAGCCGCGAGCGCTGCCCTGGAAAGGGACGCGAACGGCGACAGCCAGTCCTTCAACACCCGTGTCTACACCACCTTGGACGATGTCGAGGTCGACCAGGCGTCCGCGCTGATGAACAAGAAGGGACGCCTCACCGCCGCCGAGACCACCAAGCTCAACCTGCTGCTGTCCGCCAACAAGAAAGATCCCGAATTCTCCCGGGACTTCGCGGTCAAGACCGGCGCGGACAACGTACTGAGCAAGTACAACGAGCTCATGAGCCCGCCCGCCGGAACCACGCTCTCCAAGGCCGAACTGGCCCAGCTCAAGGAGCTCAAGGCGAACCTGGGCACCACCATCGGCACGGCGACCACCTCGGACGACCACCGCAAGGGGGGACCCGACCCGGCTGTCACCAAGTTCCAGGACGAGTTGCTGGCTGCCGGCCGACGCGACTTCAATGCCAACCCCACCGAGTCCTCCTACGGTCTCAACGGCTACCAGCTCACCAGCAGCTTGATGAGCGAGGGCAAGTGGGACACCGACTTCCTCCAGGACTACGGCGACGACCTGATCACCGCGGAGCGGAACGGCGCGAACGCCGGTCAGAATCCCGACGCCTACTGGGGTGGTTCACACTCCCTCGGTACGACCAACATCGGAGCGCTCGATCCCATGGCGGGGTACATGGACGCCTTGGGCCACAACCCGGAGGCCTCCACCGAGTTCTTCACCTCTGACACGACGGTGGACGGCGAAAAGGTCGACCATTACGACTACTTGATGAAGGACCGGCACTGGCCCGAGGGCGCGGGGTACACGGGCGATGCCAAGAACCCCAGCGGCTACGACAATCTCGGACACGCACTGGAATCCGCTGTCACCGGCCACTCGTACGACAGCAGCCCGTCCGCGGATACTCCTGCGCACAATGAGAAGCAGGCCGCGCTCATGGAGCGAGTCGTCCAGTCCGTCTCGGAGGACGACGAACTGGCCCACGACGGAATGCAGGACAGTCTGGGGCGGATGGCGGGCGAATACATGCCGGACATCCACCAGGCCCTGACGAATGACCAGTCCGGCAACAAGGACCAGTTCTATCCGGTGTCGGGCGACCAGGCGCAACTGGACGAGCGGGACACCTCTCGGTTCCTCATGACGGTCGGGAAGGACCCGGACGGCTACGCGGCGATCAACCTTGGCGAAAGCGCCTACACGTCCAATCTGATCGATTACCACCTCCAGCATCCGGAGGCCTTCGACGGATCCACGGAAACCGCCATGAGAGAGATCTCGAGGTCTTCCGGCGAAGTCCAGGGAAGCATCGCGATCGGCAGGCGAGAGTCGGACATCGGCACCGGTGTGGAGGCCGACAAGGCCTACAACGGCGCCATGGGCCGTGCGGGCAGCTACGCGTCGGGCATCGTGGGCACCGGCATCGGTGTGGGGACGTCGTTCATCGCGACGCCGGCTGTCGGTGCCGGAGTCGGTGGCCTCGCCACCACGGTCACCGGAGATCTCATCAACCAGATGGTCGAGGGAACCCAACGGGACACTCTGGGAGACAAGGTGTATTCGAGCGGGGCGGACTGGGAGAACGCCAAGCTCTCCACCTCGGCCGTCCTCCAGGACGCTTACCGGGGCTCCGCGGAGGCCCAGGGCAAGGGCGAGGTCGCCGACTACAACAACATCCTGGCCAACGAGGTCGAGCAAGGATTCCATTCGGCCGAGAGCAACCTGGAAGGTTACGGGCAGGACAAACGCGGAACGGGGCAGGGCTGATTCACCCGAGGCGCTTGAGGGCGACCCGTGGGACACGCGCGGTGCACGCAGGCTCGGTCGATCGTTAGGCAGACAGGAATTGCGGCAGATGAAGTGGGACTCCCGGAACCTGTTCCGGAGAACAGGAAGACGTCGGCTGATCGGCTCCATCGTCGCCCTCGCCGTGCTGGCAGTCGGGTACTACGGATTTCGGCTCCAGTACCCGGCTTCCAGGGTCGGGCGTGCGTGCGGTGGGATGCTCCCGGTCGACTCGGTACTGGACCTGGCGGGGAAGTCGAAACTCTCCCTGCTCGGCCTGGGATTCGACGTCTCCAGTCGGCAGTTCGACGTGTCCGACGACGTGACGGAGCCGGTCGGGCTGGCGGCACGGTGCTCCGTCGACGGCGCCGAGATCTCGATCGAGACCTCCGCCGGTGTGCACAATGCGTACGCCGCCTTTCAGCTGAGCCAGGAATCGCCCGTCGTACCCCTGAACGCCGGGTGGCAAGGGTTCATAGCCCCTGGCGGCGGTTCCGGGGCGACCGCGTTGGTCCTCCTCAGTTGTGAGAACTGGTCAGCGAAAGAGGGCAGCGGAATCCTCGTGATGGCCGATCCGCCGGCTGGGGCGAAGGTGACGGAGTCCACGCGGCTCCAACTCGCCCGCGTGGCCACCGGAACCGCGCGGCGCGCGGCGCAGAAGACCGGCTGCGCGACGGAAACGAAGGAAGAGGGGAAAGCGGGCGAACTGACTGCTCCCGCTGCCACCGCGAAGACCGTCCCTGCCGGCAACGCCACGGGGACCTGTAAAGGAATGACGTCGGCGAAGACCGTGCGGGAAACCGCCGCGGGAGTCTCGCCGGTGGAAGAGTGCCTGCTCGTCGGCGGTCTTCAGCTGACCGCCGCATACGGGCCCTTCAGTAACTCTTCCGACGCGGTCGTCGACGGCGAGTACGGCGGCCACGACAGCCCCTCGGGAGTCGAGAGGTCCACGGCCTGGACCTCGGCCGCATGCCAGGGCGCCCTGGGCGTCGGCTACTACCGGGCGTCGCCGGTCGAGGGGAGCGACCGCGAGTTCTCGGCGGACCCGCTCACCAAGGAAGAGCGCCAGGACCTGGAGCACTTCGCCGAGCAGTCAGCGGCCCGTCACGCGTGCAGTACACCGAAGGCGCTCCCTCGGTGAACCGGCCCGGTGCGGGCGGTCTCCCCGAACGCCGGAGTCGCCGCCCGCACCGAGAAGCCTCAACTTCCCCTGTCAACCGCTCATCTTCAGCAACGCCGAGTCATGCGGATCCGGGTCCTTGATGATCCCCTTGTCGCTGTTGGCGACCGAGGCCAGGAACACCGTGCCGTCGTGCAGGTAGGGCATGGCCCAGGTGCTGTGGCCGAGGGCGTCGTCCAGGTGTCCGTACCGCGCGAGTTCCGATTCGGAGCCGGAGGCGGGGTCGAGGCTGACCAGGTAGGCGGGGAGGCCGTCGCCACCGAAGGTCTCCTCCTGCCAGCCGGTGTCGTCGTGCTTCAGGGCCAGGAGTTCGTCGCCAGAGCCCTGGACCAGCGAGTACTGCACGTCGGCCTTGTCTCCCGTGGTCCACAGGCGCTTGCCGCTGTCGAGGTCGTACGCGTCCACGGCTGTCTGCAGGCCCGTGTCCGTCTGGTGCTCGGCGATGTAGAGGGTGTCGCCGAGCACCTTCATGGCGGCCTCCGGGTCGCCTGGCGTCGCCCCCTCGCGTTGAGCGAAATAGCTCTCACCGCTCCTGGTGGCCTTGGCTGGGCCCAGAACCAGGCTGTCGGTCCGGACCTTGCCGTCGTCATGGAGGACGGCGTACCCGTTCTCCTTCACGTCCTGGGGGACCCGGACGATGACGGGAGCGGTCGAGACCACCATGGCGTCCTCTCCATAGTCCCATTCGCCTTCACCCATGGCGTAGGTCCACTTCGCCTTGCCGGTGGCAGGGTCGACGCCGGCCGCCGTCGAGTCCTGTCCGTCGGGGACGCCGGAGGTCCAGCTTGTCGTGCAGACCTGCACGCGCACCAGCTGCTTGCCGCCGACGTAGCCCTGGCCGTCGCACGGCTTGCCGCCGTACACCCCGTTCTTCGAGTCCTGCCAGAGCTGCTTGCCGGTGCGCAGGTCGTACGCGGTCTGGTCATTGACCACGACGGTGCCGCCGCTCACCGCGGTGCTGGGGTCGTCGTGGCGCTTAGGGAGCGTGTGCTGCCAGAGCTTCTTGCCGGTCTTGAGGTCGAGGGCGAAGAGCGTGCCGCAGTCGTGGACGGTTCCGGTGGCGAGGACCGCGGTGTCTTTGCTGGCCACGGAGGAGGCGTGGCAGATCGTGGAGGCGCCCTTGCCGGGGGCCGCCAGGCCCCACTGAAGGTCTCCGCTGCCGATGTCGAGCGCGCTGACGCCGTCGGTCTGGGCGCGGACGACGGTGTCGCCCGTGAACCAGGTGCCCAGGTAGTTTTGCGTGTCCCCTTCGCCTCCGTAGTAGGGGAGGCTCCACTCGACCTCCGCCTTGGTGGGATCCAGGAGGAGCCAGGCCACCGAGCCGAAGGCGCCGGACAGGATGACGCTGAGCACCAGGAGGAAGATCATCAGGCCCTTGCCGCGTTGCTTGACGGGCTGGGCGGAGGCCGGGTGCGTCGGGGTGAAGGGTGGGGGTGCGAACGGCTGTTGCCCGTACTGCGGCTGTGCGTAATGCTGTTGTGGCCGTGGAGGGTACGGCGACGGGGTGGACTGCCAGCCGTCGGGATGGCCGGGCGTGGTCATGAGATCTGCTTCCTCACGTAGTCGGCCCAGGCGGCCTGGAACTCGTTCAGGCCCATACCGGTGGCCTTCGTCAGCTGTGCGTCCATGCCCTTGGCGTCCTGGTACTGCTCGGCCACGAAGGCCAGCGCCTTGTCCTCGCCGTACTTCTCGGCGATGAAACGGATCGCCAGCCAGCCCAGGGTGTAGTGCGCGTTGTTCTCCGCGTCGTCCGTGCTGTGGAAGTCGTCGCCGAGAGGGAGCTTGCCGTCGAACGGTTCGGCGTAGCTCCCCGCGTAGTACTGCTTCAGACCGCGCAGCTCGTTGGCCGCCAGCGCCGCGTCGTCGCGCATCGACATGTACTGGGCGAAGCCCTCCACCACCCAGAGCTCGGACGGGCCGCCGGGGCCCGTCAACGGCTCCACCAGGGTGTGCGCCAGCTCGTGGTGGCTGATGTCGAGGACGCTCGACGCGTGGTCGGGGCGGGTGAACCGGTTGCCCGAGGTGTCCATGACGATGCGGGCGCCGCCGTTCTGGACGTCCACCTTGGCCCGGGTGCCGCCCGCCGTGACCGCCGGCATCTGGATGGAGACACCCGCCTCGGAGATCGACTCGTCGCCTTCGTCCGCGGTGCCCTCCCGGTACATGTGCTTGTAGACCTTGCGGTTCTTCTCCAGCGTGACGACGAAGCCGGGCATCGTGTGGCCGCTCTTCGGCCCCTTGGCCGCCCAGACCGCGAGGTTGTCCTGGGCCGCCTTCTCGATGTACGGGGCGTAGCGACGGGCGTCGGCCGCCTGCGCGGAGTCCGACATGATCACGGTGTGCGCCTTGACGGTGACGGCCATCGAGTCGTACGCGTCCCAGGGCGCCGGGTAGTTGATCGTGTCGCCGTATCCGGGGATCTCCGGGGTGGCCGGGTCGACGGCGGTGACCTTGAGGTCCGCGTCCTCGGTCTTCTTCTCGACCGTCCACCGGTACCACTCGGCGACGGGGCTGGCGTCGGCTCCCTTCACCTGGTGCACGAACGCCACGTCGACCGAGGCGGAGGCGCCCGCTCCGTAGTGGTCCTTCGCCCGGCCCTCGATACTCAGATACTGGTACTCGGAGACCTCGAACGGGACCTTGCGAAGGTTCGAGAAGAGGGACGCCTGCTTGGTCCTCAGCGTCGGCGAACCGCCCTCGAACGGCGCGAGATAGGCGCCCTTGTCGCCGCCCGCGAGCGCCTTGGAGTGCTTCGTCAGAAGGCCCGCCATCTCGTCCTGGGTGATCTCCGTGGCCTGGCCGCCCTTGCCCGCCACCGGCAACGTGTCGTCGCCGACCACCTGCACGATGCCGTACACCATCAGTCCCAGCGCCACGACGGCCAGCGCGCCGAAGGCGGCCGTCACCCACTTCAGGACCGGGTGCGCGCCGCGCGGCGTGCGGTTCCGAGGCGTGGTCGGCGGCACGATGGGCGGCCCGGAGAGCGGCGCGGACAGATGGACGGAAGGCGGTGCGGAAGGTGGTGACGGCGGCCTGGGTGGCTGCGGCTGCGAGGGATACGACTGCCCGTATCCCTGCGGCGGTTGAAACGACATGGATCCCTCTGGGCAGAGGGGGGACACACGTCCGTCCCCCGTGACGACGCTTGTCATGCGCCCGACCAAAAAGGGCGCCGCATATTCCTATCAGATACTTACTGCGACGACTCCGTGACTCGGACGGCGCGGCGCCGGAGGGCCTGCCGTCGCCGTCGCGCGCTGATCTCCGTACACTGCACCGGCGTTGGCGTGACGGGCCGACCGGCCGGTCAGCGATCAGGCGACGAGTGGACGACGGGGGCGGCAGTGCCGAAGGCCGATACCGACTGGATGCGGCGGCGGGCCGATGACATCGACGCGGCTGCGCGGCAGGTGAAGAAGCAGCTCGCGGTCGCCGACGAGGCCGGGACCGCGCTCAGGAACGGGGCCGGAGGCTGGTCCTTCCTCGACGGACTCGGGCGGCTGGAGGAACGCTGGGAGGACCTCAACAAGGTGCTGCGCGACGAACTCGAACAGGCCGCGGAGAACATCCGGTTCAACGCGAGCGAGTACGACGGGAACGAGAACGTCCTCACCGAGTTGTGGCACGACCTCACTCACTGACCTTTTACCGACTGGCCGTACATGGCGGGGGAACGCAGGCAATGAAGTTCGGCGCGATTCTCGGACTCGAACTGCACACGTTGCAGGCGGCCGCCGACGACTGGGCGGGTGTCGGCAGAGGTCTGGACGCGGCGGCGGGGGATTTCGCCGCCGATGTCGCGGGCCCGATCGGCGGCAAGGAGCACTGGGCGGGCGACGACGCCGACAAGGCCGGTGCCGTCTGCGACGGGATCCGGCTCGACATCGAGGCGGTCGGCACGGAGGCGAAGGCGCTCGGACGGTACCTGTCGGATGTCGTCTCCGGCAGCGGCGACGACCGCGGCAACGGCAACCTCACCGAGCTCCAGCGCGACGCCCGCGACCTCCTGACCGAGATCTCCGGCGAGGGGATGACCCTCGACGAGGAGAACGGCACCGTGCGCTGGGCCGCGGTCACCGGGCCCGACCCGTCGCCCGAGGCCCGCGGGCGGCTGGAGGAGACGGAGCGGAAGGCGGACGCGTTCGGTAAGCGCGTGCGGGCTCTGTGCGCCAGGGCCGACTCCCTCGACGCGGCACTGGCCGCGGTGCTGCCGGTGATCTTCGGAACCAAGGACACCTTCCGCACCGAGAACCGCCAAGTGACTGATGGGCGGGCGGGGTTGGAGGACCACTGGACCGAGGCGCAGATGGCCGTGGTGTCAAAGATGCTGCGCCACAAATTCGGCTACGACGACGCCGCCGACCTCCTCGACCACTTCCTGGAGGGCGGCGGCGAACCGTACGAGATCGACGCCGACGATCTGCTCGCCGACTGCCCGCCCTTCCAGAAGGATGTCCAGACATCGCTCGCGCAGGTCGCGTCGGGCGACCGGCCTGAGGGGGCCTTCAGTACCGAGTGGACCGCGAGCGAGTCCGGCTACGAGTCCGAGGCGCAGCGCAACTGGTACTACGGGCTCTACCACTTCCAGTACCGGCTCGTCGGCACGAAGGACGGCGGCGAGATCGCGTACCACGTGGAGGTCCGCAAGCGTTACGACTGGGGCACGCCGAGCGAGCACCGCGGCGACCTGGAGAAGAGCCTCGCCGGGTACGAGGTCGTGGACATCGAGCAGGCGGACGTCGCGGAGCTCAACCGGGTCGGGCTGGCGCGTGACTTCGACGTGAAGGGGACGACGGGCGAGCGGACCGGCCGGTACTGAACGAGTTGTGTGGGGTTCCGGGTGATGGACCGCCGACGGTTGACCCCTTGTTCGGGTGACTGGGTAAACTCGTGGCAAACCCGCGTCAGTTGAGTTGTACGGGGGCGCGGAGACACGGGGCTACGGGGATACGGGGGACGCCGTCGTGGCGATGATGCTGCCTGACGAGTTGGCCTGGCTGTTGGAGATGCTGGGTTTCGACTGGCCGACCGCCAATGAGGATCACCTCACGCAGTGTGCGGCGACGTGGCGGGAGTTCGGGTCGCAGGTCGGGGACATCCAGGCGTCGGCGGTGCAGTCGGCGGGGAATGTCACGTCGGACAACTACGGCGATTCGATCGATGCGTTCGTGGAGAAGTGGCAGGACTTCTCGGGTGGTAGTGGGTATCTGGATGATGCCCGGCAGGCCGCGGAGATGATTGCTTTCGTCTTCGATACGGCGGCTGTGCTGGTGATCGCGATGAAGATCGCGGTGATCATTCAGTTGACGGTGCTGGCGATCCAGATCGCGATCGCGGCGGCGACGGCTGTGGTGACGTTCGGGTTGTCGGGGGCGGCGTCGGCGGCGTTGTCGCAGGTGACGCGGGTTGCTGTGCGCAAGATTTTGAAAGAGACGGCGCAGGCGATCCTGGAGGCGGTTCTTGAGGCGGTGAAGGAGCCGTTCATCTCCGCGTTGGAGGAGATGGGCAAGGACCTCATCGCGCAGACGGTGAACCAGAACTTCGGTGCGCAGGACGGGTACAACCTGGGTCGGACCGCTAATGCGGGTACGACGGCGGTCAAGGACGGGTTCGACAATTTCGGTGCGACGTTGGGGGAGTCGCTGCGGGACGGTGCCGCTGGTCGGGCGGGGCATCATGCGCGGGGCGGGCTGGACCACGCGGCGGGTAATAGCAGTAGTCATGGCGGGTCCGATTCCGGGACGAGCGGTGACGGTGGGTCGGGTTCCGGTTCTGGTTCCGGGTCGGGGTCGAGCTCGGGTTCGGAGTCCGGGGCGAGCGGTGACGGTGGCTCGGGCTCGGGTTCGGGCTCAGGGTCCGGGGCTGGTTCTGGTTCGGATTCCGGTTCTGGTTCTGGTTCCGGTTCCGGTTCTGGGGCGGGCAGTGGTTCGGGTGCCGGGTCGGGTTCCGGTGGCGGCAGTGGCTCCGGTGGTACGTCGGCCGGTTCGGGTTCTGGTTCCGGTTCTCATGCGGGCTCGGGGTCCGGGGACAGCGGTACCTCGTCGGCGTCCTCGGACGCCGGATCCGGATCCGGGTCCAACGCCGGGAGCGATGGTGGCCAGGTGCGGACCACCGCGGCCGCCTCCGCCGACACGGGCAGCGGCTCTTCGGGGACGCCGTCCGGCAGCGCGAGTACGGGTGCGGGCGCGGATGCCGGAGGCGGAAACTCGTCGGACAGCGGCAGGCCGTTGACGCCGTTCGACGCGGGCTACCGTGAGCAGCAGCCCGCCGCGGACACCTCCGTGCAGACCGGGACCAGCGGCGCGGACGGATCATCGGGGCACCCCGGGCCGTCGTCCGGCTCACCCGCGTCCTCCGGAACGGCGGACGGCGGCTCGTCCCCGCAGCGCGACGGCGGTGACGCCGGCACCAGGTCGCCGGAGCCGCACTCCGGTCCGGAGACGCGCGCCGCGGCCGACACGTCGACGGCCTCGCCGACACCCTCGCCGTCGGGCGAGAGCGCGCAGCACATCAACACGTCCTCGGAGAGCGCCCCGACGGCGCAGGACACGAACGGGACGCAGTCCCCGGGCTCCGCGCACACGCCCGGCCAGACGCCTTCGCAGGGCAGCCCGCACGACCCGTCGGCCGGGCAGGATCCGCGTACGCAGGTTCAGCAGCCCGCCGCGGCGCAGACGGGCACGCCCACCTCCACCGACCCGTCGTCCACGTCCACTTCCCCGTCCAACACGTCTGCGTCCAACACGACGCCGGGCACCACACCGGGGTCCACACCGGGCTCTACGCCGAACTCGACCTCGACGCCGAACGGGGGCCCGAGTCCGAGTACGGGTTCCAGCCCGGGTACGCCGTCGCGTTCGTCGGCGCCGACGTTCCACGCGCAGAGCGTGACGACGACGGAGGCGCCCACGTCGGCGTCCTCGTCCCGCCCGGGGCCCACCCCGGGGCCGGCCACGAGCAATGATCCGGGCCCGGCGACGACCGTCCCGAACCAGACGCCGCAGACGGGACCGGCTCCGGCCACGAACGCACAGCCGACCACTCCGGCCCAGCAGCCGGCGCGCCCGGCGCCCTCGACCACCCAGCCGCGTACCGATGCGCCGCAGCGCACCAACCCGGCGCAGACGCCTGCCCAGACTCCGGCCCAGCCCACCCGGCAGACGCCGACCCAGACTCCGACGCGGCCGTCCACCCAGACTCCTACGCCGAACAACCCGAACCCGGCCCAGAACCCGAACCCGAACCCGGCCCAGAACCCGAACCCGGCCCAGAACCCGACGCCGAATCCGAACCCGACGCCGAATCCGACGCCGAATCCGACCCCCGCGCAGCCCCCGGCCGGAGTTCCGAACCAGGCCACACCGGCGAATCCCGCCAACACGGTCCCACCCGGCGTCTACGCCGACCCCACCCCGCACCCGAACGGCAAGCCCAACAATCAGCAGCCCGGTCCCACCCCCGACAACGGGGCGCCGGACACTCCGGCGCCGGACCCGACGCCGCCGACGCCCCCGCCGCTGTCGCAGGGCCAGAGCCTTCAGCAGATCCGCGACAGCCTGAACCACGCCCCGTACGGCCTGCTGCCCCCGGACCCGGCGCACCAGCAGGCGCTGGCGGACGCGGTCCCGCGCAACGCGGACGGCACCCCGCAGCGACACCCCGACCCGCACGGGAACTGGGCCCAGCTCCAGAACGACGGCGGCCTCCAGCAGCCCGGCCGTTCCAACAACTGCCTGGACAACGCGCGCGCGGGCCTGTCGACCTGGTTCGGCGACCCACAGGTGTCGGCTCCGCGTACCCCGGACACGAACGCGGACGGCAGCCTGGACCGGATGTCGCCCGAGCGCGACTCCTACAACAACCTGGACGCCTGGGCCGGCCGCCCTCAGATCTGGGCCGGCGAGGACCACCCCAACCCGTACGCCCGCATAGCCGATCACCTCCAGCAGGCCGGTCCTGGCTCGGCGGCGGTGGTCGGTGTGCAGTGGCCCGGCGGTGGCGGACACGCGTTCAACGTCTACAACCACAACGGGCAGATCGTCTGGGTCGACCACCAGACCGGCGAGGTCTCCGACAGCCCCATCCACACCGGCGCGGCGGGCGTGCGCTACGTCCCCTTCGACTCCAACGGGCAGACGATGGACGCCCCTTGGGAGAAGAACAACGATCAGGACCAGCAACAGTCCGGGGAACAGACCCAGCAACAACAGCAATCCCAGCAGCAGACCCAGCAACAGCAGTCGCCCCAGGCCCAGAACCCCCAGCAGCCCGAGACCGCCGGCTACGGCGCGGCGCCGGACAACCAGGGAAACCCCGAGGGAGACCAGCAGTCGGACGACGAGACAAGTCGCCGGGATCTCGATCCCACCCGCTCCGAGCGGAACGGCGGTCTCGTCCGCGAGGAGAGGGGCGACCTCCAGCAGGGGGTGCCCCCGGACACGGTCCAGGGTGATCTGCGGGACTCGCACGACGTGTACCGCATCGACATGGACAACGTTCATCAGAACCTGCGCAACTGGGCCGACCCGGAGACGCGCCCCGACGCTCCGCTGGCCCGCCTCCTGCAGGAGGCGTCCAACCGGCGGCAGGCGTACGAGCAGGCCATGCAGCCGCTCGAGTCGCCCCGGCGGGACCTGCAGGACGCGATGGCCGAGGAACGGAAGATCGAGAACAAGATCGAGGAGCTCGGCAAGAAGGGGGACACTGCTCAGGCCGAAGCACTGAAGTCCGGCGGTCTCGCCGAGGCCGCGGCGCGACGGGAAGCGGCACAGGCCGCCTACGACGCGGCGGTCGATCAGCACCGCGGCGTGCAGGTCCCGCCGACGGCCTTCACCGATGCCGAGCTGCGGACCGTTCTGGGCGACGACTTCGCGAACATGAACGACGGCGAGAAGTACGCCGTGATCGCCTCGATCGCACGTATGAGCAACGCCTTCCACGGCGACAACGCGGTCGGCAACAGCCCCGAGCGCGACCCGGACGGCGACAGCCCCTACACGGGCACCACCAAGGGCAGTGGAAAGAACGAGGTCGTCAACCCCGCCGTGAACGACTACGAGTCGACGGCGGTCAGGCGGCGCAACGAAGCGGCGGCGGATCTCCCCGCGAAGATGCGCGCCGACACGGACGCCAAAAAGGCGTTCGCCGATCTCCGCGGTGTTTTCGACGATTCCGTCGCGGACGACCTGGCCCCCGTAAAGCGCCACAAGATCAAGGAACTCATGGAATCGGCCCTGGCGGCCGGCACGGGGCCGGACATGACCGGCAAGAACTATGCGGTGGTCGAACTCGTCGACGCGGACGGCAACAGGACCTACGTCGTCGACTCCTCCGTCCCCGCGGGCACCGACGCGGTACGTCCCCTGCACTCCGAGGCGCACCTGCTGAACTGGGTCGACCACATCAACAACGCCACATCCGACGGAACCGGAACTCCGCCCAAGTACGAGATAGCAGGCCTGTACACCGAGCGGGAGCCCTGTGGATCGAGGGACCTCAATCCCGGATACGCCGAGTGTTCCAGGACCATCGCGCAGCACGAGTCCATGAACGGCGTACCGGTGTATTACGGTACGACCTACCGGCACTCGGTACCCAAGCAGGTGATGGACGCGGAGCTGAGCGCTCACCTGACCGTGGTCGCGGACACCTGGATCCGGGTGAGAGCGCAGATGTACGGACTTGTCTGAGGGCGGTGAGGGCAGCCCGCACGTCTCTGATCACGATTCGGCGCGGTCGACGGCGCCTGCGGGTACCTGCCCTGTGCGTTCGTCGTTCCCGGACGGGAAGCGAAAGGGAGCAGATTGAGCAGCGAGAACCAGGAACCCACCTCCGCCGACGCGATCGGCCACCAGGAGGCGGCCGACCGGCTTGTCGACGACTGGGCCGCGCTCAAGGGCTGGGGCGTGAACCAGGTCGTGGATCCGTCCGGTGCCCGGGGGACGGAGGTGCTGCGTGCCGTGCACGAGCGGGTGCCCGACAGTGTTCTCGTCGATGCCGTGGGGCGTACCGCGGACGGGACGCTCACCGAGGTGGTGAACTCCCTGGGTGCACCGTTCAGGACTCCGGGAGGATGGTCACGGCGTCTGCCGAAGAAGCCGACGCGGCTGATCCTGGTCGCACGGGCCGACCTCGTGGGACGGACGCGGACGAGCGGGGAGCCGCAGCGTCTGCTGCGCGCCCTGAGCTACCTGGGCAGTCTTGGCCACACCGTGTTCGTGACCGTACGTGACGCGGGATCCGGCCACGAAACGTCCCACACGCTGCGCATCGCCGCCGAACCGCCGGTCCTGGACGACGTTCCCGTCGAGGTCCGGGCGCTGGCGCTGGCCGAAGCACGCCATGTGCCGTACGCCATCTGGCAGGAGTTGGTCGCCGGCCTGACCGGACAGCGCCCCGAGGCCGACCACTTGGCCCGGGTGGCCGAGCAGCAGAGCGGGCTCGTCGTGGACGCCGCCGGGGAGGCCGCTGTGTCCGTCTCGTTCCGGGACGAGACGGAGGCGCGGCTCCTCCGGGAACTGATCCCGGCGGAGGACCGCGCACGTACCCACCACCATCTCGCCGATCAACTCGTGGGCTCCCCGGGCGCCTACGCCACCACGGCGCTCGCCGCCCACTGCGCGGCAGCGGACCTGGCCGCCGGGGACACGACGTACCCGCGGTTCACCGGACTGCTGCGCCGGATCCATACTGTGGCCCACATCGCGCCCGAGACGCTGATCGAAGCGGCCGAGGGGGCCGGCCTGGAAGAAGCTCCCGGCGGCTCGGTGCTCGCCGACGCGGTGCACGCACGCCACTACGCCCTCCTCCCGTGCGACCAGCCGACCTGGGTGTCCTGGCTGCACTTCCAGGCGACGGTCCGCGGCGACACGGAGCTGGCCGGAGAACTGGCCGATTGCGGTATTCCACTTCCGTGGAGGGTGAGTTGGTCGCGCTGGTGCCCACCTGCCGCCCTGCACCTCTCGTATCTCGGCGGCTGCCCCGGGGTCAGCGATCTGGTGGAGCTGCGCCTGCACGACCGGCCGGTCGTCGCCGCGTTCGGCTACCGGGGCCGGCAGCGCCGGGGCACGCTGCACGAACCACGGAGCGGTGAGGTCCTGGACACGGTGGACTGGGAGCTCGAGCAGCAACCCGAGGAGGTACTGCCGGGCCTGCGCTGGCCGACTGCGGGAGGAGAGGACGACCGCCCCTACCCGGACCCGCTCAACACCGCCCTCCTGGACGCGGGCCCCGTGACCGTCGACGACACCGTGGTGATCGGCGGCCAGAACGGCCTGTTCGGCATCAAGCCCGCACCGGGGACACCCTTCGCCGGCATCACCCACTGGCCGGGCGGCCGCGTCGAGGCCGCCTGCCCGACCGTCCTGAGGGCCCCCGGCACCGTCCCGCGCCACGGCCCCGCCCCTCAACCCGCCGACCTGGACGGCATCTTCGAGGAAGAGGGCGGCACCCTGATCAGTGTGCCCTCGCCGCTGCTTCCCGACGGTCTCACCCACTCCGCCACCCGCGACTTCCTCGTCGATCAGGGCATCCCGTCGTTCCGTGACCTGAGCGGCCTCGGCTTCTACGGCCGCGAACGCGACTCCGACTGGTGGGGAGTGCATCACGGCACGCACACCGGCCCGTTGCCGCCGCTGCCGGAGCGGCTGCTGCGCGAGATCGAGTGGTCCGGCTCCGTCACCGGCGGCCACCCCGGCGATCCCGCCACCCCCAGTGGTCCGTACTTCAGGATCGGCCAGTGGATGGGCGACGATGTCGTCATCGACGGCCCGACCGGGCAGATCCTCCACCTGCCCGATCCGGAATCCGACCGCCCCGGGCGGGCGGAGATCGTGGGGCGGAGCCTGCACGACTTCCTCGCGATGGTCTCCGTGTGGCTGCTCGGCGTCTCCGTGTTCACGGCGTCGGGCGACCGTATCGAGACCCGCGAGATCGCCTCCCGGGTGAAGAGCCTTCAGTCCACCATCGACCCGGTCGGGGCCGCGGCCGGGATCTGGGGTGTGGCGCTGATGGACCATTGAGAAAGTGAAACGAGCGGGCATGGAGACGTACGACCACGAGGAATGGATGTCCTGGCTCGCCCTGGCGGCGCGGGGCCAGGGCGGCGAGGCGGCGGCGTCCGCGGCGGCCGGGGTGGCATCGGAGAGTGCGTGGACGGTGCGCTGGGCGCGCTGGCGTCCGTCGGGTGTCATCGACCCCCGGAATGTGTTCCCCGGCCCGGTCGACGGGCTTGCCCTCGCCCCCGACGGATGGGACCCGCACGGTCGGACGGCGGTCGTCGCCCAGGACGACACCCCAGCCCGTCCCCGATTCTGGGTGTTCGACGCGGCTACAGGGGAGGTGCTCGCCGGACCGTGGACGGGAGCCGTCCCCGAGTTCGGCCGGCGCGAGCCGTTGTGGCAGGACGGGGGCGGTCGGCTGCGGGTCTGGGCCGCGTTCGATCCGTTTCCGGCCGGGCCGCGGCTGGTGCAGGACCAGTTGCGGGTCGGTGACCTCGTGGTGGTGGCGTCGGCGGGCGGGATCTTCGCCGTTGAGGCCACCGAGCCCGGACGGTTTCCCGACGAATTCCCGGGATCGCGGACGCCCGACGACGGGAACCACGGGGACGACGAGGACGACGAGGACGACGAGGACGACTGGGACGACGACGATCTCGACGATCTCGATCTCGACGACCTCGACGACGAGCTTCTCGGCTGGGCCATGCCGTCTCCGCTCAAGGCCCGGACGATGGAGGTCGTGCCCTGCCACGTCGCGCCCGGGCAGGCCGACTTCGCCGCGTCACCGGAGACGGTGTTCGGCACGGAATCCATCGTCCGCCTGCCCGCGTCACTGCTGCCGGCGGAGCTGAGCGACCCCGCGGCCCGCCACACCTTGACCGTGACCGGGCTGCCGTCCCTGTCGGCCGCCGAGATCACCCTGGCCGTCGACCCGGAGACACCCCTGCCCCGGATCGGGGACCTGCCGTTGTACGGACTCGGCGACTGGAACGGCGGCCCGATCGCCGTGCACGGCCCCACCGGCAGGGTCTACCGATTGCCCGGGGACGGCGACTGGGCCGAGGCCGATCTGCCCGACGCCACACCGCCCGAGCCGGACCGCTACGGCGACTGGACCGCGGGGGAGTGGAACGTCGACCACGACGCCCCCCATCTGATGGCCGAGACCCTGGACGCCTTCGTCCGTCTCGTCACCACCTGGGCCGTCGTCAGGGCACATTTCCCGATGGCGTACACACAGAGCGAACTTCTCGGCCTGCGCGACGCACTCGAGGACCGGCTGGAGGCCATCAGCCCCCATGCCGTGTGCAGCTGGTGGACCGAGGGCCTGCAAGAGATCCTGTGACACCTGGAGCCATCCCCTGCACCTGCCGCACCTGCTGCGTCCGCCCGGACCGCGACCGCGTTCGGCCCGGGGGCGCGGGTCCGTTAGGGTCGCGGGCATGACACGTACGGGTGGAGACGGCACCGGCCTCCAGTGGGAGGGCGACTTCTCGCGGCAGTGGGAGGCCGAGCTGCCGCCCGAGGAGCGCGCGCTCGCCGAGGAGCGGGCGCGGGTCGCCGAGGTGCTGCGGCGCGAGCGGCTGCGCGGCATCGTGTGCGCGGCCGTCTTTCTCGCGGCGGCGCTCGCGGCACTGGTCGGACAGGCCGTCGGAGACGCGGGCGCGGTTGCCCTGGGCGCCAACGTTCTGGGTGCGCTGGGCGGCTGCGGCGCGCTGTGGCTCGCGCTGCGCGGTGGGGCCGGAGCCGGTCGGACCGGGCTGTGGCTGATGGTCGGATCGGCTCTGGTCATCGCGGTGGGACAGGCGGTCTGACCCACCCCGACGGGTGCTCCGTGGCTACGTCATCTTGGTCATGTGGGACACGGTCCCGCCGTTGCCCGCGGCGAAGTCGATGTCGTTCTGCTGCTGACGGATGAGCTCCTCGTTGAAGGACTCGTTCTCGTCGTGGTTCTTGGACATCGCGGTGAGCGCGCCGCCGATGTTCGTCAGCTCCTGGGCCAGGTGGTTCATCGACTCGAACATGCCGGTCTGCAGGCCCTCGTAGGCGATGCCGAACTTCTCGCCGATCTCGTCGTCGCCCCACGGCGGCATGTCCGCCTTGTCGGCGAAGGTCGTCAGGCCCTGCACGAATCCATCGACCTGGCCCTTTTCCGGCGCGGCGGGTCCGCCGCTGGTGGGCGCGCAGGCGTTGACGGACGCCAGACCGTTCTGCAGGGCCGCGGCCGCGGCGGCGAAACGGCTGCCCAGGTCCTGGAAGTTGGTGCCTTCCCGAGACAGGGACTGCGTATCGGTACGTATTCCTTCGCGCGGCATGGTGTTCCTCTCGGGTGGGAGGGCTGGTCGGGACGGGATCAGGACCGGGTCAGAACAGGCCGTGCCACATCTGCTCCACGATCACCGACCACCAGTTGCCCGGATCGTCGAAGCACGTGGCGTCGAGGGCGAACAGACGGTCCTGGAGATCTGCGACCGCCGCGCCCGCCTCGTACGGATTCATACCCAGCATCAGGTCGCGAGTCGCGGAGAGTGCGGCGAGGGAGTGCGCGAACGCGGCGGCCGAGGCGTTCACATAACGGCCGCTGCCCGTCGCCGGGTTGGCGGCCCATACGGAGCCCGCCTCCTGCTGCACCGTGATCACGTACCGCCCGTCCGTGCCGATCCGGGTGTGCGCGGAGAGAACCTCGACAGCGGCGGGAGTCAGCTCGGCCCCCAGCTCACGCAGGTGCGTGGCCGCGTCGGTGAACAGGCCGCCCGCAGGCGGGCTGTCCGGCCGGTCGGCGGTGAAGAAGAAGCGGATGTCCGCAGGGAGCCCGGTGCCGGTCAGTGTGGCGCGAGCCGCGTCGGGGAGCGGGACTCCGGCCACGAGCGCGCTGTCGTAGCGCAGAACCGGGATCCTGTCGGGCAGATTCCCGGAAAGGCCGTCCGAGAGGGAGGCCGGAGGAGTCGACGCCGCGTCGGGCAGCGGTGGCCGGTGCGGACGGGGCGGCGGCGCCTGCCCCGTCAGCTGAGCCATCGACTCCACCTGAGCGGTGAGCGCGGCGACCCCCGCCGTCCGCTCGGCCGGATCCGTGCCGTACGGGTGGCTGGACGAGAGAGAGGCCGTGGGGAAAGCGGCGCTGAGCGCGTCGAGGGTGTAACCGCCGGGGAGGGAGGAGGGGCTGAGGTCCGTGTGGACCGCCAGCACGTTCCCCGCGGGGACGCCCAGGCCGTTCAGGTCCGACCATCCCTGGTACTCGACGTGGGGCAGGCCGGGGCCGGAGACCCGGGTCAGATAGGTCTCCTCCCCGGTGCGGGGATCGACGTACGTGAACACGGCCGTGTTCCCCGGGCCGGTCGCGGGACGTGCTTCCGGGGCCGGGGTCTGCGTCGGGGCCTGGCTGTCGTGCCGGGTCTCGTCATGGTCGGAGGTGGTCACGCCTGGGTCTCCATCGGCTGAGGGTGCGGCACGGTCGGGGGAGGTGTCGAGGCTAGCCGACCGTCCGGGACGGCGAACTCCGGGCGGCTCCGCAGAGCCTGCGCGTACTCGGGCAGACCGTCGTCGTCGAACGCGGTCGCGAGGACCCGCGCACGGAGGGGAGGGCCGGCCAGCGTACGGGTGAGCAGCGGCGCCACCGTCAGATACGTGTGGGCCGCGGCCGGGAGCTGTCCGGCCACCGCGTCGTCCGCGGCGACCTCCTCGACGGCCGCGCGCAGCACGACCGGGTCGGCGTAGGCCATCAGCGACGGGTCGGTGAGCAGCCGCGGCAATTGGCCGGCTCCCAGCGCATGGCCCACGATGGCGTCCCGCACATAGGGCTCGGCCCGCGACCAGTCCTGGTCGGGCACCCGGCCGAGCAGCTCCGTGGCGAGGCTCAGGTGCGCGGCCGCCAGGTCGGGCAGCTCGGCGCGGATCGCCTCGGCGAGGGCGGGATGGGCCAGAGCGATCAGAGTCCCGGATTCCGCGCTGGCATCGGCCTCCGAGGTGCTCTCTGTCCCGACGGGCCGTATGAAGGGCCCGGCGAGCAGCATCCCGTCGGAGATCTCGGCCGTCATGTCGCGTCCGGCGAGAGCGGAAGCGAGCGGGACCCACAGGTGCAGGGGCAGCCCGTCGCCCTCGGCGAGCGCCAGGGGGGCCAGCACCGCCCGGAGCACGGCCGGGTCGACGCCGAGCCGTCGCGCGTGCAGATCGAGGACGCCGATGAGGGTGGAGGGTACGTGGTGCTGCGGAGAAGGTGTCGGCTCGGGCGCCAACAGCCATCCCTGTGCGGCCAGTTGAACGATCAGGCGGCTTCCGCCCGCGCCGCCGGCGGTGGCCCGTGCCGCAAGGGCGCCGGCAAGGGCGTCCCGTACCTCGACATGGGTCGTGAACGGCAGCTCGGGCGCCCCGAACGCCGGGTCGAGAGCCGCCTGGGTCTGGAGCAGGAGTCCGTCCGGATCGGCGTACTCGGGTGTGTCCAGATCGATGACCCGGACCGTTCCGGCCGGCAGCGCCGAGCCGATCAGCGCGGCGGTCTCCCGGGAGACGTCGGCCAGCAGCCGTACGGAACCGAGCGCACCGAGCGGCACCAGGAGCTCCCGCGCCATACGCTCCGGCCCGTGTCCTGCCCGGACCGGACCGGCCTGGTCGACATCGGCGACGACGACGGCGCGCTCGGTGTCGCCCGCTCCCAGCTCCTCGTACACCTGGGTGTCCCGCACCGCGTCGATGCCGTAGTGATCGGCGAGCAGCCACAGCACCTGCGCGGGCGTGCGGCCCGTGGCGCTGGGCACGGCGGGCGCGGTGAGCGGGGGAGGGACGGTCGCCGGGTCGAGACGCGTGAGATCGATGCGGTCCCGGTAATCGGGGGCACAGAGCATCAGGAAGCCGGTCAGCAGCCGCGAACGGCCGGACCCCGGTGAGCCGGTGACCAGCGTCACACGGGGCGCACCCGGAGCGCCGGCCCGCCATGCGGCCAGATCACGCAGCGCGGCGGCGCGGCCACCGATGAACGGATGCGGGTCATGGTGCCCGCTCTCCGTACCGGCGCCCTGTGGGCTGCTCGGCTGACTCATGTTCCCCGTCTCCCCCGGTTGTTGCCGCGCCGCAAGCGCACCGCATCACTGTGCGGGCCTACCCGCTCATTGTGCGTCGATCACTCCCTGTCGAGTCTAGTGCCGGATGCTGACAGCGTGTGGTGAGCGTTCGATGATTGACCTGGTGTTCGAGAGACTGGGCCGGCCCGGCTGTCGGAGATGCTGGGCCGATCTGCCGTTCCCGCCGAGCGCCGGCTCGTCCGTCCTTCTTGGGAGATCCCCGTGCGTATCGACTGTTCGGGCCTGACCGCCGATGACGTTCTGTCCGTCGTCGCGGAACGCGTGGACGCCAAGGACGACGGGACGACGACGGTCGACCTGGAGAACGTGCCGTACGCCGGCCCGCTGATCACCTCGGCCGAGCCCCGCCGCATCGCCGAGTCCGTGCCGCTCGCCGTGGAGCGGGAGTTCGGCCTGAAGACGCGGATCGTCACCGCACCCGCAGCGCCTGCTCCGGCCCTGCCGGACGTGCCGGGCCTCGCGCACAAGACCGTGGCCCAACTGGCTTCCGCCGCAGGGGCCTTGGAGCGCCCTGCCGTCCCCCTGGCGGTGTGGAGGTGTCTCGCGCGGGCCGTGCTGAGGACGTCACGCGTGAACGCCTCGAGCGCGCCGACGCCTTCCGTGACGGGGCCTGCCGCAGTATGGAACCGGCCACCCTGCCCGCCGGGTTGACGCATGCTCCGTCCCGCCGCTTCCTCGGCGAGGTCGGCTGGCCCTGCTCCCGTGTCATCGGCGGCCTGTACACCCCCGACCTCAGGGACACCCCGCTGCGTCCGGCCGCCGACCACCCCGGCATGCTCGAAGGGCTCGGCCGGATGGCCTCATGGACGCTGTACCTGGACGGGGAGCGCGGCACGGTCTTCGTCGACGGCGGCGGCGAACTCCTTCCCGTGGCGCGGAGCATGCCCCGGCTCCTGGCGCTCGCCCTTCTGTCCCACCTCGTCCTCAGCATGACCAGCTCGGAGCTGGAGATGGAGGCACTGTCCGAGGCAGCCCCGTCGTGGTTCGCCGCGCTGGACCCGGTCGCCGCGGAGTCACCGCTCTGGGAGGGCGTCTTCGACGATCTCGCGTATGCGTCCGAAGACTACGAGGTGCTCCTCGACGAACTCGGCACAGGTGGCTGACATGCCGCCGCGACCATCAACTGGGGTCACCAGCTGGCATCCGAGGGGTTCGACTATCTGTGACGGGCAGGGCCGGCGGGGCTCCTCCCTGTTCTACCTCGTTGCACCTCATGGACGAGGACGAGCCTGTCTGCCTCGACCCCGAGCTGCATGCGGAACTGAAGCCCTGTGCCTCGACACCCGCACGGGAGAGAGATCGCTGTGCTGACGGCGGCGCGGCGGACCCCGGTGAACGACTCCCTGGAGCACCTGCTGCTCTTCCTGGCGATCACCGACTGGGCGGCGGCCTTCACCCCATAGCAGGGCGCGACGCTCTGGCAGCAGGTGTTCCACGACGACACGGCGTTCCCGCTCGAATGAACCGCGGCGATGCCCGTCCCGCCGAGCATCAGAACAACCCGTGCCACATCTGCTCGATCACCAGCGACCACCAATGTCCGGACTCGGCCAGGCAGTTCGGATCGATCGCCAGCAGCCGCTGCTGGAGGTCGGCCACGATGCGGCCCGCCGTGTACGGGTCCAGGTCGACCATGTGGCCGCGCGTCGCGTACAGCGTGGCGAGCGCGTACGCGAAGGCGGCGACCGAGGAGTTCACGTACTGCAGGCGGCCGTCCAGCGGCATCGCCGCCCAGACCTGGCCGCTGTCCCGCTGCACGGTGATCACGTACACGCCGTCGGTGCCGATCCGGGTGTGTGTGGCAAGGACGTCGGCGGCCTCCGGGGCCAACTGGGCGCCGGTTCCCAGCAGATGGGTACGGGCGTCGGCGAACATGCCGCCCATGACGGGCGGGGCGTCGGGGCTGTCCGTGTCCGCGAGGAAGAACAGCGGGACGTCGGCGGGGATCCCCGCGATGGACAGGGTCGTGCGCGCGGAATCGGGGAGGGCCGCGCCGGCCAGGGCCTGCGGAGTGAAACGGCGTACCTTCTCGCCGAACACCTGCGTGAGCAGCGGGCCGAGCTCCGCGTCCGGCAGGACATGCGTGGGCGGTACGGGGTGGGGGAGCGGGGCGCGACACGGCCGTGGCGGAACCGGCTGACCGGCGAGCCGCGCCATCTCCTCGGCGTGCGAGGTCAGCGCGGCGATCCCCTCGGTGCGCGAGGCGGGGTCCCAGCCGTACGGGTGCGCGTACGACTGGGAGACCCTGGGGAAGGCGGAGTTCAGGACGTTCGCCGTATAGCCGCCGGGGAAGTAGCCGGGGGCCAGATCGGTGTGGATCGCGACGACGTTGCCCGTCGGCACCCCCAGCTGTTCGAGCTGCGTCATCCCCTGGTACTCGACCGGCGGCCGCCCGGGCGCCGAGGTGGCCGTGACGTACGCCTCCTGGCCGGTGCGCGGGTCGACGTACGTGAACACGGCGGTGTTGCCCGGTCCGGTGGCGGGGCGGGGCTGCTGCGGGCCGTCCACGAGGGTGGGCGTCGGAGTCGCCGGACGCGGGGCCGTGGACCCGGACCCGGGCGGCCGGGGCGGCGAAGCGGGCGGGACCGGCGCCGATGAGGGCGCCGACGGGACACCCGCCGCTGCCCGCAACGTCCGCGCACACTCCTCGAGCCCGTCCTCCTCGAACGCCGCGGCGAGCATCGCGGCGCGCTCCGCAGGGCCGGCCTGCGAGCGGGTGAGGAGCGGCGCGACCCGCTGATACGCCCGCGCGGGCGGCGGCAGCTGCCCCGCCGATTCCGCCGTCGCGAACTCCTCCACCGCGGCCCGCAGCACCACCGGGTCGGCATGCGCCATCAGGGATGCGTCGTTGAGCAGCCGCGGCAGTTGACCCGCGCCCAGGACATGGCCGACGACGCCGTCGCGCACGTACGGTCCGGCCTGCGACCAGCCCTGTTCGGGGATCAGTTCCAGCAGCTCCATCGCGAGGACGAGCTGCGCGGCCCGCACATCGGGGAGTTGGGCGAGGATCGCCTCGCCGAGCGCCGGGTGGGCGAGCGCGATGGACTGGGCGTCCCCCTCGCCGTCCACCGCGGTGACGAACGGCCCTACGAGCGCCTTCCCCTGAGCGATGTCCGCCGCCAGATCACGGCCGGCGAGCGCCGAGGCGAGCGGCGCCCACAGCGGCAGCGGCAGTCCGTCGCCCTCGGCGAGGGCGAGCGGCGTGAGAATCGCGCGTAGGGTGGCGGGTTCGCCGCCCAGACGGAAGGCGTGCAGATCGAGAGCCGCGTCGAGCCCGGTGGGAACGTACCGCGTGTCCAGCGGCGGATGCGGGGCCAACAGCAGTCCGGAAACGCTGAGTTGGAGCGTCAGGCGACTGCTGGCCACGGCCCCTGCGGCGCCCGCCGCGAGCGCCTGGGCGAGGGCCCGGCGGCTCGCCGGATCCGCGGCGTACGGCAGTTGGGGTGCGCCGCCGGCAGGATCGAGGGCGGCCTCGGCCTGCAGCACGAGCCCCGCCGGATCCGCGTACTCGGGCGCGTCCAGATCGACGATCGCGGCCGTACCCAGTGGCAGCGCGGCGGTGATCTCGGCCGCCACCTCGCGCGGCACCTCGGCGAGCAGCCGGACCGACGGGACCGAGGCCAGCGGCACCAGCAGCTCGCGCGCCGTCGACAGCGGTCCGCGTCCGGCCCGCACCGGGCCGGCCCGGTCCACATCGGATACGACGATGACGCGCTCGGCGGTGCCCAGAGCCTCGTACACCTCGGCAGTGCGCGCGACGTCGAGGCCGAAGTGATCGGCGAACACCCACAGCAGCTGGGCGGGGGTGAGCCCGGCGGCGCTCGCCACCGCGGGCTCGGGCAGCTCCGGCGGCACGGTCCACGGGTCGAGGGCGTTGAGATCGATGCGCGCGCGATAGTCGGGCGCGCACAGCATCAGGAACCCGGTGAGCAGCCGTGAACTCCCGCACCCCGGCGAGCCGGTGAGCAGCGTGACGCGCGGTGCGCCGGGCGCGACGGCCCGCCAGGCGGCAAGCGTCCGCAGAGCCGCGCCGCGACCGCCGATGAACGGATGCGGCGCGTACCCCGTCTGAGCCGCCTGCGGGGCGAACCCCGGCTGCGGAGCGAACCCGGCGTGGGGCGCCCCGGCCGCCGGACCGCCGGGCTGAATCATGGCTCCCCCTGGATACCTGGCCCGCCGTGGACCCCGTGATCACGTACGGCCGCAGCCTAGTCGGCGTACCGCCTCACGGGCGTACTCGCGTGCTCAGGCCTGCCCGACCTGCCGCCGGTACAGATCGATCGCCGAGTCCGGCGGGAAATTCGGCACGTACATCGTCGATCCGTCCGCCTTCGAGATGACCAGGTGGCTGCCGCCGTAGCTCGGCGGCTCGGTCGGCGGGAACGTCGCGTAGATCAGGAACCCCAGGTCGAACTCCTGGACGTTGAGGGTGGCCGGGGTGCCGTCCGCGCACAGGGGCTGGAACGTCGTCCGGGCGATCGCGAGTGCTTCGTCGGTGGTGCGGGGTGCGGTGGTCAACTTCCGTCTCCTTCAGGCTGGTTGTGCGGACGGCGCCGGAGGCGAGTGCCTCCGGCGCCGTACCGTACCCATGGACAAGAGCCGCGCGTGCGTCAGTTGTGCATCGGCAGCCAGGCCGTCTGCACCAGCTGCGCACCGCCCTTGCGGGTGATGAACATGCCACGGCCCTGCGGCAGCCGCTGCGGCTTGAGCGGGCCGAAGATCTGGCCCTCCGCCGGGTCGCCGGACAGCACGAGACCGGTCGCGCCGAGCTCCTTCATGCGCTGCATGACCGGCTCGAAGGACTGCCGCGCCGCACCCGAGGACGACCGCGCCACGATGATGCGCAGGCCGAGGTCACGGGCGAACGGCAGGTACTCGAGGAGCGACTGGAGCGGGTTGCCCGAGCTGGTGGCCACCAGGTCGTAGTCGTCGACGATGATGAACGCGTCGGGCAGGTCGTACCACGACCGGTTGCGCAACTGCTCCGGCGTGACGTCCGGACCCGGCATACGGCGGCCCATGGAGCCCGCCAGGCTGGTGACGACCTCCTGGAGCTGCGGGCCCGACGCGCAGTACTTGTACAGGTGCGAGTCGGGCATCTCGCCCAGGTGCGCGCGCCGGTAGTCACCGACGACGAGCAGCGCCTTGTCGGTCGCGTACCGCTCCGAGATCTGCTTGGCGATCATGCGCAGGAACGCCGACTTGCCGGACTCGGACTCGCCGTAGACCACCATCAGCGGGTCGTTCTCGAAGTCGATGAACGCCGGCGACAGCGTCGTCTCGTCGACACCGATCGCGACACCCCGCTCGGGGAAGTCGCTGCCCTTCGGGATCTCGCTGATGTGCAGCTTCGTCGGCAGCATCCGTACCGGCGGGGCCGCCGGGCCCTGCCAGTGCTCGGAGATCGCGGCCACCATCTGCTCGATCCCCTGGCCGAGCGTCGTCGCGTCGGACGAGGCGTCGATACGGGGGAGACCGGCGAGCGAGCTGAGCTTGTCGGGGGTCAGACCGCGGCCGGGCATGCCCAGCGGCACGGCCTCCATCTTCTTGCGGTCGAACTCCGACTCCATCGGGTCACCCAGCTTCAGCTCCACACGGTTCAGGAGCTGGTCTCGCAGAGCGGGCCGCACCTCGCTGTAGCGGGCGGCGCCGATGAACAGGTGGATGCCGAAACCGAGACCGCGGGCGGCCAGATCCAGGATGACCGGGTCGAGCTGCTCGTAGTCGGTCTTGAAGGCGGCCCAGCCGTCGATGACCAGGAAGACGTCGCCCCACCGCTGGTCCGGGTACTGTCCGGCGGCGCGCCGCGCCCGGTACGTGCCGATGGAGTCGATGTTGTTGGCGCGGAAGAACTCCTCGCGCTCGTTGAGGATCCCGCGCACCTCGGCGACCGTACGGCGGATCTTCTCCGCGTCGAGCCGGGAGGCGGCGCCGCCGACGTGCGGCAGACCCTCCATCGAGAGCATGCCGCCACCGCCGAAGTCGAGGCAGTAGAACTGCACCTCGGCCGCGGTGTGGGTGAGCGCGAACGCCGACATCACGGTACGGATCAGCGTCGACTTGCCGGACTGCGGACCACCGACCACGAGGGCGTGACCGGCCGAGCCGGAGAAGTCCAGGTACTGGATGTCGCGCCGCTGCTCGAACGGCTTGTCGACCAGCGCCATCGGCACGATCAGCTTGCTCTGCGCCGAGTACTCGGCGGCGTGCAGACCGCGCTCGGCCGTCGCCGACAGCGGCGGCAGCAGGGCGTCCACCGAGGGCGACTCCTCCAGCGGCGGCAGCCACACCTGGTGCGGCGGCGGGCCCTGTCCGACGAGACGCGCCACGATGACGTCGAGGACGGTGTCCGCGAGCGCGTCGTCCACCTGGTCCGGCACCTCTTCGGGCTCCGGCTCCTGGATGATCTGCTGCTCGACCGGCGCCGCGGTGAACAGCACCGGCTGCCGGTGGGTGCGCGACCCGCCGGGCCCCGTACCGCCGGGCCGGTAGACGCCACCGACGTACGCGGCCTTGAACTGGATCATCGTCTCGGTGTCGTACTTGAGGATGCCCGAACCCGGGACGTTCGGCAGGTGGTACGCGTCCGGGACGCCGATCGCCGTACGGGACTCGGCGGCCGAGAAGGTGCGCAGACCGATCCGGTACGACAGGAACGTGTCCAGACCGCGCAGCTTGCCCTCCTCCAGACGCTGCGAGGCGAGCAGCATGTGCACACCCATGGAACGGCCGATACGGCCGATCTGGATGAACATCTCGATGAAGTCCGGCCGCGCGGTGAGCAGCTCGGAGAACTCGTCGAGCACCATGACGAGCGACGGCAGCGGGTCCAGCGGGGCGCCGGCCGCGCGGGCCTTCTCGTAGTCGGTGATGTTGGCGTAGTTGCCCGCCGAGCGGAGCAGTTCCTGGCGGCGCTGCAGCTCACCGGTGATCGAGTCGCGCATGCGGTCGATGAGGGTGAGGTCGTCCGCCAGGTTGGTGATCACGGCGGCGACGTGCGGCAGCTCGGACATGCCGGCGAAGGTCGCGCCGCCCTTGAAGTCGGCGAGGATGAAGTTCAGCGTCTCCGAGGAATGCGTCACCGTCAGCGCGAGCACCAGGGTGCGCAGCACCTCGGACTTGCCGGAACCGGTCGCGCCGACACACAGGCCGTGCGGGCCCATGCCCTCCTGCGAGGCCTCCTTGATGTCGAGCATCACGGGCTGGCCGTCGCGGTCCACACCCAGCGGCACGCGCAGCCGCTCGTGCAGGGTGCGCGGGCGCCAGGTGCGCGAGACGTCCACGGAACCGGCGTCGCCGATGCCCATCAGCTCGGTGAAGTCCAGGTTGGCGAGGAGCGGCTCGTCGCCGTCCGCCGAACCGGCGCGCAGCGGCGCGAGCTGGCGCGCGAGCGCCTCGGCCTCGGTGGCCGACAGGGTGTCGCAGGTGCCGCTGTACTGGGTGCCGCCCTGCGACTCCAGCAGCAGGCTGCCCGGGTGGACCTGCACGGACAGCGAGCCGCGCAGCTCGTCCACGTCGCCCGGGACGACCTCGATGATGGTCACGCCCTGCAGCCCCTCGGCGCCCGCGATGAGCGACTCGTCGGGGATGGTGCCGCCGTCCATGACGACGACGAGGTGCGGGGCGTCGGCGACCGGCGGCCCGTTCGGGTTGAAGCGGCCGCGTCCCTCGAGATCGTCGGCGAGCATGTCCTCGACGTCGCCGAGGTCGTCCACGATCATGCGGCGCGAGCCCGCGCCGTCCACGGTGGCGTCCTGGACGTGCGGCAGCCACTTCGTCCACTCCCACTCGGCCATGGCGCCGGGCGACGCCACCACCGCGACCCGCAGGTCCTCGGGGGAGTGCAGGGTGCACAGCTGGGCGATCAGGGCCCGGGCCGCACCGTAGGTGGTGTCCGGGTCACCGGAGATGCTGACGTGGTAGAAGGACCGCAGCGACACGGCCAGCGGCAGCGCGTCCAGGGTGCCGTGGGTGTCGAGGAACGACTTCATCGCGTGCGCGGTGAGCGGCTCCAGCTCGTCGAGCGGCGCGGTCTCCGGCGCCATCAGCGGCGTCGACAGCTGCTGCGGGCCGAGCCCGAGCCGTACCTGGGTGAAGTCCCCGTCGCTCGCGCGCCGCTCCCACACCCGCCGGCCCTCGGCGACCAGGGCCCACAGCTGCTCCGGGTTCGGGTGCAGGAAGAACTGCCCGTCGCGCTGCTTGCGCGCCGTCGTCCGCACCTCGCGCCGGACCTGGGCCAGGTACTTCAGGTAGTCCTGACGCTCCTGGGCCATCTCGGCGCCGCCGCCCTGGCGCGCCTTGATCAGCTGGGCCAGTGCCATGGCGAGGGTGGAGACGATCATGACGCCACCCATGATCTTCATGATCGACTGTCCCGACGTGAAGAAGAACGCCGACGACGTACCCATGCCCAGCATGGGCAGCAGGCTCATCATCAGATTCTGGTCTTCGGGCCGGGCCAGCTCGGGCGGCGGCTCCAGCTGTACTTCGTTCGTCGGTACATCGGGCGGCAATACCCGAGGCGGGCGCTTGACGATGACCACGCTCACCGAGGCACCAGTCCTTATTTCGTAGGCATTCGTCGGCAATTACGGTTCCGTGCACACAGATGTCGTGCGCATCGGTATATGTCGGACCGCCCCCGTTACCGGCGGTACCCCCAGACCGGAGAGCGAGTGCTCCGGCGTGCCGGATGATCCTACTGACTCCGGTCAACTGACGGGGCCCATGGGGTGAGATGAGACCTGGACGGTACGCTGTCGCCCCGCGCGTGACGTCATCCGAACGCCGCACGGGCGCCGAGCGAACGTCGTCTGCACCAAATCACCGCGGCGCCACACGAATTCTTTACAGCGACGCCACACCAATTTCTTTACAAGGGGGAACCGCGAGGTGAGCACCACCGCTCTTGCCGGGGGCGGGACCGGCTTCTGCCGCGTCACCGTCGCCGCACCGGACGCACGTATCGACGTCGCCCTGCCCGAGGACACGGCCCTGGCCGACATCTATCCCGAGATCCTCCAGCTCTCCGGACAGACCCAGGCCGAGGGCGACCCCACCGGCTACCACCTGGTCCGCCGGGACGGCACCGTCCTGGACGCCGGCCGCTCGCTCGCCGACCAGCGGGTGCTCGACGGCGACGTGCTGCTGCTGCGCCCGTTCGGCGAATCGCTGCCCGCCGCCGTGTTCGACGACGTCTCCGACGCCGTCGCCTCCGCGGTCCGCCGGGACCGTCGCCGCTGGAGCGACGAGCTGATGAGCGTCGTCGGCCTCGCCGCGGGCGTGCTGCTCCTGACGATGATGGCGTTCGCCCTGTGGTTCTCGAACCCGATGGACCGCGACATGAACGGTCTGCCCGGGATCATCTCCGGCGTCGTCGGCGTCCTCCTCGTCGCCCTGTCCGTGGTCCGCGCCCGGGTCTACGACGACCGCGCCGCGTCCACCGCACTGGGCCTCGCCGCCCTGCCGCACCTGCTCCTCGCCGGATCCGGCATCTTCCCGGCCGAGGGCGCCGAGGGGCCGGGCCGGCTGCAGCTGCTCTCCGGCTGCGTCGTGGTGCTCATCGCCTCCGCACTGCTCGTGGTGCTGCTCCCGCACGGCGACGCCGTGTTCGTCGCCGCGGCCCTGTGCTCGGCCATCGGCGCCCTCGCCACCTTCGGCGCCCTGGTCACCGAGGCCCAGCCGCGCGAGGTGGCCGCCGTCACCGCGGTCGTCGCGATCATCGCCGTCGCCTGGCTGCCCGGCCTGTCGGCCCGCTCCGCCCGCCTCCCCATCGGCTACCGCTCGCCCGACCAGATCGCCCAGGGCCGCGACTACGGCCGCGACGAGGAGGAGCACGTCGACTTCGGCCGCATCGGCGCCCAGGTCCGCCGCGGCCACGAACTGCTGCTCGGCCTCGTCATCGGCTGCGCCACCGTCGCCGTCGCCACGGCCGGCGTCGTGCTCGGCTTCTCCGACCAGGTCTGGTCCCAGCTGCTCGCCCTCGCCTGCGGCATCGCCGTGATGCTGCGCGCTCGCCTGTTCGACTACACCGCGCAGGTCGCCTCCCTGGTCGTCGGCGGCCTGCTGATCCTCGGCCTGCTGATCCTCGGCATGTCCCTGCACGTCCCGCAGTCCCTGCTGATCAGCCTGGTGCAGGGCGACAGCGGCCCGCTCAACATCCACACCCTCTGGTTCACCGCCGCGATCGGCGGCGGCGCGGCGCTGCTCGTGGCGGTCGGCCTGACCGTGCCGCGCAAGGGCGTCTCCCCGTTCTGGGGCCGGCTGCTCGACATCTTCGACGGCTTCGTCCTGCTGACCCTCGTCCCGCTGTGCCTCGCGGTGCTCGGGCTGTACAACCAGGTGCGCAGCATGGTCAGCTGACCCCGGACCCCGGCGGCCGTGGTCAGGGCAGTGGTCGAGTGACTGCTATCCTGACTCACGGCCGTTTGTGTACGCGCCCCCGGCAGCAGCTGGGGACAGCGCCCAGCGAGCCCCGCCTCCCGAGTTACGGAAGCTCCCCTGAGATTCAGACCAGGGGCACTCGAAGGCGCTCAAGAATCTACGAGGAGTAAGCGTGGCTCTCGACAACGCTACGAAGAAGCAGATCATCGACGAGTTCGGCCAGAAGGAGGGCGACACCGGCTCTCCCGAGGTCCAGGTCGCCATGCTCTCCCGCCGCATCTCGGACCTGACCGAGCACCTCAAGACCCACAAGCACGACCACCACTCCCGTCGTGGTCTGCTGATCCTGGTCGGCCAGCGTCGCCGCCTTCTGCAGTACCTGGCCAAGAAGGACATCCAGCGCTTCCGTGCCCTGGTCGAGCGCCTCGGCATCCGCCGCGGTGCGGCCGGCGCCCGCTAAGACGCTGTGAAGGGGAGCGGTTCCCGACTGAGGGGGCCGCTCCCTTTGCTGTACGTGCGCACAGGCGCACAGGCTTTGTAGTCTGGTGGCGTACCACCACGAAGATGACGAGGAGAAGCGCACCCCCGCCGCCGCCGGTCCTCGGTAGTGGCCCCCGGAGACGCAAGAGGATCTCCGGGTGCTTCGATCGAAGACCGGCCCGCACTCACGGCGCGCTTCTCCGCAGCGTCCCCCTGCCACACGGGCAGAGAGGGACAAAAGACGTAACAGACGAAAGTAACGGAGAAAACGCTAGTGGAGAACGAGACCCACTACGCCGAGGCCGTCATTGACAACGGCTCCTTCGGCACCCGCACCATCCGCTTCGAGACGGGCCGCCTGGCCCGTCAGGCCGCCGGCTCCGCCGTCGCCTACCTCGACGACGACACCATGGTGCTCTCGGCCACCTCGGCCTCGAAGAACCCCAAGGACAACCTCGACTTCTTTCCCCTCACGGTGGACGTCGAGGAGCGGCAGTACGCCGCCGGCAAGATCCCCGGCAGCTTCTTCCGCCGCGAGGGCCGCCCCTCCGAGGACGCGATCCTCACCTGCCGCCTGATCGACCGCCCGCTGCGCCCGTCCTTCAAGAAGGGCCTGCGCAACGAGATCCAGGTCGTCGCCACGATCATGGCGCTCAACCCCGACCACCTGTACGACGTCGTGGCGATCAACGCCGCGTCCGCGTCCACGCAGCTGGCCGGTCTGCCCTTCTCCGGCCCGGTCGGCGGCGTCCGCGTCGCGCTGATCAACGGCCAGTGGGTCGCGTTCCCGACGCACACCGAGCTCGAGGACGCCGTCTTCGACATGGTCGTCGCCGGTCGCGTCCTCGAGGACGGCGACGTCGCGATCATGATGGTCGAGGCCGAGGCCACCGACAAGACCATCAAGCTGGTCGAGGGCGGCGCCGAGGCGCCGACCGAGGAGGTCGTCGCCGCCGGTCTGGACGCCGCGAAGCCCTTCATCAAGGTCCTCTGCAAGGCCCAGTCGGACCTCGCCGCGAAGGCCGCCAAGCCGACCGCCGAGTTCCCGATCTTCCTGGACTACCAGGACGACGTGCTCGAGGCCCTGACCGCCGCGGTCAAGTCCGAGCTGTCCGCCGCCCTCACCATCCCGGGCAAGCAGGACCGCGAGGCCGAGCTGGACCGCGTCAAGGGTCTGGCCGCCGAGAAGCTGCTCCCGCAGTTCGAGGGCCGCGAGAAGGAGATCTCCGCCGCGTACCGCTCGCTGACCAAGTCCCTGGTCCGTGAGCGCGTCATCAAGGAGAAGAAGCGCATCGACGGCCGCGGTGTCACCGACATCCGCACCCTGGCCGCCGAGGTCGAGGCCATCCCGCGCGTGCACGGCTCCGCCCTGTTCGAGCGCGGCGAGACCCAGATCCTGGGCGTCACCACGCTGAACATGCTGCGCATGGAGCAGCAGCTGGACACCCTCTCCCCGGTGACCCGCAAGCGCTACATGCACAACTACAACTTCCCGCCGTACTCCGTCGGTGAGACGGGCCGCGTCGGCTCCCCCAAGCGCCGCGAGATCGGCCACGGCGCGCTCGCCGAGCGCGCGATCGTGCCGGTCCTGCCGACGCGCGAGGAGTTCCCCTACGCGATCCGCCAGGTCTCCGAGGCGCTGGGCTCCAACGGCTCGACGTCGATGGGCTCGGTCTGCGCCTCGACCATGTCGCTGCTGAACGCCGGTGTGCCGCTGAAGGCCCCTGTCGCCGGTATCGCCATGGGCCTGATCTCGCAGGAGATCAAGGGCGAGACGCACTACGTCGCCCTCACCGACATCCTCGGTGCCGAGGACGCGTTCGGTGACATGGACTTCAAGGTCGCCGGTACCAAGGACTTCGTCACGGCCCTCCAGCTGGACACGAAGCTCGACGGCATCCCGGCCTCCGTCCTGGCCGCCGCCCTCAAGCAGGCCCGCGACGCCCGCCTCCACATCCTCGACGTGATGATGGAAGCGATCGACGTCCCGGACGAGATGTCCCCGAACGCCCCGCGGATCATCACGGTCAAGATCCCCGTGGACAAGATCGGTGAGGTCATCGGCCCGAAGGGCAAGATGATCAACCAGATCCAGGAGGACACCGGCGCCGACATCACGATCGAGGACGACGGCACCATCTACATCGGTGCCGCCGACGGCCCGGCCGCCGAGGCCGCCCGCGCCACGATCAACGGCATCGCCAACCCGACCATGCCGGAGGTCGGCGAGCGCTACCTGGGCACCGTCGTGAAGACGACGACCTTCGGTGCGTTCGTGTCCCTGCTCCCGGGCAAGGACGGTCTGCTGCACATCTCGCAGATCCGCAAGCTGGCCGGCGGCAAGCGCGTGGAGAACGTCGAGGACGTGCTCGGCGTGGGCCAGAAGGTCCAGGTCGAGATCGCCGAGATCGACTCCCGCGGCAAGCTCTCCCTGATCCCCGTGGTCGAGGGCGAGGACGACGCAGACAAGAAGGACGACGCCGACAAGTGACGTCCCGTAGCACCACGACGACGGCCCGCACCTCCTCGGAGGGGCGGGCCGTCGCCCGTACCCAAACCCTGATCAAGGGCGAGAACGGCATCGGTACGGTCCGCAGGACCACCCTCCCGGGCGGCCTGCGCATCGTCACCGAGACCCTGCCCTCCGTCCGCTCGGCGACCTTCGGCATCTGGGCCCACGTCGGCTCGCGCGACGAGACACCGACGCTGAACGGCGCGACGCACTATCTGGAGCACCTGCTCTTCAAGGGCACCAAGAAGCGCAGCGCCCTCGACATCTCCGCCGCGGTCGACGCGGTCGGCGGCGAGATGAACGCGTTCACGGCGAAGGAGTACACGTGCTACTACGCGCGCGTGCTCGACACCGATCTGCCGCTCGCCATCGACGTCGTCTGCGACATGCTGACCGGCTCCCTCATCGAGGAGGAGGACGTCGACGCGGAGCGCGGCGTGATCCTCGAAGAGATCGCCATGACCGAGGACGACGCGGGCGACGTCGTGCACGACCTGTTCGCGCACACGATGCTCGGCGACACACCGCTCGGCCGCCCGGTCCTCGGCACGCCCGACACGATCAACGCGCTGAGCCGGGGCCAGATCGCCCGCTTCTACCGCAAGCACTACGACCCGACCCACCTGGTCGTGGCCGCGGCCGGCAACGTCGACCACAACAAGGTCGTACGCCAGGTCCGCGCCGCCTTCGAGAAGGCGGGCGCGCTCACCGGCACCTCCGCGCCGATCGGCCCGCGCACCGGCCGCAAGACCCTGCGCACGGCCGGCCGGGTGGAACTGCTCGGCCGCAAGACCGAGCAGGCCCACGTCATCCTCGGCATGCCGGGCCTGGCCCGCACCGACGACCGCCGCTGGGCCATGGGCGTCCTCAACACGGCACTCGGCGGCGGCATGTCCTCGCGCCTCTTCCAGGAGGTCCGCGAGAAGCGGGGACTGGCCTACAGCGTGTACTCGTACAGCTCGTCGTTCGCCGACTGCGGCCTGTTCGGCGTGTACGCGGGCTGCCGCCCCAGCCAGGTGCACGACGTGCTGAAGATCTGCCGCGACGAGCTGGACCAGGTCGCGCAGCATGGTCTCACCGACGACGAGCTCACCCGCGCCGTCGGCCAGCTGAAGGGCTCCACGGTCCTCGGTCTGGAGGACACCGGCGCGCTGATGAACCGTATCGGCAAGAGCGAGCTGTGCTGGGGCGAGCAGATGTCGGTCGACGACATGCTGGCCCGCATCTCCGAGGTGACCCCGGACGAGGTGCGTGAGGTGGCCCGCGAGATCCTGGGACAGCGCCCGTCGCTGTCGGTGATAGGCCCGCTCAAGGACAAGCAGGCGGCACGCCTCCACGAAGCCGTCGCGTAAGCCCGTACCTCTCGTACGCCGTATCGAAGGAACTGGAAGAACATGAGCAAGCTGCGCGTGGCGGTCCTCGGAGCCAAGGGCCGCATCGGCTCCGAGGCGGTGCGTGCCGTCGAGGCCGCCGAGGACATGGAGCTGGTCGCGGCCCTGGGCCGCGGCGACAAGCTGGACGCGCTCGTCGCGTCCGGCGCCCAGGTCGTGGTCGAGCTGACCACGCCCGACTCGGTGATGGAGAACCTGGAGTTCGCGGTCGGCCACGGCATGCACGCCGTCGTCGGCACGACGGGCTGGACCGAGGACCGCCTCACGCAGCTGAACTCATGGCTCGCCGCCTCCCCGGAGACCGGCGTCCTGATCGCCCCGAACTTCTCCATCGGCGCGGTCCTGACGATGAAGTTCGCCGAGGTCGCGGCCCCGTACTTCGAGTCGGTCGAGGTCATCGAGCTGCACCACCCGAAGAAGGTCGACGCCCCGTCGGGCACGGCCTCGCGCACGGCCCAGCTGATCGCCGCGGCCCGCGCGAAGGCCGGCAGCGCCCCGGCGCCGGACGCCACGCAGACCGCGCTCGACGGCGCCCGCGGCGCGGACGTCGACGGCGTCCCCGTCCACTCGGTCCGCCTGCGCGGCCTGCTGGCCCACCAGGAGGTCCTGCTGGGCGCCGAGGGCGAGACCCTCACGATCCGCCACGACTCGCTGCACCACAGCAGCTTCATGCCGGGCATCCTCCTGGGCGCCCGCAAGGTCGTCACCACCCCCGGCCTCACCTTCGGCCTGGAACACTTCCTCGACCTGAACGGCTGACCTGCGGCAATGCGCGCGAAAATCACGTACGCCATCACGGCGGCGGTCCTGGTCGTCTACTTCGTCCTGGCCGGCGACCGCGGCATCATGCTGATCCAGCAGGGCACGCTCCTCACGATCACCTTCGGTGTCGCGGTGCTGATCCTGCCGGTGATCGGCATCTGGTTCCTGTGGGCGAACACCCAGTTCGTCCGCAAGGCCAACCGGCTCGCCGAACTCCTGGAGGCGGAGGGCGGCCTGCCCGTCGACGAACTGCGCCGGGACGGCTACGGCCGCATCGACCGCGACTCGGCCGACGAGGTCTTCGCCCGCCGCAAGGCCGAGACGGAGGACACGCCGGGGGACTGGCGCTGCTGGTTCCGCCTCGCGGTCGCCTACCGCGACGCCCGCGACACCCCTCGCGCCCGCAAAGCCATGCAGCGCGCGATCGCCCTCCAGGAGGGCCGCACGCTCAGCGCCTGAGACACACGAAGGGGCCCGGCGAGAACTCGCCGGGCCCCTTCGTCGTACGTCGATCAGGTCTGCGGCCGGTACTCCTCGGCCCACACCTCGATGGTGTCGGCGGCCCGGTCGAACGCCGTGGACCGCCCCAGGAAGTCGGCACCGTGACTGGTGAGCAGCGTCGTCTGCTCACCCTGACGGTCCCGGCGTACGAGGACCAGGGCCTGTCCCTGAACGGTGCGGGGCAGCCCGAGCCAGCGCACGGGCTGCTGCACCGTGCGGGCGGTCACGACCCGGTCCCAGGGCGCCGTGCGCGTCTGGAAGAAACCGATGTGGCGCAGTCCGCGCGCGCTCACCCAGGTGCCCATCCGCAGCAGTCGCAGGGCGGCCGCGATGATCAGCACCGCCAGCACCCCGCACACGGTCGCGGCGGTGACGTCACCGGCCACGGCGATGATCACGGCTGCGAAGAGCACGTACGACGCGAGCAGCAGCAGAAGCGCCGCCGCGCCGACCCGGTACGGACCCGGGCGGTACGGGCGACGCCACTGGTCCCGGTCGTCGAAGGGCAGCGCGACATCCGCGGCCTCGTCGAATGCACGGTCGGCCGTCAGGAAGGGCAGGGGCACGACGGGTCCTCACTCGATCCACGCTGGTCTTGGGCTGTGCCCGGTGAGGCTACCCAGGCCGGACGGACCCTTCCACTTCAGGGGGTCCGGACGAGTCAGGGACGCGCCGCGCGACTCAACGCCCGTCCGACGCCTCGGACTGCTGGACGTGCTGCGTGGACTGGTCGGCGGACAGCGCCGGCATCCCGAACATCAGGGAGCCGGCGATCCCGGCGACGACGGTCAGCCCGACCAGCCAACGGCCGGCGATCTGACCTGCGGAGAGACGCTCGCGCGCAGGCGGCGTGACGTTACTGCGGAACTTGTCGGCTTCGGCGATGAAGGCGAAGGGTACGGGTTCGCGCCGACGGAACATGGGTGCTGCTTCTCCTCAAGAGGTTCGAACTAAGTGTGTTCATCTACACAGACGCGCGAACGCACCAAAGGGTGCCGTCTTTCACCAAATTCCCTGAAGTTTTTTCCCGTTCGGTGCGGAACGTGGCGAGACCGGGCGAATGCCGCGTTGTCAGTGGCGGCCCGTAGAGTGGGCGCCGCCCGACCGTAGTGATGGGAAGGACCCCCCAAGCCGTGACCGAAACCCCTGCTGAAGACCTCAAGCCGACGTTCCGAGGCGACGTCACCGTGGAGCTGGTGAAGCACACCGCGAGCGACTCGGACGTGCTGTTCGCGGCCCGCGTCTCCACCGTAGGCGAGCAGTCTTTGGATGAGCTGTCCAAGGACCCCGCCCGGTCCAAGGGGCTCATCAACTACCTGATGCGCGACCGCCACGGCAGCCCGTTCGAGCACAACTCGATGACGTTCCTCATCAGCGCGCCGATCTTCGTCTTCCGCGAGTTCATGCGGCACCGCGTGGGCTGGTCGTACAACGAGGAATCGGGCCGGTACAGGGAGCTGCAGCCGGTCTTCTACGTCCCGGACGCCGACCGCAAGCTGGTCCAGGAGGGCCGCCCCGGCAAGTACGAGTTCGTCGAGGGCACCCAGGCGCAGCAGGAGCTGACCGCCCGCTGCATGGAGGACTCCTACCGCCAGGCGTACGAGGCGTACCAGGAGATGCTGGCGGCGGGTGTGGCCCGTGAGGTGGCCCGCGCGGTCCTCCCGGTCGGCCTGTTCTCGTCCATGTACGCGACGTGCAACGCGCGCTCGCTGATGCACTTCCTCGGTCTGCGCACCCAGCACGAGCTGGCCAAGGTCCCGTCCTTCCCACAGCGGGAGATCGAGATGGTCGGCGAGAAGATGGAGGCGGAGTGGGCGGCCCTCATGCCCCTCACGTACGCGGCCTTCAATGCCAACGGCCGCGTGGCGCCGTAGTCCTGAGCAGGCACCCGGCCTCGTGGCCGGAGCACACATGTGCGGATCAGCCGTCCGAAGTGTCCGTATTGCGGCATTTCATAAAGTTCATCTAGCCTGATCAAACGGACCCGGCACTGCTTGAACCCCCGAGCAGGCAGTGCCGGGCTCCTCCTTTGTTGTGACTTGTCGCATCCCCCGAGGGGGGACCCGGTGCTGAGCAGCGAGTAGCGTGTTACCCATGGCTCCGACCTCGACTCCGCAGACCCCCTTCGGGAGGGTCCTCACCGCCATGGTCACGCCCTTCACGGCGGACGGCGCACTCGACCTCGACGGCGCGCAGCGGCTCGCCGCCCACCTGGTGGACGCAGGCAACGACGGCCTGATCGTCAACGGCACCACCGGCGAGTCCCCGACCACCAGCGACGCGGAGAAATCGAATCTCGTACGAGCCGTCGTCGAAGCGGTCGGCGACCGAGCCCACGTCGTCGCCGGAGTCGGCACGAACGACACCCGCCACAGCATCGAGCTCGCCCGCCAGGCCCAGCAGGCCGGCGCCCACGGCCTCCTCACGGTGACGCCGTACTACAACAAGCCCCCGCAGGAGGGTCTGCTCCGCCACTTCACGGCGATCGCGGACGCCACCGAGCTTCCCGTGATGCTGTACGACATCCCGGGCCGCAGCGGCGTGCCCATCAACACGGAGACGATCGTCCGTCTGGCCGAGCACCCGCGCATCGTCGCGAACAAGGACGCCAAGGGCGATCTCGGCCGCGCCTCGTGGACCATCGCCCGCTCGGGCCTGCCCTGGTACTCCGGCGACGACATGCTCAACCTCCCGCTGCTGTCGGTGGGAGCCTGCGGCTTCGTCTCCGTCGTCGGCCACGTGGTGGCACCGGAACTGCGCGCCATGCTCGACTCCTACATGTCGGGTGACGTGCACAAGGCCACGGAGATCCACCAGAAGCTGCTCCCGGTCTTCACCGGCATGTTCCGCACGCAGGGCGTCATCACCACCAAGGCCGCGCTGGCCCTCCAGGGACTGCCCGGTGGACCCCTGCGGCTGCCCCTGGTCGAACTCACTCCTGATGAAACGGCCCAGCTCAAGATCGATCTTGCCGCCGGCGGGGTACAGCTTTAACCACAGACTTGGCAAAGCTCCACAACTGAATCAACAGAACAAGCAGAACAAACAGCTACATCTCAGGCACCACCACAACAGCTACTGCACGAACGTCACGCGCGCCACGTGCCTCCAGGCACGTGGCGCGCGTGGTGAGGAGAGTCTTTTGAGTCATCCGCATCCTGAACTCGGCGCCCCGCCGAAGCTCCCGAAGGGCGGCCTGCGTGTCACCCCGCTCGGCGGCCTCGGTGAGATCGGGCGCAACATGACCGTCTTCGAATTCGACGGCCGTCTGCTGATCGTCGACTGCGGAGTGCTCTTCCCCGAGGAGGAGCAGCCCGGAATCGACCTGATCCTGCCGGACTTCTCGTCCATCAGGGACCGCCTCGACGACATCGAGGGCATCGTCCTGACGCATGGGCACGAGGACCACATCGGCGGTGTCCCGTATCTCCTGCGCGAGAAGCCGGACATCCCCCTGATCGGGTCGAAGCTGACCCTCGCCCTGATCGAGGCGAAGCTCCAGGAGCACCGCATCCGCCCGTACACGCTCGAGGTCGCCGAGGGCGACCGTGAGCGCCTGGGCCCCTTCGACTGCGAGTTCGTCGCGGTCAACCACTCGATCCCGGACGCGCTGGCCGTCGCCATCCGCACCCCGGCCGGCATGGTGGTGCACACCGGCGACTTCAAGATGGACCAGCTCCCGCTGGACCGTCGCCTCACCGACCTGCCGACGTTCGCACGGCTCGGCGAAGAGGGCATGGACCTTCTTCTCTCCGACTCGACGAACGCCGAGGTCCCGGGCTTCGTCCCGCCCGAGCGCGACATCTCGAACGTGATCCGCGGTGTCTTCGCCGGCGCCCAGAAGCGCATCATCGTGGCGTCCTTCGCCAGCCACGTCCACCGCATCCAGCAGATCCTGGACGCGGCCCACGAGTACGGCCGCAGGGTCGCCTTCGTCGGCCGCTCGATGGTCCGCAACATGGGCATCGCGCGGGACCTCGGCTACCTGAAGGTCCCCGCGGGCCTGGTGGTGGACGTCAAGACGCTCGACGACCTCCCCGACAGCGAGGTCGTCCTGGTCTGCACGGGCTCCCAGGGCGAGCCGATGGCCGCCCTCTCCCGGATGGCCAACCGCGACCACCAGATCCGCATCGTCTCCGGCGACACGGTGATCCTGGCGTCGTCGCTGATCCCCGGCAACGAGAACGCGGTCTACCGCGTGATCAACGGCCTGACCCGCTGGGGCGCGAACGTCGTCCACAAGGGCAATGCCAAGGTGCACGTCTCGGGCCACGCGTCCGCGGGCGAGCTCCTGTACTTCTACAACATCTGCAAGCCCAAGAACCTGATGCCGGTCCACGGCGAATGGCGCCACCTGCGCGCCAACGCCGAACTGGGCGCCCTCACCGGCGTCCCGCACGACCGCATCGTGATCGCCGAGGACGGCGTCGTCGTCGACCTGGTCGACGGCAAGGCCAAGATCGTGGGCAAGGTCCAGGCGGGCTACGTCTACGTGGACGGTCTCTCCGTCGGCGACGTGGGCGAGCCGGCCCTGAAGGACCGCAAGATCCTCGGGGACGAGGGCATCATCTCGGTCTTCGTGGTGGTGGACTCCAGCACCGGCAAGATCACCAGTGGGCCGAACATCCAGGCCCGCGGATCCGGCATCGAGGACTCGGCGTTCCACGCAGTCGTCCCGAGGATCCAGGAGGTCCTGGAGAAGTCGGCCCAGGACGGCGTCGTCGAACCCCACCAGCTGCAGCAGCTCATCCGCCGCACGCTGGGCAAGTGGGTCTCGGACACGTACCGCAGGCGCCCGATGATCCTCCCGGTCGTCGTCGAGGTCTGAAGCACCTGAGGAGCGGGGCCCCTCGATTTGCATCGAGGGGCCCCGCTCCAGTACGTTTACGGCTCCGCCTGAGGGGAAACCGACGCAGTTACGCGTTCGGACCACTTCCCCGAGCGGGACGGAAATTCCGACTCAGAATCTCTGATAAAGTCGGACTCGCCGGAAAGCCGAAAGGCCGGAAAGCAAAGCAAGACCCCGAGGAAATCGGCCGGTAAAACGGTCTGATAGAGTCGGAAACACGAAATACCGAAGGGAAGCGCCCGGAGGAAAGCCCGAGAGGGTGAGTACAAAGGAAGCGTCCGTTCCTTGAGAACTCAACAGCGTGCC